>NZ_CP118574.1:312500-625000 GCF_028898845.1 Streptomyces sp. WZ-12 | reverse complement strand
TCGGGGGCAACGGTGCGTGAGCTCGGGGCACGACCAGTGCGGGGGCGGGCTCCGGACTCGGTGGGCAACTGGCAGTCCAGCGCTGTGACTTCGGCGATCTGGGGCGCGGTGAACGTCGGAGGCTGGGCGGATTCCTCAGGCGTTGGAGCGAACGCCGATGCCGCCGGAGATGGTGAGGTTGTCGCCGGTGATGTAGCCGGCGGCTTCCGAGGCGAGGAAGGCCACGGCTTCGGCGATGTCGGTGGGAGCGCCGACGCGGCCGAGCGGGACGTCCCGGGCCCAGGAGTCGATCGTTTCCTGGGAGACGCCCATTTTGCTGTAGGCGGGGGTGTTGATCATTCCTGGGCTGACCGCGTTGACGCGGATGCGGCGGGGGGCGAGTTCGAGTGCGAGGGACCGCATGAGGGGCAGCAGAGCGCCCTTGGCGGCTGTCATCGCGGCTCCGAGTCCTTCGGCGGCGCCCACTGTGAACACGACCGAGGCGCCCTCGTTGAGGAGCGGCAGCGCCTTTTGCAGGGTGAAGAAGTTTCCCTTGACGTTGGTGTCGAACAGGGCGTCGAAGGCGTCTTCGTCGGTCGATTCGATCGGGCCGGGGCGGGAGATGCCCGCGTTGAGGAAGAGCAGGTCGAGCGAGCCGAGTTGCCGGCGTGCCTGATCCATTGCCCGGTCGATGTCCGGCAGGGACCGTGCGTCGGCGCGCACGGCCGTGACGCCTTCGGGGAGTCCGGTGTCGGCGACGTTGTCGAGGCCGGTGACCATGACGTGGTAGCCGCGGGAGTGGAGTAGTTCGGCGGTCGCCTTGCCGATGCCGCTGGTGCCACCGGTGATCAAAGCTGTGGGTGAGATTCTGGAGACGGCGCTGCGCCTGTTCACCGAGCAGGGCTACGACGAGACGACCATCGCCCAGATCGCCCGAGAGGCCGGCGTCTCCCAGCGCACCCTCTTCCGCTACTTCGGCGCCAAGGAGGACCTTCTCGGCGGCGGCCGGGACCGGTTCGGGCAGGTCCTGATGGACGCGATCGGCGAACAGCCCGCCGATGTCGATGTCTGGGACGCCCTGCGTGCGGGAGTTGCTGCCGTACTGGCCTTGCACGACGGTCGGGAACAGGCCCTGGAGCGGTTCCGCCTCCTGTACAACACCGCCTCGCTGCGCGCCGGTTGGCTCGAAAAGCGACTGCGGTTCCAGGAGGACCTGCTGCCGCTCATCGAGTCCCGTATGGACGCGGCTACCGGCAAAGCGGGCGCGAAGGCCCGCGCGGTGATCGCGACGGCGTTCGCATGCCTGGATGCCGCATCGATGACTTGGGTCGCCAACGATGGCAAGGGCGACATCATGGACCTCTACGACGAGTGCATGGCTGCGGTGCGCGGCTGACCCGCAGCGGCCAACCAGCCCGGAAACCGTGGACGGAAACTGGGCGCATCCGCCGCCGCGGACCCGGTCCGCATTCGGATCTCCCGCCTGGTTGTAGAGGGGCCACGCTGGCGTCGTGCGCAATGACACCGGTGGCACGTGCGCTCCGCTACCTGGGCTCCACGCGCAAGGCGAGTGCTCAAGTCACCCCCGAAGGGCTTCCGGAGCCGACCGCTTGGTGCTCGTGTTGCAGTTGGGTATTGGCCCTGGTCAGGGGTGATAGCCAACTGCAACGGGAGAGGTAGGCCGTTTGTTTGGGTCGGTCGATTGTTGGTTCGGATGCCGTTAGTTGGCGGCGCGTCGGACGGCGGACATTAGGCCAGGGTTGCTCCGGAACGCGCCATAGAAGGGGATTCCTGGCGGTCATCGGTCTCGCTTGCGGTGGGATGGCCCGGCGACCGCGCGGCTGCGGACTGTCGTCCGTACGTGCGCGGTTCGTTTCGGACCAACGCCATCAAGGGGACAACATGCCGGTCAAGGTGGTGTTCTTCAACGTGGGGCAGGGTGACTGCACCCTGATCACGTTCTACAAACCGGGGGCGCCGAAGGCGGACGCGGCGGTGCTGCTGGACTGCGGGTCCAAACCCGGGGGAGAGGTGGCGCCGCGGCCACAGGCAGGGGGGCCGTCGGCCGCGGGCACGGCCAAGCAGCGCTTGATCGACCACCTCCGGAAGCGGATCGACGATCACCTGGGGGACCTGGTCAACCCCGGCGTCCTGGACTACCTCCTGATCAGTCATCCCGACGAGGACCACTTCAACCTGCTGGGGGACGTCCTTCTCGACTCCACCAAGAAGCTGCGGTACACCCTGAACAACGTCTGGTACTCCATGGCATCCGGCGACTACAAGGAAGGCAACAGGAGCTTCCGCTTCATGGAGACCTTGCTCACCAACCCCGCGAGCCTGACGAGTTCCAGCGGGCACCGCGTGGTGCATCCGCCACGGGAGAAGCCGGACCAGGGACTTCCGGAGCCGTTGTTCCCCCCTGTGACACCTGCCGCGCCGAACCTCTACTTGATCGACAGCGGTGCGTTTCATCTGAAGGGGATCGCCAGTATCCAAGGCGCCCAGAAAGAAGCGCTCGCCAATCTGAGCAGCCTGGTCCTCGTGCTGACCGGGGCGGTGGACGGTGGCGGGCAGCGCCAGAAGGTGCTGCTGATGGCCGATGCCCTCAAGCAGAACGAGAAGTTCCTGATCGACTTCGACAAGGACCCGACCGAGAAGTGGTTCCGTCGGGAGAAGAACCTGTGGCTCAAGGTCGGCCATCACGGGAGCAAGACCTCCACGTGCAAGGAATGGTTGGAACACACCACCCCGGACGGCCTGTTCGTCAGTACCGGTCCCCTCCTCTTCGGCGGCAGGACAGCCACCTGTACCGACAGCGACTTCAATGATCGGATGCTGGGCGACTGGGAGACGGTCCGCACCGCGCACGGCATCCCGGACCCCAAGGTCACCTCGAAGAAGCCGCTGAAAAGGCACTGGGGCCATGGCTACCAGGGCAACACCACCGCTGTCCCCTGGCAGTTCGACTTCCAGGACATGACCGGGAAGGGCGTCTTCAGCACCCTCGCCGGGCAGCCGCTTCCCCCGGACCCGGCAGCCCCCGGCAGCCCCGCAGGCGAATGGACGGGCCGCGACTGGATCCTGTGGATCGACCGCGACGGCGCCGGCACTTACGAGATCTCGTACGAGTAGGAGGCTTGCCATGGCGCTGACCGTCGAGACGCTGCGTGCGACCCTGCAGGCCGCCGTAGGTCTGCCGGAACTCACCGTCCCACCCGAATTCCTTGAACTGGAGCCCACCGAGGAGTTGTTCCACGACCACCTCGCCGACGGCGTACTGCACGTGCGCGCGCCGGCGATCGACGTGGACCGGCTCACGGCCGTCGGCACCGTGCCACTGGCAAGCGGTACGGAGGCGCACACAGCGGTACGGTTCCTCGCCGACACCGGCAAGGGCGTCGTCGTCGGGGTACGGATCGACGCCGCCCTGTCCGCCGACGCACCCGACCTGCCCAAAGAACTCCGCGACGCCCTCATCCCGCTGGAGCGCTTCGGCCTCGGCGCCCTGCACCTGGTGCTCGGTGTGGAACCGGCCCTCAACGAGCAGTCCGAGGCTCTGGTGGGCGCGGGCGCCGAACTGGACTTCCCCGGCGCGCAGGCCGACCCCAAGCCGTACCTGTGGGGCTATCCGCCCGCACACGGCACCATCTGGCGGCTCGGCGCCGCATTCACGCCCGTACGCCTCACGGCACTGGACGAGCTGACGGCCTTCGCGGCCCTTGGTACCGGCGGCTTCGACCTGCCGCTCGACCTCGCACCCGGAACCGGCCTGACGCTCACCGCCCTCGCGGTCGCCTACACAGTGGGCAACGGCTCCGCGCAGACGGCCGGCACGGGTGGCCTCCTCACGGTTCAACTGGCCGTCGGACTCGACCGGGAGTGGAGCCCGCTGGACGGACTCACGGTGCGGAACCTCCACGCCGAGTTCTCCGTGCTCAGCCCCTTCGCCGGTCCCCAGCTCCTCACCACGCTCGGCGGCACGGTCGAACTCGCCGACGACATCGCCATCGACGTCGAAATCGGCCTCCCCGACCGCTCCTTGACCGGCACCCTGGTCCGGCCCGTCAACGCCGGCCAACTCCTCCAGGACCGCTTCCCCGGCATCCCCGTCCCCGCCACCCTCACCGTCAGCGAACTCACCCTCTGGGCCGAACTCGCCTCCGACGCGGGCAACCGCGGCTACGGACTCGACCTCGCCCTCACCGACGTCTGGGAGCCCGTCACCGGCATCAGGCTCGGCCAGGTCGTGCTCACCGTCTCGCACCAGGCCGGGGTGACCCTGGCCGGGCTCGCGGCGCGGTGGCAGCTCGACGCGGGGGTGCTGGATGTCGCCGGCACCTGGTCCTCCACCGACGGGTGGGCCTTCACCGCGCACGCGGTCGGTCTGCAACCGGCCGCCATCATGGGCCACTTGGGCATCGACGTACCCGAAGCCCTGCGCGATCTGACCGTCGAGGAACTCTCCGTCGCCTTCGACACCCACGGCCACTTCACCTTCGCGTGCACCACCGCCCTCACCGTCGACGAGATCCCCGTCTCCCTCACCGTCACCGTCGACCACACCCCCGGGCACACCCGGGTCTCCGGACTGCTGCGGCTGACCGTCCCGCTCGACGAGGAGACCGAGCGCGTCCTGGAGTTCGCCGTCGACTACGACAGCGACCCCACCGGCCGTGTCCTCACCGCCCGTTGGACCGGCACCCCCGCCGTCACCGCGGGTGAACTCGCCGGTGCCGTCGGGCTGTCCATCCCCGCGGGAGTCCCCGCCGGACTCCTGCCCGCCCTGGCCTCCGTCGGCCTGCGCTACGACAGGACGGCCGGGCGGCTGCTGTTGTCCGCCACCACCGAGGCCGGCGGCGGCATCGTCGTCGCGTCCGTACCGGGCACCCCGCGCGCCCTCGTCCTGCTCGTCGCCGCGAACATCGCGGACCTCAGCCCCACCAAGCTGTCCCAGCTACCGCTCGTCGGGGGCCAGATCCCGCCGGGCGTGGACGTCGGCATCACCGGCATCCAATTCCTCGTCACCGGCGGCGCGTTGACCACCGCCCAGATCGCACTGGTCAACGCCGACCTCGACGCCACCGGCTGGACCGGCGGCAGGCTGCCCGACTCCGGGTCCGGCCTGCCCAAGGGAGCGGTGCTCACCCTCCCGTACGAGGTCGCGGGCGCGGCACAGGACCCGCTCGCCGTCTCCTTCGGGGGAGGCGGGCAGCAACAGCTCGCGCTGAGGGACAGCGGCAGCGGCGGTCCGGAGTCCGCCGCGTGGGCCGACATCGGCCGCTCCTTCGGACCCCTGCACCTGCAACGCATCGGCGCCGGCTTCGACTCCGGCAAGGTGCTGGTGATGTTCGACGCGAGCATGGGCGCCTCCGGGTTCACCCTGGGCGTCATCGGGCTCGGGATCGCCCTGGACCTCGACACCATGAGCGCCGAACCCCGCCTCCAGGGGCTGACCGTCGATCTGCGCCGCAACCCGCTGCACATCGCGGGCGCTCTCCTCAACCGCCAGCCCCCGCCGGACGATTACACGATCCTGATCGAGGGCCTGCTCGTCGTCGAGATGCCGAGGTTCGGAGCGCTCGCGCTCGGCGCGTACCAGCGGCGCGGCGACGGCATGACCTCGTTCTTCGCCTTCGGTCGTCTCCAGGGCACCTTCGGCGGGCCGCCACCGTTCCGCGTCACCGGCTTCGCCCTCGGCTTCGGCTACAACAGCAGCGTCCGCGTCCCCGAGCAGACCGAGATCGCCCAATTCCCCCTCGTCACCGGCCTGGACGGCGGCCTCGACGACGACCCCCTCAAGACGCTCCCGGTGCTCACCGGCGGGCCCAACCCCTGGGTCACGCCCGCCGAAGGCCAGATCTGGCTGGCCGGCGGCATCGACTTCACCTCCTTCGAGTTCGTGCAGGCCCGCGTCCTGCTGCTCCTCGAAGTCGGCAACTCCCTCACCCTCGCGCTCATCGGCCGCGCCACCGCGAGCTTCCCGAGGAAGGGCGCGAAGAAATACGCCCAAGTCGGCGTCGACCTGCGGATCGTCTACCAGTCCGCGCGCGGCGAACTCGCCGCCACCGCCCAGCTCGTGGACTCCTACGTCATCGACCCGTCCTGCGTGCTCACCGGCGGCTTCGCCTTCTACTCCTGGTTCGGGCCGAGCCCGCACGCCGGGGACTTCGTCCTCACCGTCGGCGGCTACCACCCCGACTACACCAAGCCCGGCCACTTCCCGGTCGTCCCGCGTCTCGGCTTCACCTGGTCCGTCGGCTCGGCCGTCACCGTCAGCGGCGGCGCCTACTTCGCGCTCACGCCCAACGCCGTCATGGCGGGCGGCATGCTGGACGTGCGCTACAAGGCCGGGAACGTCGAGGCATGGCTGACCGCGCAGGCCAATCTGCTCATCCAGTGGGCACCCCTGCACTTCCGCGCCGGGATCTCCCTCCGCGTGGGCGCCCGCGTCAAGCTGCTGTTCACCGTCAGCGGCGAGATCGGGGCCTCGCTCGACCTGTGGGGGCCGCCCACGGGCGGCACGGTCACCGCGAAGTTCGTCTTCATCAAGGTCACCGTCAAGTTCGGCGCCTCGCTGTCCGGTCCCGCGGCGCTCACCTGGGACGAGTTCCGTACGCAACTCCTCCCGCCCGAGGCCCCGCTCACCGCGCACCCGCTCACCGGCCTGCTCACCGACCCCGACGCCGACCCGGCTCTGCGGGCGGCGAGGGTCAAGGCCGGTACGGAGCCGTGGCTGGCCGACCCGGCCGGCTTCTCCTTCGCCGTCTCCAGCGTCGTCCCCGCGGCACAGGCACAGTTCAACGACCGGGAGCCGGAGGGGCACAGCACCGTCGACATCCGGCCCATGCAGAAGAAGGGCATCGACGGGCTGCTGCACGTCACGGTCGAGTACAGCAACACCCGCCGCCGGCAGGTCGCTTCCTGGCAGTCGCTCCCGAACGACGGCAAGTGGCAGGTCGACGTGGAGCACGGCAATGTGCCGTTCGCGCTGTGGGGCGACCCCGACGTCGCCCAAAAGGACACCCTCGGCCAGGAACCACTCCTCGACCACCGCACCGGTCTGCGCATCACCGTCCCCCCGCCCGAGACCAACGGCCAGAACCTCGGCCCGATCGCCGAGCGCGACCTCGCCACGGAGAAGCTCAACCCCGACGCCGCGCTCCCGCTCGACCCGAACGCCGGCCCCACCGGCTCGCCCGTCGAGCTCGCCGAACCGCTCGGCGCGGGGGTGGGCGTACTCGCCGGACAGCTCGCCAACCTGGCCGGGGGCTCGGCCCGCACCCGCATGCACGGTGTCCTGGCGGGGCTCTGCCCCGACACCCCGCTGCCCAACGGCACGGTGGGCGCATACGCCGAGCAGGCCCGCACCGCCGGACTCGACGCGGACCCGCTGCTGCTCACCGAGGACCCCCAACCGCCCGCCCCCGGGCCCGTCGTCCTCGTCCTGGACGACACCACCGGGACCATCCTGTCCGTCGACCCGGACACGGCGGCCGTCGTCGGCCGGGCCCCGGTAGGCCAGGCGGGCCCGTACCTGGCGGCGACCTCGGTGGACGGCTCGACGCTCTACGCGGTCGGCAGGGACCCGAAACAGCTGGCGGTCATCGACGTCGTCGCCCAGCGGGTACGGCCGCCGCGCACCGGAATCCAACTGGTCGGGCAGCCGACGGCGTTCGCGGTCACACGCGACAACTCCCGGGCGGTCGTGGCCCGTCCGGCTCAGGTCGCCGCGGCCTCAGTGGACCTCGCCGGAGGCGCCGATCCCGTTCACACGGACGTCGACCGGCAGGACGTCCAGAGCTTCGGTGGCATCGCGGTCGACGTCGAGGCCGGGCGGCTGTACGTCAACGCCAACGACGGCAGCAAGACCGTCACGTACGACACCTCCACCGGCTCGAAGCTCGGAGTGGTCTACGGGCCCGCGACACCCACGTTCCTCACGCCGGGCCAGTCCGGCCGGGTGTACGTCTACGGTGCGGCGGCGGGCAGCAACGGCCAGGTACAGGTGATGCCGGTGCCGACCCCCGGGGCCTCGTACACGCCGTACAACTTCCCGCAACGCGGCACCGCACTGGCCATGCTCACGAACTCGGCCCGTCGCGCCGTCGTGTTGCGGATGGTCGGCGAGACCGGGCAGGTGGTCACGGTCTACGAGCGCCCCGGCTCGCCGCCCGTCACCACCGTCGAGTACGACGTCGCCATCGGAGCCGACCCCCGCGCCCTCGCCCTCGACCCCGCCGACCGCGCCTGGGTCCTGCACGGCTCCGCCGTCTCGGTCGTCAGCGGCAGCGCCCTCCTCGGTGAACTCCCCCTCGACGCCCGCCCGTTGTCCGTCACCTTCACTCCGGACGCCGCCCGCGCCTTCGTCGCCTGCGACGACGCGACCATCACCGTCGTCGAGATCCACGACAACGCGCCGATCGCCACCGGGCACTGGCAGCTACCGCCCGGCACCGTCGCCTCCGCTGCCCTCTACACCGTGTTCGCCGCCACCGCCTCGGAAGGGGCCGCCCGATGACGGACCAGCGCCGCGCCCCCGCGCGGGTCACCGACCCCAGCTTCGTCCTGCACTTCCAGGACAACCGCGAACCCGCCATCAACGCCGGCCTCTACCGCGTACGGGCCACGCAGACCCTGCCCGGCGTGGCAGGCGCCGACGACTACCTCGTACCCGTCGAGGAGACCTTCGAGGTCCGCGCCCCGCAGTTCGCCCTCGCCGACGAGCATGTGCACGCCGTCAACCCGGCACCCGAGGCCCGCTCCGACTACCGCACGACCCTCGCGCACCTCACGCTCACCGATCCGCTCCTGCCGTGGATGCGACGCCTGGACGAATCCGGGACCGCTCTGGACGCCGCACCCGAGGAACCCTGGCTCGCCCTGCTCCTGTTCGCCGAGGGCGAGTTGCCCGACGACCCCGAGTCCGCGGCCCTGACCGTGCCCATGACGGCGGCGGAACTCCTCACCGACGCCGGAGGCGTACGCCACCCCCGCATCGCACCCTCGCAGATCGAGGGCGACCCGACGGCGCTCTGCCACACCGTGGACATCCCCGGCGACGTCTTCGCCACGATCGTCCCGCGCACCGACGAGCTCCGGCACCTGATCCACGTCCGCGACGTCCGCCCCGACACCGGGCTGCGCGGCGAACAGCTCGCCGAGGGCACCTACGCGGTCGTCGTCGCCAACCGGCTGCCCGACCGCGAGCACGAGGTCCGCTACGCCGCGCACCTCGTCGCCCTGGAGGGCTGCCGCTCCATCCTGGCGGACGCGGACGCCGGAGAGCTGACCGCCGACGTACGGATCCGCCTGGCCGCGCTGCGGAGTTGGTCCTTCACCAGCAATCCGGATGCGAACGGTGGCTTCGTCGGCCGGGTCCGGCACTTCCTCTTCGACTCCGACGAGGAGCACAAGCAACGCGACCTGTTGTTGCGCACACCCGTGCCCGCGGCCGAACCGCCCGCCGGGGCCGATCCCGCCGCGTACACCACCGCCCGCGCCCGGCTGGCCTCCGGCCGGGTGCCGCTGGCCTACGGACTGGAGACCGGCGAGCGCAGCTACGCCTGGTACCGGGGTCCGTTCACGGCCGAGCCCGCGCAGCCGCTGCCGACCCCACCCGCCGCCGGCTGGACGAGCGCCGCGCAGCTGATGGCGTACGAGAAGGCGTGGGGGCTGTTCGACGCGGGCTGGGGAGCGGCCTGGACGCTGGGCCGCGCACTGGCCCTCGCCGACGCCGACTTCGCGGCGATGCTGACCGCGTGGCACGCGAAGGCCCGTACCCGGGCGGCGGTGTTGGCGCAGCGGCTGGCGGCGGTGGGTCTTGGGGCGAGGGGGACAGGCGGGGCGGCGGAACGCGCCCTCGGCCCCCGCCCCTTCGGCACCCTCCTTGAGGAGCTCGCCGCCGACGGCGCCGCCGCACGGCTGCTACGGGCCGGTACGCACCCCGTTCAGTCCCGCCACGCGCCCCCGCCCGAGCCTTTCCGGCGCACCCCGACCGCCGGGCGGCGCGGAGCCGCACGGGTCGCGCGGACCGCCGAGCTGCTCGCCGACCCACCGGTCGCCCTGCGCACCGCCCTCACCGCCCAACTCGCCGACGCCGCTGCCCCGATCAGCGCCTGGTTGCAGCGGCTGCGCCTGCTGCACACCATCCCGTTCACCGACCTCGTTCCCGACGAGAACGCCCTGCCCGCCGAGTCCCTGCGCCTGTTCTACGTCGACGAAGGCTGGCTCACCGCGCTCGTCTCCGGCGCGGCGGGCATCGCCCTCACCGGCGAGACCGACGCCGCCCTCGCCCGGATCGCCGCACCCTGGGCACGCGGTGACGACGAGGCGCCGACCCCCCGCGCGGGCGTGCTCATCCGGTCCGCGCTCGTCCAGGAATGCCCCGGGCTGCTCGTCCGCCCGTACCGGGGCCACGGTGACGACACCCGCACCCCGATCGCCGTACTCCGGCAGGACGTCCTCGGCCCCGACGTCCTGCTCGTGCTCTTCGAGCAGGTGCCCGACGAGGTGGAACTGGCCGAGCCGCCCGAGGGCCTGTCCTTCGGCGTCGACATCAGCCAGGGCGAGCGGCGGGTGATCAACCTGCGGCGCGTGGACCCGCCCGCCGTCGCCCGGCAGATCGACGGCGAGGCATTCCCGCACCCCGAGGGCCCCGACGGACTCGACGCGTATCTGCGCCCCGACCCCGCGGGCCGGCGCGCCGTCCTCGACCTGCGCCCCACCGCCGCCGACGGGCTGCTGCGCCAACTCGGCGCCCGTCTGGCCGAGTTGGGTCAGTCGGCCGCGGACCGCTTCGGCCCCGCGGGCCTGGCCGTCCAGCTCGTCAACGCGCCCCGCCGTCAGCTCCTCACCCGCGGGACGGCCCGATGACCGCGAAGACCCCCGAAGAAGGGCAGCACCGCGCCGTGACACATCCCCTCGTCGTCCCCCTGCAAGTCGAGGCGCTCACCGTCAACGAACGCGTCCGCCACGCCGAGGTCTTCCAGCGCTGGCAGGCCAACTACGCCCTCACCCGGCTGAACCTGTCGCCCGAACCGCCCGCGTTCTCCAACACCGACACGGCCTTCAACGCCGACCCCGACCGCGAAGGCGTCTATCTGCACTGGCAGTTGCCGCAAGCCCTCACCCACGGCGTGGACGAGAGGGGCGACGGCGTCCCCGTCTTCCCGCTCGTGCCCAACCGCTGGCTCGTCGTCCGGCAGGCCGTCGACACCGGCTCGGGGGAGCGGACCGACACCGGCTGGATCGTCGAGAGCGACTACCTGGACCCGGCCCTCGGCTCCAGCACCTACATGGACCGGGACGGCCGCCTCACCCGCATCGGCCGCCGCATCAGCCTCGCCGACGGTGCATGGAGCGAACCCGGCACGCCCGGTGGGCTGTTCCTGACCGCCGTCGGCCCGGGGCTGCCCACCTTCGCCGCGTACCAGCCGTACAACCTCGACGTGTTCTCCGTGCACGACCGCACGGACGACCTCGACCCGGACACCGTCTATGAGCTCAACTACCTGGTCGCGGGCTGGTACGGCGACCCCGCCGCCGACCCGCTGGCCGGGGGCCTCGCGGAGCGGCTGGCCGCGCTCCACTGGAAGGCCACGGGCACGGCACCCGACACCGCCCGTACGGTCTGCCACGGCACCGTCCTCGACGTGCAGTGGCAGCGCCGGGGCAGCGGCATGCCCGCCTCCGACCGGCCCGACTACGTCACCATCGGCGTGGGCAACAACACCGAGCACGCCACCAAGGCCATCAAGGAGTACGCGGCGCGCCGCGCCGGATCCCCGCCCGAGCTCGCCTCCCTGCTCTCGGCCGTGCACTCCGGCGTCCTCGACCTGTTGGAGGAACCCGACGGCCAGTTCCAGGCCGAACGCGCCCTGCACGCCTCGTGGTTCACCCCCGAGCCCGGCGGATACACCTGGGTGCTGGAGGACGCCGAGCAACCCGGCACGCCGGACCCGACCGCGCGCCGGCGTCGGCCGCGTGCCGTACGCAGCGCCTACGCGCGGGCCCTCGCCAAGCTCAACGAGGACCAGGCCGCGCACGACGCCGCCGTCCAGGACCTCATCGCCGCGCAGCGTCGGCTGTACGACCTGTGGTGGGCGGCGAACCTACCGAAGGTGCCGGACGCTCCGGGGGAGCCGGGCGGCACATACCGCGAGGACCTCACGGCACGTGTGGGGGACGCCACCAGGGCGGCGAAGGACCAGCGCGAGCGGGTGACACGGCTGCGTGCCGCGATCCCCTGGGAAGACACCCCCGAGCAACTCGCCGACGCCATCGGCCAGTACCAGATCGACCACGGCCTCCCGCCGGGCGAAGTCGTCCTCAAGCGCGCTGTCCTGCCCGGCTACCACCGGCCCAATGACCCGGTCGTGGTGATCCGGGGGACGAAGGACCGCCCCCTCCCGCCGGACCCGGAACACGTGGCGGCCGCCGACCCGTACGCGGTGCGCGAAGGCGAGTACGACGCCAGCGAGGAGGACGAGGACCCGCCGCTGACGTGCCGCTGGCCGGACGCGCTCGTCACCGGCGTACGGGTCGCGGGGAGCACGGTCTCCGCGAGCGACGCGCAGACCCCGAAGCCGCCCGACCTCCCGTCTCCCGACGGGCTGTCCGGCGTGCTGTCGGCCCTGCTGCGTGAGCTTTTCCACCTCGCGTCCGCCAACGCCCGAACGCTCGCGAGGGCCACCGGCTTCAGCGACTGGCAGGCGCTCGCCACGGCCATGCGCGACCCGCACACCAACGCCATCGGCACCCCTGGCGCGTACACCGCACAGTGGCGGCAGCCCTGGCAGCCCCTGTTCTTCGAGTGGAAGGTCGACTACTTCCCCATCGAGTGGCGGGGCGACCCGGACGGTGGCCATGCGGACCGCGCCAACTGGAGCTTCGACGGCACCGAGTACCACTGGCTCGGCACCGGAGACCACGCCGTCCCCCTCAGCCTCAGCGGCCGCCAGTTCCTCACCCCGACGCCCTCGGAGACCATGGCCGCCGCGCTGCGCCAGTACGCCCGTACCCACCCGGGACCGGGAGCCGGCGCGCTGCGGGCACTCGCCCGGCAGGTCGAGGACGACGCCGACTGGTTCTCGCAGCCCCTCGCCGGCTTCACCGAACAGCTCGCCGCCCGTGCGTCCACCCCTGCCACCCTCAACCCCCACTCCGCGCTGCCGGACGACGTGCGCATCGCGCTCACCGAGGCGTCCGGCCGCACCCTGCCGCCCAACCCGGGCGCTCTCCCGCGCCCGTTCACCGGCTGGAACGAGAGCCCCTACCAGCCGCTGCGCGCGGGCCAGTTCGCCTTCGCCCGGCTCGCCGTCATCGACCGCTTCGGGCACGCCCTGCCCGCGATCTTCCCGGACCCGCTGGCCCTGCGGTTCGCGCCCGGGAACGAGCCCGGAGACGTGATCGGCGTCGGCGTACCCGCCCGCCGCTTCGCACCCGAACTCCCCGAGGAACTGACCCCCTCGTGGCAGGACCCGGGAGACCCCGGCCGGGGCCACTGGACCATCAACCCGCCCACCTGGTACCGCTTCACGCAACTCACACCCCGGCTGATCCAGCCCGCCCGGGCCGGCTTCACCCTGCTCGACGCCCGGAACGACCTCAACCCGCTGACGACCGCGAGCGACCCGGACACGACCCCGGTGTCCGCTTGGCTCGTCCCCGGGTACCTGGACCGCGCACTGTACGCGTACGGCCCCGACGGCACCCCGCTCGGCGAGCTGCGCACGACCCTGCCGCCCAGCGGCACCCATCAGGTGACCTGGCACCCGCTGCCGTACTCGCGCTACCGCGAGATCGACGACCTGCGGGACAACCACCCGATCCTGCACGGCTTCCTGACCGCGCTGGTCGCCCCGGACCGGGGCCCGGCCGCCCTGCGCTCCCTCCTCACCGTCATCGACCGCACCCTGTCCACCACCGCCCCCATCGGGGACGCCGCGCCCCCGCACACCCCGAGCGTGCTCGTCGGACGGCCGCTCGCGCTGATGCGCGTCCGCTTCGACCTGGACCTCGACGGCCCGCCGCACACCGACCCCTCGTGGGAGAACCTGCGCGATCCGCAGGCACCGGCCTACCCCGGCTACCGCTGGCCGGTCCGGCTCGGCGAACGCAACGAGCTGACGGACGGACTCGTCGGCTACTTCCACGGCGAGCACCGCGACACGGACTACCGGGTGCTGCACACGGTCCTCGACGAGGCCGAACTCCCCGACGAGGCACGGCAGTACTTCGACCCGATCGGTACGGGCGCCTCCCTCACCCTGCCCGCCCGACCCCCGGGCAGCGACCCCGACCACCGGAACGCCGCCTACCTCACCCTGCTCGCCGACCCGCGCGGCACGACACACGCCACCACGGACGTCCTGCCGGCCGCCGAAGTCCGCCTGCCCGCCCGGCTCGTGGAACCGCCACTGGCCGAACTCCCGGTGTCCTTCCGGCTGGGCCCGCTGCCGGTGAGCGAGTACGTACCGGACCCGGCGGGAGTACGGGCCGGGGAGCAGCCGCCCGCGCTCGTCGTACCGCGCCCGTCCGACCGGTACGGCACGTGGACGTGGGCGCAGAACGAGACGGCGGACACGTGGAGCGAGGCCACCACCTACGCGTCCGACGGCGAACCGCACCACCCGTATCCCGCGCCGACGTTGCGCACCGGCCGCCTCACCCTGCGTCCTGCGAAGGCCGACGACCAGACAGAAGGAGACCGCCGATGAGCGACTGCGTGCTGAGCTACGCCCTGACGACCGTGCCCACCCCGCTGACCGTCAGCCCGCCCAAGTCCGGCCCCGGCAACGAGGATGAGCTGGCCTACGGGTCCATCGACCTCGTCATCTCCAACAGCGGCGGCACGACGGTGCGGTGCAGCCGCATCGCCGTCGTCCTGCCGGTCGGCTCCCTGGCCCAGGACCTGGCGTTGACGGGCGAGGGCATCGCGCCGTATGTCGAGCCGGAGTCCGGGTGGACGATCGTGGGTCCGCAGCCGGATGTCCTGCTCGCCGTGCCGATGGCGGAGACGGCGGTGTTCCCTGCGGCGGGGGAGGCGACGGGCGACTCGTCGAAGGTGCGGTTCAGCGTCGAGCCGACGGGCGGGACGAGCGAAGTCACCGTCGACGGGCTGTACATCACCCTGAAGAACATCGCGATCAGCAACAAGACCGGTGTCGCCCGGATCGGGATCGAGGAGTGGGCGACGACGGGTTCCACGATCCCGGAGGCGCCGAACACCGGGACGCTGGACGTCGCGAAGTTCCCCTTCCGCAGCGGGGCGGACCCCGCGCCGGGGGTCGGGCGGGCGCTGGTGGCCGTCACGGCACAGGGCGGCCCGCCCGCCACGCGGATCGCCGCCGGTGATCCGGTACGGCTGGAGTGGCACCATGTGCGCGGCGACAACCACGAGTTGTACATGGACGGGGAGCGCGTGCCGGATGCCTCGATCCCGGGCGGGAGCGTGTATCCGGTTCCGGCCGGGAAGGTGCTGCGGGACAGGGCGTTCGCGCTGAAGACGGTGACGCCCACGCCGGACGGCGGGTTCGTGACGCGGTGGGATCACTTGACGGTGTGTGTCACGGACCAGACGCTTGCGAGCCTGACGGTGAGCGGTGGGCTGACCGCTAAGGGCGTGGTGACGGCTCAGCAGACACTGGACGTGACGGGGGCGGTCACGGCGGAGAGCACGCTGGATGTCACGGGGAACACGACGGTCGGAGGGACCCTCAAGGTCACGGAGCAGCTGACGGCCGACGGGAAGCTCCAGGCCAACGGCGCCTTCGAAACGAGCACGGCCGGTGAATCCGTCTTCCACCACAACGTCACGGTCTACGCACCGAACGACCTCGTGGCGGGTGGGGGATTGCGTGTGGACGGTAAGCTCCGGGCGGAGGGAGACGCCGAGTTCGCCGGCACGGCCGGATTCACCGGGGCGGTGCAGGGCTACCGCAGCACCTATCAACGCTCGTGGGGCCAGGGGCAAGCGCCCCAATCGTCGAATCCGTATCAGGCAACGGCATCCACGGACGGTGTCCTGTACGGCAACATCCAGTGCTACGACAACACGAGCAAGAACGACAACATCGGCTACAAGGGCAGCCTCAATGTCAGGGTGAACGGGTACACGTATCGGTGCGACGCCCCGATCCTGCGGCAGTCGGGAGCCGGAGCGCAGCATTACGCACTGACGGCGCCGGTCCGCAAGGGCGACTCGATCTCCGTGTACCTCACCCACGACGACACCTCGATCTGGTACGACAAGCTGGCGATCAGGCTGTTGTGGCGCCCCTACGGTGCGGACAGCCCGCTGTCCGGTTTCTCCAAGGCCGCCGACTTCGTCGAGGACAACGCCGCCGACGCGGCGGACGCGTCGCAGGGGTCCGGTACCGACACCCCTTCCACCCCTTCCACTCCTTCCGACTGAGCGTCCAGGGACGTGATGCCGTGGGCCGGAACGCTCGACGTCCGGCCCACGGCACGACGAACTACCGGTAGTCGACGCTGACTGACCGACCGACGTTGGTGCCGTCGTGCGCCCCCACCGGAGTCCGTTGATCCCCACCGGAGTCCGTTGCCGGACGGGCGGCATCGAGGGGGCCGGTCGTCGTGCCGGGGTGACCGCGTCCTGCCGACCTGTCAGGGCAGCAGGACGATGCGGGTGCCGGTGGGGGCGTTGGTGGCCCAGGCGGTCTCGACTTCGCTCAGGGGTACGGCCAGGGTCTCGATCGTCAGGTCGGCGGTGGGGAGCCGGTCGACGAGTTCCCGGTGGGCGGTGTGCATCTCGGTGGGCGAGACGGAACCCTGGCCGCTGCCACGGAAGTCGACATTGGCCTTGCGCAAGGTGGCGCCGGGGAGGGTGATGGTGGGGCCGGCCATGGCGCCGACGTGGACCCAGCGCAGGCGGGCGGCCGGATCGGTGCGGGCGTTGGAGAGTGCGGCCAGGGCGACTTCGGTGGGGTGGCCCCAGAGGTAGTCGACGACCACATCGGCGTCGGCGGCCGCCTCCGCAAGGCGTGCGGCGATGGTGTCGTCGTCGGCGGCGAGCGTGACGGTGTGGTCCGCACCGAGGGCCGGGAGGCCGGCCAACGCCCGGGCGTTGCGGCCGGCGGCGGTGATGGTGCCCGCGCCGAGCAGGCGCGCGAGCTGGACGGCCATCTGCCCGGCGTTGCCGGTGGCGCCGAGGATCAGGACGCGCTCGCCGGGCTTCAGTTCGGCGCGCTGTGTCAGGGCGAGCCAGGCGGACATGGCCGGGTTCATCGCCCCGGCCACCATGACGTCGTCAACGCCGTCGGGCAAGGGGACCAGTTGGCCGGCGGGGACGGCGACGCACTCGGCCATGCTCCCGTTCGGTGCCCTCAGTCCGCTGAAGAAGACCCGGGTGCCCTCCGGGGTCCGGCCCACACCGTCGAAGCCGGGGACCAGCGGCAGGGTCTGGTCGCTGGTGTAGTGGGTGCCCGCGGCGCCGGATCGGACGCGCGGATGGAGACCGACGGCGAGCACGCGGACGAGTACCTCGCCCTCGGCGGGCCTCGGGTCGGGGTGTTGCTGGTGGCGCGGTGGTCGCCCGAAGGCGGTGACTACTGCGGCATGCACGGGAGTTCCCTTCGGGTGCTGTGTGTGCGACGACGATGTGCGTCAGTCGACTTCATCCGTCCGGGGCTCGGGCTGGAGGGTGAGTCCGGATCGGCGTGCCTGCTCAAGCACCAGCACGGCGAAGTCCTCGTCGTGGTAGCCCGCGCCGACCGCCGAGGTCACGAGTTGCGCGGCGTCCGCCGTGACCGGCATGGGCACCGTGAACTCACGCGCGGCGGCCAGCGCGAGCTCAAGGTCCTTGCTCAGCAACGGTGGTGTGAACGTCGGGGTGAAGTCCAGCTCCACCAGCGCCTGGGTCTTGGACCGGGTGAAGTGCGAGCCCAGCACGGAGTTGTTGAGGAATTCCAGGAAGGCGGCCCGGGAGATGCCTGCCTTGTTCGCCAGCACGGTGACCTCTGCCAATGACTGGGTGAGGACTCCGAGCAGCGCGTTGTGGCAGATCTTGACCAGCCGGGCCTCTTCCCCTTCTCCCACATGGGTCGCCTTGGCGGCCAACTGCTCCAGTACCGGGCGGGCGTTGGCGTACGGGCCTTCGGGTCCGGACACGGCCAGTGTGGCCAAGCCGTCCGCGACCGCGTACGGGTTGCCGCTGACCGGAGCCGCCAGGAACGCGGTTCCTCGTTCGCGGCCGGCCTGACGCACCCGTGACGATGCCTCGGCCGACACCGTCGAGCAGTCGATCAGCACTCCCGGTGCCGACTCGCCTCGCAGTACTCCGTCCTGGCCACTGGTCACGGCCAGCAGGTCGTCGGAGGCCGAGACCATGGTGAACACCAGGTCGCGATCGGCCAGTTCCACCGGCCGGTCCACCACCGTGGCGCCGTCCTCGACGAGCGCCTCGGCCTTGGCGCGCGTGCGGTTGTAGACGGCAACCTGGTATCCGGCGGCCAGCAGCCGCCGGGCCAGCGCGGCGCCCATCCGCCCGGCCCCGATCCAGCCGATCCGCGGCATGCCATTACCTTCGGTCATGGTCAGCCCCTCCATGCCCTTCATTCCCTTCATCCCCTTCATGTCTCTCACGCCTTCCACGTCTGCCAGTTCCTTCGCCGGATGAGCCGGCAACGCCAACGACTCTGCCGTCGGCCATGCATCACGTCCAACGAAAGGTCGCGATATGACCCATCGCGAATGGCGATAATGAGGGGATGGAGTTACGGCAGCTTGAGTATTTCGTCGCGGTGGCCGACGAGTTGAGTTTTTCGCGCGGCGCCCGGCGGTCGCACACCGTTCAGTCCGCGGTCTCCGCGGCGATCGCCCGGCTCGAACGCGAGCTGCGCGTCGAGCTGTTCGACCGCTCCAAACGTCAGATCGCCCTCACCCCGGCGGGGGCGGCGCTGCTGCCCGAGGCCAGGGCGACCTTGGAGGCCGGCCGACGGGCGCGCGACAGCGTGGCGACCGACCGGGGGTACCTGCACGGCGCCGTCACGCTGGGGATCCTCATGTCCACCGGGCCGTTGGACGTCCCGGCCGTGCTCGGACGTTTCCACCGGGCGCATCCGCGGGTGACGGTGCAGTTGCGGCAGGCGGCGGCGGGGTCGGTCGGTCATATCCGGGCCGTCGCCGACAGCGAGCTCGATCTCGCCCTGGTCTCCCACACCGGTCCCGCGACCTCCGCGGTCGGCCTGCATCGGCTCGCCGAGGAACCGATGTGTGTGGTCTGCCGGCCCGATCACCGCCTGGCCCGTCGGCGGCGGTTGGGCGTTGCCGAGCTGTCGGACGAGACCTTCATCGACTTCGCCCCTGGCTGGGGCAGCCGGGCCGCGACCGATACCGCCTTCAAGTCGGCGGGGCTGCCGCGATCGGTTCCGTTCGAAGTCGCCGACTACGCCACCGCTATGGGGCTGATCCGGCACGGCCTCGGTATCGCCCTGATGCCGGCCACCGCCGCGGCCCGGCAGACCGGTTTGTCCGCCGTCCCCGTCACCGAACCCGCGTTGACCTGGACGCTGTCACTGGCCACCCGCGTCGGCCACACCTCACCGGCCGCCATGGCATTGGCCGACGAGATCCGCACGGCGGCCAACGCGGCTGCCGCGCAGTCGAGTTGACCCTCGGCCTCCGAGGGTCCCCATTAAGAGCTCGTCCGCTGCTTCGTCCGCCGGTATACCGCACTCCGGTCAACTTCGCCGGTGCCAGTCGCCTCGGACTGTGGAGATCTTCAGCCGGGCTTCGATGCGGGTGGTGAAGGTGCATGGGTCACGCCAGGCGGCAGCAGGCCCGACGGAAGCAGCGAGAGCGTATGCGCCGCCGCGGTCCGAAGGAAAGGTCATGCCCCGGACACCGCCGCCGCGGGTGGCACGAGCCATGTTCAAGGCGGCGACGACGAGTTCCGCATCGTGATGCGCTCCCCTCGCGTAGCCGAGCAGACGTCGGGGGAACGGGTCGATCACAGTGGCCAGGTAGGGCTTGCCCTCGTCCGTGACGATCTCCGTCACGTCGCCGGCAAAGATATGGTCGGGTGCGTCCGCGGTGAAGCTGCGGCGCACGAAATCCGGGGCGGCGGCCCGCTTGCCGGGCCGGGTCAGCCCACGTCGTCGGCGAACCATGCGTCCGGCCAGGTCGAGTTCGGCCATGAGCTTCGCGACGGTGTTCACCGAAACCCGCTATCCCTCCCTCACCGGTGTGATCCAGATCTTCGGGGAGCCGTAGGTGCCGCCCGAGGCGTCGAAGACGCTCTGCATCGCACGTTCGTCATCGCCGACCAGGCCCGCGTCCGCCGTGATCCCGGCCTGCTGCGGCCTGGCGACGAAGTCGCCGTCGACCTGCGCACGTTGACCACCCGCCGCCTGGACGTGGTCTTCGACGGGACGCGGCAGAAGCAACCGGCTTCGTGCTCAACTGGTAGAGATTTTCCCTGTGTTGGAGCGCACTCGTGAGTCTGACGGACAAGGGGCTCAGTCCCGGTGTTGGCGGGGCATCAGACCCCGACCGCTGTCGAAGAACGTCGAAGGCGTCGGGGCCAGGCTGAAGTGCCTGGCCAACTCGGCATCCTCGCCGAAGGGGAGACGCACGATGGCCTCTCAGCCTGGCACCTCAGTGGCCAACAGTTGTGTGGAACGCGGCGTTACAATTTCAACTAAATGGACCTGTACGGACGGCGCCAGGAGCAGGCAGCCCTTGACCGGCTCCTTGACGACGCTCGTCAAGGGCAGGGGGCGGCCTGGGTGCTCTGGGGCGATCCGGGCATAGGCAAGACCGCACTGCTCGGCTACACGGCCAAAGCCGCCGCGGAGGACTTCACCGTACTGACGTGCCGTGGTACTCGTCTGGAGTCGGGGCTGGCGTTCGCTGCACTGCACGAACTGCTCCTGCCAGTGATGGAGAGGATCAGCACCCTCCCGGAGCCCCAGGCCAACGCCTTGAACGGAGCCCTTGGAATCAGCGGTGACGCACCGAACAGATTCCTCATAGGCGTGGCTGTACTGACGTTGGTGGGGGAGCTTGCCGAGATACGACCGCTTCTGATCATGGCCGATGACGCCCAATGGTTGGACGAACCCTCCGCGCAGTGTCTGGCCTTCGTAGCCCGTCGGCTGCGCAACGAATCCGTGGTCGTTCTCCTGACCGGCCGAGACGATCCAGCCGATGGCCCTTGGGAGGAACTACCGGCGAGGGAAATCAGGGGACTCGACGGCGAAGACGCCCGGCTCCTGGTCGGCACCGCGGCTCCCGATGCGGACGAGGCCGTGATCCGGTACGTCGTTCGCGCTGCGGCTGGCAATCCGTTGGCGCTCCAGGAACTGCCTGTCTCCATGGCGGCCGGAGACATCTCCACGCACCCCCTCGACGGCGAACAGATCGCCGTCGGACCGCGCCTCCGCCGCGCCTTCGGCATCCAGATCGCAGACCTGTCTCCGCCTGCCCGTACCGCGCTCCTGCTCACTGCCGCCGAGGACCGCGGTGATCGCAACACCGTGCGCCAAGCCGGCGGCATGCTCGGCCTCGACTCGGCGGCCTGGGACGAGGCGTTGCGCTCCGGCCTGCTCACCGTGCGCGCGGGGGAGTGGATCGGTTTCAGGCACCCGTTGATAAGAGCGGTGGTCTACGAGGAGGCGCTGCTGGCCGACCGGCAGGTCGTTCATCGCGCCCTCGCCTCCGTGTTGACCGGCGAGATGGCCGACGAGCTACGCCCCTGGCACCTCGCTGCGGCTGCGGAGGCCGCCGGAGGATCTGACGAGGAGGCGGCCCGGCTGTTGGAACAGTCGGCCCACCTTTCCTGGGCACGCGGCGGCTGCGCCTCGGCCGCCCGTGCCCTGCGGCGCGCTGCGATGCTTTCCCCGTCCGCAGAGGATGGCGCCAGGCGCCTGGCTCACGGTGCGGGAGCGGCCTGGGAGGCCGGGCAGGTTGACGTGGCAAGGGGAATGCTGGAACGGGCCGAGGGAATGTCCAGCGAGTCCGCGGTCGCGGGATTCAGCGACGGGCTGCGCGGGATGATCGAGTTCGCGCACGGTGACCTGGAAAGCGCCTACCGGTACCTGATCCGCGATAGGGACCTGGTGGCTGACCCTGGGCAGGCGTTCAAGCTCGGCAGCATGGCCGTGCGGGCGGCTTGGTCGGCCGGTCAGAGCGGATTGCAGAGTGCGGCGATGGAACATCTCCTACAGCTCCCACAAGCTGAATTCCCGAACGCCGACCCGCTGGCGCTACTGCGGCAATGGTGGGCATGGGACTGCGAGTGCGGCGCCGATGCTCACGGCCGGGTTCTCGTCCCCACGGGGGAGACCGCTGACTGGCTCAGCAGCAGTTCCTGGCGCCTGATGCCCCCGGCACCGCTCGGCGTGGCCTGGGGTATTGAGGGTGTCCTGGACGAGGCGCTCCATCGCAAGATCGACAAGCTGCGACACACGGACCAGGTCATCACCTTGGCTCTGGCGCTGGCCCAAACGGTGACGCTGAAGATTGCCCAGGGCCGTTGGGCCTCGGCCACGGTGAACGCCATCGAGGGGCTCCAGTTGGCCGAGGAGGTCGGCGCGGATCATCTGGCGTCGCAGTGCCGCAACTGCCTCGGATGGCTAGCGGCCGTCCGGGGCGACGAGCAGGCAGTCGCGGAGTACGCCGCCAGGACCTTCGAGCAGTCGGTGCCACGAGGAGCGCGCGCACTGAGCGCGGCCGCCGAGTGGAACCTGGGAATGTCGGCACTCTTCGCGGGCCGGGCCGAGCAAGCACTGGACCGACTCGTCCGCCTCACCGAGAAGGGGCATCACTCGGCGCATCCCACCTTCGCGGTTCTCACTGCGCTGGACAGTGTCGAGGCCGCAGTCCAGGCAGGGCAGTTGACCACGGCCGAGCATCAGGCGCGGTTGCTCAGACGCTGCGCCGAGCGCACCAAAGCTGATTGGGTCATCTCCGCGATGCACGTCGCCCATGCCCTGCTGGCTTCGGGAGCAGAGGCGGAGAGACAGTTCCGGCTGGCGCTTGAGGTGCCGGGGGCCGCGTCCCGGCCCTTCAACTACGCCCGCACACGCCTGCTGTATGGCGAATGGCTGCGCAGGGCCCGCCGTCGCGCGGATGCCCGGATCCAACTCGCTGAAGCGGCCGAGACCTTCCGCAGGCTCGACGCGGCTCCGTTGCTCGCTCGTGTCCAGGCCGAGCAAGAGCTGACCGGACAGCAGCCGCGCGGCACTGCCACCGAGGTCCGAGACACGGTCCCGATCCTCACCCCGCAGGAACTACGAGTCGCCCGCCTGGCAGCCGAAGGACTCACCAACCGGGAAATCGGCGCACGGTTGCTGATCAGTCCCCGGACGGTGGGCCACCACCTGGCCAACGTGTTCCCGAAGCTCGGCATCGTCTCGCGCGCCGACCTCGCTCGCGTCGACTTCGAGGGCGGGCTGCGCTTGATCGGCTGACCTGTGGCCTCGCGCGACTTGGTGAGAGATCTGCCGATGCGACGTCTGCCCGCTCGCCTCGAACGGTTCCGGGATCCAGCTCCGGGCCGTCCGGATACGCAACCGGTCGCTGACCGATACGGTGACCGATTTCGTCCTCCGCGGACCTTCGTAGTGTCAATGCCGTTCGACCTCAGGGCCGGACCGAAGGATGACAGCTCACGGATACGGAGGCCGTCCCGTCATGACTGGCAACAACCGCTTCGGCAACCCCATCGTGGAGGAGGGCCTTCATCTGCCCCACGCCCGCCACTTCATCGCCGGTCAATGGACCGACTCCGTCCGGCACAGCGAGTCCCTCAACCCTGCCACCGGCGAAGTGCTGGGCACCTTTGCGGACGGAGGAGCGGAGGAGGCGAGGAAGGCGATCACGGCCGCCCGCATGGCCTTTGACACCACTGATTGGTCCCGGGACCGGCACCTGAGGGCCAGGGCCCTGTGCGAGATGGCCGCCCTACTGGAGGAGCGCCGCGAGGAGTTCAGCACGCTGCTTGCGCGCGAAAACGGCAAGATCCTCGGTGAAGCGGCCTTCGAGATCGACCTGACGATCCCGAAGCTGCGTTACTACGCGGCCCTCGCTCTGAGCGATCACGGTGGAGCCGCCGAGGTGAAGCCGGGGCTGTACTCGATGACTTTGCGAGAGGCGGCCGGCGTTGCCGCGGTCATCGCCCCGTGGAACTCCCCGGTCGTGTTGGCGGTGCGGTCCTTCGCCCCGGCTCTGGCCGCGGGATGCACCGTCACCATGAAACTGCCGGGGCAGACGGGTCTTGTCAACGGCCTGATCAGCGAGCTTGCCGCGCGGACCAAGAGCCTTCCGACCGGCGTTCTGAACATTTTCACCGAGACCGGCAACGAAGGTGCGTCGCTGCTGGCTTCCTCGCCGGAGGTGGACGTGATCAGCTACACGGGTTCCACCACGGTCGGCCGGAAGATCATGGAGTTGGCGTCGGCCACCCTCAAGTCGCTGTCCCTGGAACTCGGCGGCAAGAGCCCGATGATCGTCTTCGATGACGCCGACCTGGACGCGACGGTACCCGTACTGACCAAGGCGGTTACGACGTTCACCGGCCAGTTCTGCATGACCGGCAGTCGCATCCTGGCGCAGCGCGGTATCGCGGACGAACTGCGCCGCCGGATGACCGCTTCACTGGAAGCCGTGAAGGTCGGCCCCGGCGACGACCCGAACAGCGAGATGGGCGCAATGATCGACGAACGCAACGCCGAGCGCGTCGAGAACTTCGTCGCCGACGCTGCCTCCTACGCCAACGTGTTGCTCCAGGGCGTCCGTAGAGGCGCGTTCATCCACCCGTCGCTGGTCGAGGTCGAAGACGTGTCCGCCCCGATCGTGCAGCAGGAGGTGTTCGGACCGGTCGCCACGTTCGAGGTCTTCGACGCGGAGGCCGAGGCGATCGGGCGGGCCAACGCCACGGAGTACGGGCTTGCCGCGTCGATCTGGACGCGGGATGTGGACCGGCCGTTGCGTGTTGCCCGTGAGATCAAGGCGGGCACGGTGTGGACCAACACGTGGGCCGTCGTCCACGACCAGTTCGAGGAAGGCGGGTTCAAGCAGTCAGGGATGGGGCGGCTGAACGGCACGCGCGGACTTGAGGAGTTCCAGGAGACCAAGCACCTTGTCCACCCGGCGCCCGCCCGCGGCGACTGACAGGAACAGGCCCCAGGCGTGTGCCCTGCTGTCCCCAGTTCGCAGGGCACGTCGGCCGGATGAGGACCACCGCCGCGAGCGAGGAGCAGTACCGGCGCACCGTCCTTGCGCGAGATGCGAGGCGGCGTCGCCGGTTCGGGGAGTGTCAGGGCGCGTTGTACAACTCGCGCTCGATCTCGGAGACGGTCGCCTTCAGCGCACTCACCCAGGACGGGACGCGGTCCCGGTCGAAGCGCACCGTCGGCATGGCGATGGCTACCCCCGCGACGGGCAGCCCGTCCGGATCGTGCAAGACGGTCCCGAGGGCGGTCAGCCCGGACTCTGTGCGCTGGTCATTGATTGCGAAGCCGCGCTTGCGTATGAGTGCGAGTTCGCGGTGCAGCCTCTCAAGGTCCACGCCTTCGGCTCCCTCGTAGAGCCCGGCGACCTGGTCGGTCGAAAGCGCTGCCAGGACGGCCCTGCCGGCGGAGGCGAGCCGGGCGGGCAGCGTCTGGCCCACCCTGCTGCCCACGCGCAGGACCTGCGGACTCTCCGCGGTTGCGACGAACCGGGCGTCGGTCCCTGCCAGGACCACGAGGTTGACGGATTCCCCCACGCGTGCGACGAGTTCGTGGAGGTGGGGGATGGCTACCTGACGGAGCAGCGCCACCGGTGCCTGGGACGCGGCCACGGGGCGAAGGACGTCACCGGCTTCGTACAACCGGTCCGGTCGCTGCTCGGCGAAGCCGCGGTACACGAGCATCGCGAGCAGTCGATGCGCGGTGGAGGGCGACACGCCCAGCCGCTCGGCCGCATCACTGACCCGCAGCGGTCCCTCCTGCTGAAGCAGGGTCGCCAGATGCAACGCATGGTCGACGGAAGCGATCCGGTAGTGGGGTTGATTCCGCATAGCAGAAAAGCCTATTCCGGCTCAGGGAATTTCGCCGAAGCTGGTGACGCGATCCGGAGCAGCGGCAGCGCTGCCGACTCGAATTCGGGAGGACACGCATGACACCCACGACCTCACCGGTGCGCGTTGAAGCCACCGACGCCGCCGACCAGCCCGAACGAACTCCTCAACTGGAGGCTCTGTACCGTGACTTCGAGCGGCAGCTCCTCGTTCCGCTGTGGACCGAGATCGGTGAGCTGATGCCGACGCATCCGCTGTCGCAGGCGCGACCGCATCGCTGGCGCTGGAAGGACCTGCTGCCGGTGGCGGAGCAGGCGGGACAGCTCGTCCCGGTCGGCCGCGGCGGTGAACGCCGCGCGATCGCCTTGGCCAACCCCGGACTTGGCGGTCAGCCGTTCGCGACCCCGACGCTCTGGGCAGCGATCCAGTACCTCAACCCGCAGGAGGACGCGCCGGTTCACCGGCACACCCAGAACGCCTTCCGCTTCGTGGTCGAGGGCGAGGGCGTCTGGACCGTGGTGAACGGCGATTCGGTTGCCATGCGGCGCGGGGACTTCCTCCCGCAGGCCGGTTGGCACTGGCACGGTCACCACAACCGCAGCGAAGGGGCGATGGCCTGGATCGACGGACTCGACATCCCCTTCCAGCACTACACCGACGCGACGTTCTTCGAGTTCGGACCGGACCAGGCGGTCACCCGCGCGGCACTGGAGCGCTCCAACTCCGAACGGCTGTGGGCGCACCCTGGCCTGCGGCCGCTGACCCACCTCCAGCCCACTCCCGCGACCCCACTCCTCGCCTACCGATGGGAACACACGGATCGGGCGCTCGCCGAGCAGCTGGCCTTGGAGGCGGAGGGACACACGGCGACCGTCGAGCCCGGCCATGCGGCGGTCCGCTACACCAACCCGACCACCGGCGGCGATGTCCTGCCCACGCTGCGCGCCGAGTTCCACCGCCTGGCGCCGGACACCACGACTGCGGCGCACCGCGAGGTCGGCTCCTCCGTCTTCCAGGTCTTCGACGGCGCCGGCGAGATCACCGTCGGGCAAACCCGCTGGACCGTCGAACGCGGCGACCTGTTCGTCGTGCCCTCCTGGCAGGCCCTGACCCTGGCCACCGAGGCCGGCCTGGACCTGTTCCGGTTCACCGACGCACCCATCTTGGAACGACTGCACCTGCACCGCTCCCACCACGAAGGGGCCCAGGCATGAAGCTGGCCAGCATCCGCACCGACAACGGGCTCCGCACAGTCCGCGTCGAGGGCGACACCTACGTCGACGTCGGCCCCGGGGACGTCGGAAGCCTCCTCGCCAGGGCCGACTGGCAGGCACACGCCGCGGGAGCCGTCGGCGACCGCCTTCGAGTTGTGCCCTCCCGGCTCGCGCCCGTGATCCCGCAGCCCGGAAAGATCGTCTGCGTGGGCCTGAACTACCGCAGCCACATCACGGAGATGGGTCGCGATCTGCCCGAATTCCCGACCCTGTTCGCCAAGTTCCCCGAGGCCCTCATCGGGCCGAACGACCCGTTGACGCTGCCGTCGGAGTCCGGGGAGGTGGACTGGGAGGCGGAGTTGGTCGCCGTCGTCGGGCAGCGTGTCCGGCGCGCGGATCGGGCAACCGCCGAGGCGGCCATCGCCGGATACACAATCCTCAACGACGTGACATTGCGCGACTGGCAGTTCCGAACCCGAGAATGGCTGCAGGGCAAGACGTGGGAGGCGACCACCCCCCTCGGTCCCTACCTGGCAACCCCGGACGAGCTCACCCAGGACGCCGAGATCAGCTGCGCCATCGACGACGAGGTCGTACAGAAGTCGAACATCGGCGACCTGCTCTTCGACGCGGCCGACCTGATCAGCTACGTCTCCACGATCCTCACCCTCAACCCCGGCGACCTGATCGCCACCGGCACCACCGGGGGAGTGGGACACGCCCGCAAGCCGCCGCGCTACTTGCGGGACGGACAGACCATGGTCACCCGCATCGAGGGCATCGGCGAACTGGTCACCCCCGTACGGAAAGGCACGACGTCATGATGCACCCGCCGACGTCCCGGCACCTTCCCTGGATGACCGAGGGACACGAGTACTTCCTGTGCGCGCTGCGGAACTTGGGCGACGAGGAACTGGAGGAGCCGAGCGCCCTGCCCGGCTGGACCCGCAAGCATGTGCTGTCCCATGTCGGCCACAACGCGCGAGCGCTTGCCCGCCTGACGCACTGGGCGGCGACCGGGGAACTGACGCCCATGTACCCGAGCCCGTCAGCGCGGGACGAGGAGATCGAGGCGGGGACTCTCTGGTCGGCGGCGCGGCTGCGCGCCTTCGTCGAGGAGGAACAGGTGCGGTTGTCCATCGCGCTCGAACGGCTCACCTGCGCGGGCTGGCGGGCCGAGGTCGTCACCGCGCAGGGGCGCACCGTTCCGGCGACAGTCATCCCCTGGCTGCGCAGCCGCGAGCTGTGGGTCCATGCGACTGACCTGCGGTCCGGCGCCGACTTCGCAGGCTTCCCCGCCGACTTCACCGACGCGCTGATCACCGATGCCGTGACGAGGCGGCGCACGGCGCAACTGGTGGAGGTGAGCGCGAGGGCCACCGACCGCGCGGTGAACACCTTCGCGGACGGCGACGTCGTCGCGGAGGGTACGGCCGCCGACCTCGCCCGCTGGCTCACCGGCAGGGGCACACACCCGCAACTCGTAACGACTGCGGGAGACCCGCTCCCAGAACTTCCGCCGTGGCTGTGACCATGCTCGGCATCCCACCAGAAGGACGACGATGAAGACCACAGCGGCTGTCGTGGAAGCTCAGGGCGCACCCTTCGAGCTCGTCGAGGTCACGCTTGATGATCCTCAACTGGACGAGATGATCGTGCGGATCGTCGCTGTCGGGCTGTGCCACACGGACCTGAGCGTGCAACGGGGTTCCACTCCGTTTCCCCTTCCCGCCGTCCTGGGCCACGAGGGTGTGGGCGTGGTCGAGGCCGTCGGTTCACAGGTCGGGAACTTCACGCCCGGTGATTGCGTGTTGATCAGCTTCAACTCGTGCGGAGCGTGCGCCGGTTGTGGGGCGGGACGGCCCGTGTATTGCGACCACTGGACGGAACTGAACCTGCTCGGTGGGTCGCGCCTGGACGGTTCCGCCCCGATCACACATGGGGCGGGGGCGATGCACGGCCACTTCTTCGGGCAGTCCTCGTTTGCCCACCACGCGCTCGTGCAGGCCAGGTCGGCAATCAAGGCGCCTGACGACATCGATCTGGACGTTCTCGCACCACTCGGGTGCAGCGTGCAGACCGGCGTGGGAGCCGTCCTCAACGTGGCTCAACCGGCCGCGGGCAGTACTTTGGTGGTGATGGGTGCCGGTGGCGTGGGACTGGCCGCGGTCATGGGAGCTCAACTGACCGCCGTGTCGCGTGTCGTGGCCGTGGACGTCAACCCAGCGCGGCTTGAGCTGGCCCGGGAACTCGGGGCCGCGGACATCGTCAACGCCACCGAGGTCGATGTGTCCAAGGCAGTGCGAGAGCTGACCGGAGGCGTCGGAGCCGACTACGTCATCGAGACGAGCGGCCGAGTGACCGCGCTGGAAGATTCGATTGCCTCCCTGGCCTCGGCCAGCACCTGCGTCGTGGTCGGTGCGCCGCCGTTGGGCTCGACCATATCCGTCGACGTACCGGACTTGCTCGTACGCGGTATCCGGCTGCTGGGTACCAACCAGGGCGACAGCAATCCGCAGCTGTTCCTGCCCCAACTGATCGAACTGCACCGGGAGGGCCGCCTGCCCTTCGACCGGCTGATCCAGCGGTTCCCGTTCGAGGAGATCAACGATGCCGCCGCGCAGGCACGGGACGGATCCGTGATCAAGCCGGTCCTGGTCATGCCCTAGACGAGGGCAGCGCTATCACTCGTAGGTGACGTTCCGCTTTCACCTGGCGCCCCGGTACAGGGCTCCGTCATCGCGTCCGAGGGCGTCCCAGGTACAGGCGTCTTGTGCCAGCCGGCGGTGCAGGCGCAGTCGGTCACGGGCCTCGTCGATCCAGGCGCGCAGTCGGGACCAGGCGGAGACCAGCGCTTCGTGGGCGAGGGCGACCGTGTCGCCGTCGAGGGTGCCCAGACGGGCGCGTGCCAACTGCTCACCGAGCACGCCCACGTCAGAACCGGTCTCTCCACCAGTTCCCGCACTCTCCAACTCGGCGTGTGTGACGGGGTGACTGGTGTCCTGTGCGCTCTCGCCGGGGGTGCACAGGCGGAAGGAAGGCCCGCCGGACCGGCCTCAGCTTGCTCGGCCGCCAGCCGGCCGTAGAACCCCTCGGTGGTGCGGGCCAGCGCACCCTCTGCCTTTTCACTGGGTGGGATGGGGTGGGTAGGGACACGATCGGTTCGCGGTGGAGGGCTTGATGCGGGGCCCGACGTTCGACAGTTGTGTCGGTGCGATCAGCGGTCGCGACGGCCAGTTCTGAGGGGGCGGGTTCGGCAACTGAGGGCTGCCGGGCACGTCGCGTTGGTGCTCTTCGGGCACGGCCTGCCCGTCCTGGTTGCGGGCCTGGTGAAGATGACGACGTCTTCGTGTTGGACGACGGAGAGGGGGGATGCCTTGCCGTCGGGCGTGGTTGACGTTCTTCATCTGGAAGAACGAGGGGCGGGTGATGAGGCGGTTGTTGCGGATGCCGGCGAGGAGGGCGACGCAGCGTTCGGTGGGGATGAGGCCGGCGGATTTGCCGGCGGCGAGGACGGCGGAGGGCAGGTCGATGAGTTCGCCGCGTTCGCGCCAGGGGCGGGTGGTGATGACGGCGGTGCCGCCGGGGCGGAGCATGGTGCGGCACTGGGCGAGGATCTCGGTGAACGCCTCCAGGAGGTGAGCGGTGGGGACGTGGGCGAGGTTGGCGCGGTCGGCGTAGGTGATGACGGGGGTGCGGGCGTCCATGCCTGGTTCGGTGTCCTGCACGGTGAACTTGAGCAGGGGAGCGGGCAGTTGGCCGGCTCGGGTGGTGAAGACGGTCCGGATGCGCTCGATGGCCCAGTCGGGGAGGACGGTGCCGGGGGCGGGAGCAGCGTGCGGTTCGTCGGGGGAGGGGAGCCAGATGGTGGTCGGCAGCGGGTGGTTGGTGTGCGGGCGGGAGGCGTGTGGGGTGTTGTGGGGCGGGGTGGTGGGCATCGGCGGGTGGCGCCCGGGCAGTGGGATCGAGTCCGTCTCGTGCTGACGTGGAGTAATAGGGATACGGGCGGAGGGTTTTGCCATTGCCGTCGTGGGCGTTCGAGTCGGTGGCGGAGGTGTAGATCAACCGCGACGGACGGGGTCGGGCTGTTCGTGTGGTCGTGTTTGACCAGCTCAGCGGTGAGTCGGATCGCGGGGGCATGCCTGCGTCCCGAGTGACTTGGTAGCGACGCCTGGGGTGTGCGAACGGTGAACAAGGCGCGTTGGGCGGCAACGTACGTCTCCTCAAGTGCTCCCTCTCGAAGGACGGCGAGGGCACACGCGCCGTTTGGCCCTGTTCGGCGGTGGAGTCATCCGACCCGTTGAGGCCGGTTGGTCCGGCAGTTTGTCGGGTCGATCAGCCTTGTTGCGTTGGCTGTTCGTGCAGTGGCCCCCTGGAATGCGCCGTTGGCAGGGGGCCACTGGTCTCGGTACGTGGTCAGCCGGGCGGGAGTTGGAAGAGCTCACGGACACGGCCAACCAGAAGGGGGCATCCCAGAACGGTGACGAGGCCGCCGTCCCCGACGAGTTCCGTGGCGTGACGGACGGCGTCAGCGGTCTCTTCCCGTACGTACAACTCTGGGCGTGACGCCAGAGCGGTGCGCATCGTGTCCGGGGCCGCTTCTTTGGGGTGACCGACCCGGGTCAACACCACCGGCCAGTCAACTGGCAGCGGCTCAAGCATGGTTGCCACATCCTTGTACCCGAGGGTGCCGAAGACGATGGCGGTGTGTTCGGCGGCGCGGGACTGCTTGAGGATTTCCGGGGCTGCGGCGACCGCGCCCTGGTGGTTGTCGGCGATGTCGAGCAGGAGGCTGCCGGTCCAGGAGCCGAGGCGGGCCGGTGCCAGGAGTTCGAGGCGGCCGGGCCAGCGGGTCGCGGCCAGGCCGCTGCGCAGGGCCTCATCCGAGAGGTCGCCGATCAGTCCTCGTTCGGCCAGCGCGTCGATGCCGGCTACGGCAAGAGCCAGATTGCGATGTTGGTGTTCTCCGCGGAGTGGGCAGGGCAATTCGCGGTGGACGGCATGTGGGGTGGCTACTTCCAGCACGGTATGTCCGTCGCGGGCCGTGCGTGGCCGACAGTGGATTTCCCGGTGGAGGCGCCAGACGGTCAACTCCGTGTGCGGCTGGAGGACGTCGTCCACGGCCTTGGCCGCCTCCGCCGGCAACTCACCGAGCACGACGTGATCGCCGTCTCGCACGATGCCCGCCTTGTTCCGCGCGATCTCGCCCAGGGTGCTTCCCAGCAGATGCTGGTGGTCCAGGCTCACTCCGGTAATGACCTTCACACCGGGGTCGAAGTAGTTGACCGCGGTGCGCTGGCCGCCGATGCTCGCCTCCATGACCGCCAAGTCTGTTCCCGAGAGGGCAAAGTGAACCGCCGCTGCGGCCGCATGCACCCCTCCTGCATTGACCACAAGGCCCGTCCTCCTGAGCGCGTCGTCAACCTTTGCGAAGGCGTGGTGACACGCGAGCGAGGAGACGGGCTCCCCGTTGATGCGGATGCGTTCGGTGACGTGCTGCAGGTGCGGGCTGGGCATGCTTCCGACGCGCATGCCCGCCGCGGCCAACGCGGAGACGGCGAACGCGCAGGTCGACCCCTTTCCGTTGGTGCCGACGACGGTCATGCCCCGTAGGTTGCGTCCCGGGTCGCCGAGGGCATTGAGGAGTTGAGGCATCGCGCTGACACCCGCTCCGTTGAACTGGTAGCGGCCGATGATCTCTTGACACGCCAGATCTTCCCTTGTCGCCAACTGTGCCTCGCAACCGAATTGGTGGGGGGAAATTCGTGCTCGAAACTGGTCAACCGGCTTTCGACTTCAGGTAGGCCCGGGCGAGAGCCACCGCTTCCCAGGTGTCGCAGTCGAACGACACTCCGCCGACATCAGGCACCTGCCGCAGGGCGAGAGAACGGGTCAGTACTCGAATAGGCAGTCCCGCCAACAGTCCGTGCTGAGCGAGGGTTCGCGCAAGGCCCCGTCGCACGGCTGCGGTCCGATATGCGGCGAACAGTGGATTGTCGCGGCCCTGTGTCTCCAACATGACCGCGCCCTCGATCGCGGAACCGGCCGCCTGGCGCAGCAACTCCGTGACCGTCTCCTTCCGCGCGAAGGGAAGATCCGCCGCCAGGACCACCACGTACGGCGCGCGCACCCAGCGCATTCCCGCCGCCAGCGCCGCGAGCGGCCCGGCGTGCGAGGGGCCCTCGCGCACGTGATGCACCTGGTGGGCGGTGGCCCGGTGCGGGCCCACCACGATGGTCCTCCCCGCCCCGACGCATGCCTCGATCGCCCGATCGAGCAGCGGCATGCCGCCAACGGACACCGTCGGCTTGTCCGCTCCGCCCAAACGTCGGGCGCGCCCTCCCGCCAGCACCACAGCGTCGTAGTACTTGCCTGTGTCGCCTCCGGTTCCCTCTTCGTTGCTGTCGAGGGAATCCCTTGTCGACCGGCCGTCACCATGCATGCCTGCCCCGTTCAGCCTTGCCTCCGGAAACGTATAAGCCAGGTTGCCGTTGGGAGTTCGAAGATTCTGCTGAGGGCAGGATCGGGCCCATGAGGTGGAGAATCCACCTGTTCCCGGCCAAGCTCGACGGCAACGGGGCGCAGATGCACCCGGCTCCACCGTGCCGAAGTGCCCGTACCCCGCGCCGCGGTTGGAGCCAAACGGTCCTGCGACAGGGGCCACACGGGTCCGCATGATGGCGACACGTCCGCTTGGCGCGCAACGGTCTCGGTGTGCCGCGGCTCGGTGCCGATGCCCGGAATCTCCCAGACTTGCTTCGCGCGGAGCCGGTGCTCGGCCTGCTCGAAGGCTGCCAGGACCTCACCGTAGCCAGGCGGCAGTGGCCTCAGGCGGCTTGGTGTCGACCTCGGCGGTCAGTTCGAGCGTCGTTGCGCGGGTGAAGTCCGTACATTCCAGGGCGTGTTCGGCAGTGCCGAGCTGCTCGGTGAGGAGCGCGAGCTGTGCACGCAGTTGCCCGGCCGTCTCCCGCACCAGCTGCTGCCAGGCTTCGGACGTGTCCCGGAGCTGTTTCACTGGCGCTCCCTCGAACCGGACAACCGGCCTTCAGGCACGATGCGGTCCGCTGAACCTCGCTCACAGAACCCCCAGTCAGACCCACCACGCAAGTACACGTTCTCTGACGGGGAGAGCGAGGACTGCTTCCCCGCCAAGTGGGCACCGTGGAACACGTGGTACGGGGGTGCGGCCGGGAACGCGAGTTACGGTCGCAGCGCGTTCTGCCTTGAGGGTTGCCTCCAGCACGACCCTCGGCATTCGCGGCAAGGATGCCCGCCTGGCCACGAGAGGTTAGGCGATTGCACCAGAAAATGCGCTCTCGTGATGGTGGTTCCGGCCCGGCAGGCGGGCCCGCCGGGCGGCCCGTCGTGGGTTTGCGCCGAATCCTGTTGGCCGGAAGCCCTCGCCGCTGCGGGGGCCCAAAGTGTCCTGTCGAGCATTCGTTACCTGCTGTGAGGCTTGCTCCGTTCGGTCGGCAGATAGCCGCCGGCGAACGGAGAGAGACGATGGCAGTCGCATTCGCTGATGCCCTGAAGGCTTCGCACGGTCCGGGGCTGGCGGTGCAGACGTTCACGCAGATGGTGACCAAGCAGAGCAACATGGACACCAAGACGCTCAAGGAAAACGACAAGTTCAAGGACGAGCTACCGACCGATCAGAAGCACGTCGTCGACGACGGCCTGGCGGCGCTCGACCAGATCAACACCCACCTCGGCAAGGCCCGGGGCCACGCCACCGACTGGAACACCGACCCGAACCTGCTCCAGGGCATGATCGGGACCAACGAGAACATCTACGGCCACGGCGACCTCATCAGCGCGGCCCTGAACGAGCTGCCGGCCTCGTTGCAGAAGGCCAAGGAGAGCGGCGACGACCAGCAGAAGCGCAGGGCTCTGACCGAAGCTCAAGATCAACTGAAGACCATCGAGCAGGACGCCGAGTCCTACCTGGCGGCCGTGGAGAAACTCGTCAAACGGCTGGGGACGTTCCAGGCGGACATCGAGGCGGACTTCCGGGCCTTCGACGGGGACAACACCAAGGTCGTCGCACTCCTCAACGGCGACACCGGACTCCTCAACACCATCTCCAGCGAGATCGACGCCCTGCACTCAGCCATCTCCAAAGACAACGCGATGATCGCCGGTGGCGCGGTCATGATCGCTGCTGGTGTCATCGCCGGCGTTGTCGGTGGCATCCTCATCGCGACCAGGATCGGCGGCAGGCCGGGGCGTTCGCCGTCGCCTTCGAGGTGCATCATGCCGACGAGGCTGCCGGCGGTCTGGTCGAAGCCGACCCGGTCCGCCCAGGGGCCGGTGGGGCCGTTGAGGGTAGCGGTGGCGTGGATGACGCCGGGGCGGATCCCGGCGGCCTGTTCGGGGCTCAGGCCGATGCTGTCGAGGTAGCCGGGGCGGCGGTTGGCGTAGAACACGTCGGCTGTGGTGAGGAGTTGACGGATCCGGGCCGCGCCGTCGGTGGATCGCGGGTCGACGGTGGCGGAGCGGACGCCGACGTTGGCGCTGAGGTAGGGGGTGTCCCGCTCGATCTCGCCCGGGCGCCAGATGTTGAGCACGTCCGCCCCGTGCAGGGCGAGCGCGCGGCCCGCGCCGGCGCCGGCGATGACGTGGCCCATGCCCAGCGCCCGGATGCCGGACAGCGGTTGGCCGCCACCGGTGGGGAGCGGCTCGGCGGGGCTGTCGCCGATCTTCTCGACCTCGATCAGCGGCAGTTGGGCGAGGTGGTCGCGGTACTGCGGCTCGTCGAGGATCTCCAGTGGGGAGCGCAGCATCGGGAGCACCGTGCCGGCCTCGGCGGCGGCCTGTTCGAGGTCTGCGCCCTTCCACTGGGCGATCGCTGCGGCCACCGCCTCGGGGTCGTTCGGGGTGCCGAGCAGCTTCATGGCGGCGTCCTTGATGCCGGGGTAGGGGTTGAGCGGCATCATCCAGCGGCCGTCGGCGGTGGGGTAGAAGGAGAAGCCGAGTGCCTGGTTCTCCTTGCCGGAGCTTCCCGGGTAGCCGTTCAGCAGTTCCCACTTGCGGTCGTAGAACGGGCACAGGCGGTGGGGCGTGGTGCGCAGGTCGACGGCGATGTCCTGGTCGGCACCGCCGCGCAGTCGCCACAGCTTGGCGACCGCGGCGGACTTCGCGGCCAACGCGATGCCGGCCGCCGCGCCCAGTCGCAGGGTGCTCGGGACGACCGGGTCGGCGCCCCGGAAGGTGACGGTGCCGCCGGTGTCCTGCGGGCTCATGCCGATGCCGTCCAGCACCTCGGTGAACGCGGCGTGGATGTCGAAGGCGTCGTCGGTCGCGGGGGTGGCGACGGCGGCTTCGATGCGTTGGGTGAGGCGGCGGGCGTCCGCTGTGGTCATCGGTCGGCTCCCTGGTGTGGCACGGGCGGTGAAGTCGAGCCGGTGGGCTGACGGGCGACCCGCCCGAGGCGTCTCGGCGCGCCTAGGTGTAATTTGCAACTAGTTTTAGTGTAGTTTGCATCTAACTTTTCGGCAAGAGGGCCGGACGGGAAGGCAAGGGCTTGGGGCTCTGTGGGTTCTGGGGGAGTGCCGCCCGAGGGGACCGTGCCTTGCTGCCCTGCGCCCGGGTGGGCGCGGTATGCAATGGTCCGGCTCCGCTCTCGGGGTCGGATCGGTGTGGCTGAGAGGCGGGACAGATCCTCAGGGGTGAGGCGACGTCCAGGGCAACCGCGAACGGCCCTTGACGTCCGCGTAGCGGCGCTCGTCCGCCCCTGCCCCGTCGCCAGGGGCGGACACTGAAGCGCGCTCGGGTTACGGGCGCGGGTCGATGGGGGCCAGTACGCCGAAGTGACGCTCGATCACCTCGGCGGCCTCCAGGCACAAGTCCTCGCGGTACCTCTGGCCGATGAGCTGGACGCCCTGAGGCATGCCGCCCGCGAACCCGGTGGGCACGCTCACCGCAGGCACTCCGACAAGGGAGGTCACGGTGCACAGGGCTCCCGCCAGCATCATCTGGGCGTGACTCTCGGTGTCGGTGTCGTCGGGGAGCAAGTCGGCCCCGGGAACGGGCTGGGGGCAGGTGGCCCCGAGGAGCAACGGGTGAGTGTCCAGGAGCTTGGCCCAGTCGCGTTGGATGCTGAGCCGGACACCGGTCTGCCGGAGGAACTCGTCGAGATCGGTGTGCGGAGTGCGTTCCATGAACAAGTCGATGTGCTGGGCGCCCCTTTCGGTGAGCAACTGCCTGATGCGGGGCCACTTCACGCCGAACTCGGTCATGATGAGCTTGCCGTAACACTCCAGGGTCTCGGCGAGCCGGGGGATCTGCACCTCCTCGGTCGCATAGCCCGCCTCCTCCAGGGCGGTTGCTGCCTGGTTGATGGCGGCGCGGATCTCGGGGTCGACGCCGGCTCCGGCCGGGTCGGCCACGATGCCGACCTTGAGCGGGCCGGTGGGGCGGGGCCCGTATGCAGGCACCGGGACCGCCCGCGGGTCCTCCAGATCCGCGCCCGCCAGTGCCTCGTAGGCCGCACGCAGGTCGGCGACCGAGCGGGCGATCGGGCCGTCTACGGGGATGAGTTGGGAGGCCAGCATCGGTTCCTGGCCCCTGACGCGGTGGTCGGCGGCGAAGCGGCCGTGGCTCGGCGCCAGTCCCGCCACTCCGTTGAAGGCCGCGGGCATGCGCACCGAGCCCCCCGAGTCGTTGCCGAGGCCGAGCGCCGCCATGCCGACCGCCACCGCCACCCCGTCCCCGCTGCTGCTCCCGCCCGGGGTCTTCGACCGGTCCCAGGGGTTGTACGTCCTGCCGTAGAGCTGGCTCGCGGGGTCTGAGGAAATCGCCAGGTCGGGCATGTTGGTGTGGCCGATCGGGATCGCCCCGGCGGCACGGAGTCGGCGCACCGGTGGGGAGTCGGCCTCGGCCAGGTGATCGCGGAGCTTCGGCACACCGTGCGTGGTCGCCCACCCCGCCACGTGGATGTTCTCCTTGACGGTGAACGGCACCCCGGCCAGCGGGCCGAGCTGTTCCCCGGCCGCGCGGCGCCGGTCCGTTGCGCGCGCGGCTTCGCGGGCGCTGTCCGCCATGAGTTGGGTGATGGCGTTCGCGGCCGGGTTCACCGCCGCGATGCGCTCCAGGTGACTCTCCACGACCTCGGCCGCAGAGACCTCGCCGCGGACGACGGCCGCGCCCAGCTCGGTCGCATGGTGCTTCCACAGTTCGGTGTTCATTGCATCGCCGGGACACGCGCTCTGCCCTCGTGGGCGGTGAGCGCACACCCCTGCCCCCTCTCCCTCATCGCGCCGTGACGTGCCACGGCAAGGCATGGCACTCGGCTCCTCTTCGTTCCGATGCGCTTGCATCACATCCTATGCTGGGAAGCGATGCAAGCGCATTACAACGAGAGCGGTGAGGCGAGCCCATGCCCAGACAGGTGGACCACGAGGAGCGGCGACGGAGGATCGCGGAGGCGGTATGCGCGCTCGCCGACAGCAGCGGCCTAGAGGGCGTCACCCTGCGCGACGTCGCCACGCGAGCCGGTGTCTCGATGGGAGCGGTCCAACGCTGCTTCCGCACCAAGCAGGAGATGCTCGTCTTCGCGCTCAACCACGTCGGCGAGCGGGTGACCGAACGGGCACAAGCCCGCACCGCCACGGCAGCACCCTCGACCAACCCGGCCTTGGGGCACGTACTGAGCGAGATCGCCTTGGTCGACGAGGCGCACCGGAGCGAGGCGCGGGTCTGGCTCGCGTTCGTCGCGCAAGCCGCCGTGACCCCCGAACTCGCCACCGTGCTGCGCGACCGCTACGCCGAGTTGCACCCCCTGCTCGTGCGCCTGCTCCGCGAGAGCTCCGCGAACGCCCCGGCACCACACCCCGGCGAGGCCCTCCGGACGGACCACGACCCCCACCAGGCCGCGCACACGCTACTCGCCCTCGCCGACGGCCTGACCACCCACGTTCTGATCGGTCACCTGACCCCGCGGACCGCGCTCGACCTCCTCAACGCCCAGATCGACGCTGCCACCCGAGCGAGTCCGCGAGATGCGCCCCCCGCTTCGCAGTGACGCGCACCGACCCCTTGAGCGACTGGGTGCTCCGGTGCGCGTGTGGGGGCGGTGCCGGATTTAGGTGTGCGCGACCGCGAGGGCGGCGGCGGCTGCCTTGGCGATGGCTGCGACGGCCTGAGCCGGGTCGGTCAGTTCCACAACGGTGGTGTGAGGGCCCTGCCCCCGGAAGCACCGCGAGACCGACGTACACGACGACTGCTACGCCGATCGGCAAGACGACCCGTTCCACACCCGCGAACGCTTCGCCTGGTTTGTGGACAACTGGTCCGCCCGCCCGGGGTTCGCCTGTGTCGTCGGTTATGACGCGGGCGAACCCGTCGGCTTCGCGTACGGCGCCCCGGCCACCGAGGGGCACGAGTGGAGGCGCGATTCTCTCGACCCGGCGCCGGCAGATCCGCGGACCTTCGCCCTGTCTGAGCTGACGGTTCCGTCGAAGTGGCGGAAGACTGGCACGGCCCAGCGGCTGCACGAAGCGCTGATGGCGGAGCGTCCCGAAGCCCTGGCTGCGCTCCTGGTCGACTCCGACCATCCGAAGGTAGCGGCCCTGCACGAGTCGTGGGGATACCGGAAGGTCGGGAACCAGCAACCGTTCCCGGACTCCCCGAACTTCACGAACATGCTCCGTGCTCTGACCTCCTCATGACGTTGTCAAGCCGCCGCTGTGACTGGGCCGGGCCACGAAGTTGAGAGCGTGGTGGAAACGTCAACTCGCCCGGTGGTTGGGGACCTTGGGGTGAGCGGGAGCGATCAGCCAAGGTGAAGCCAGCGCGATCGGGGTCGATCCCTGGTACGGACTCCACGGCATCGACCATGGCGCGGCGCAGCGACTGGTGGAGGGTGAGCTGAGCACCGCTTCTTGCTCGACGAGGAGGGATGCGCAAGGACTTCGCTTTGTGGCCGGTTCTCATGGCTGAAGCGGTGGTCGCTTGGTTGGGGTGGGTTCTTCTTCCGTGGGACCGGATCGCCAGGGCTCGCTGCGGCGGCGGTCTCGGATGGTGGGTTCGACGGGATCCGGGAGCATGGCGCGGTTCAGGCGGTATCCCTTGCCGTTGTCCACGCAGATCACGTTGGGGCGGCCGAGCTTGTGGCGCAGTCTGCTGACGGTGGTGCGTACGGTGTTGGTGCGCGAGTCCATGTGGGTGTCCCAGATGGTGGCCAACAACTCCTCGTGGGCGATGGGTTGGCCTTGGGCTTCGAGGAGAAGTTGCAGCACGGCGAACTCCTTGGGGGTCAGTCTCACCAGACGCCCGCGGACGCGAACTTCTCGGCGTGCCGGGTCCAACGCGATTCCCCCGTGACGCAGGATCAGGGGTGCCGCAGCTCGACGGCGTCGGCTGAGAACCCGTATGCGGGTGACGAGTTCGACGAAGGCGAAGGGCTTGGACAGGCAGTCGTCGGCGCCCGCCCGCAGCCCGCGGACCCTGTCCTCCACCTGGTCCACAGTCAGCAACATGACCAGTGGCGGATCATCGTGGCCGAAGAGGCTACGACACATTTCGTAGCCCCCGATCGTCGGCAGGTTCTGGTCAAGGACGACGACGTCGTAGTTGTTGCAGTTGCTCAGCCGTTCGGCCTCGTCGCTGCGGTGAACGAAGTCGACGGCCATGGCGTGTCGACGCAACTCACTGACGACTGATTGAGCCGAGGCGCTGTCGTCGTGGGCGAACAGAATTCTCATGGTGTTCCTTGCGCCCGCGGCGTTGCGCTCGGGGAGGTGTGTGCGGGGGTGGGATCGCCTGTTGGCGTTGGTGGGTGGTTCCGGCCTGCGACGGCTTCGTGCGAGGGGGCCGGGGCTCTCGGCGCCTTCGAGGTCAGACGTCGGAGGTGGGGGAGGAGGACGCGGAGGACCGGCGCGAAATTCCGGTGCGTATCAGGGTGAGGAAGGAGTCGAGTTCCTTCTTCACGCTGGGGGCCAGCGGGTAGAGGCCGGTGATGTTGATGACCGCCAGGAGGAAGAGCACCGCGTCGGCCATGCTGATCAGGGAACTGAGGGAAAGAACGGGGCCGAGGGCGACGAACGCGGTGAAGAGCAGTTTGTAGACGGTCTCGGTGGTGCGGCTACGCCCGAGGAGGAACGTCCACGCTTTGAGGCCGTAGTAGCCCCAGGTGATGATCGTGGAGAACGCGAACAGGAGTACCGCGATGGTCAAGAGGTAGGGGAACCACGGCAGTGAGCGGGGGCAGGCATGGTGGGAGCGGGAATGCTCGGAACACGTAGGGCGTCCATGCGGTGCGAGGAGCTTCGGTACGCGTCCGGCTGCCGCTGGTGATCTGGCATCCTGGGAGGTCTCCTCGTCTTCAACGGGCCGTACAAGGCCGCTGGGACAGCGCCGCGCCAACACTGTTCGGCGCCCCCTGGTGGGAGCGTGGTGCGGTCGCGGAGGCTTGACGCACAACGTGTGTGCCGCGTGCCTGGCGATCCCTGACGGCGAAGAGCGGGGCCCGGCCGGCGGTTGTTACCTCGGCGATCACGACCGTTTCGGGCACAGATAAGCAGGTGTCTGTTTACACGGACGTAAAAGTCGCTCTTGCCAGTACGGTGGCGTTTCGACACTCCCCTCCTGATATGTGTCGACTGTGCACCACTTTCCCAAGGTTGAGGCCCCGTCACTGCGCACTACGGGTCGGTGCACGCAGGGGTGTTGATGTTGCCCAGCGGGGCGGGCAGTTCGCCCCACCCGTGCTTGTGCCGGTCCTGGTGGTGGACCACCGCCCCGGCTCGGCTCAGCGCGGCGACGATCGCCAGGCCCCGGCCGCACCCGTAGAGCTGTTAGGCAACAGCACCATGCGCAGGGAGGGAAGTCGACAGCCTTTCGTGAGGTCTCCGACCGACGAAAGTATGCTGCCGATACACCTCTGCTCCCGAGGCTCCAGGGGGGAGCGAAACTGATGGGTCGTCAATATATTGCGTGTTGTTGTGGGTTGTTGGTGTGGTTGACGGTCTCGCGGTACTGCTGATCGCCAGCGCCTCTCCGCGCACAACGGATGGGTCTCCTGCGTGCGGGTCCCGATTCCGTCCCTGGCAGCCGCCCCATGGTGGCCGCTCACGTGTGTAGGAGTCCTGGAAGTCGATCCGGAGCTCGCGGGCGCGGCGATTGCGCTCGGCGGCAGGCCAGCAGCCCCCGGGCGGCCGCCAAGATGCCACAGGTGCGGGTCGACGAGATCAGCGGTTGCTCGGAGGCGCCCGACGGGAGTCGTATGGCAAAGGACTGTAGGACTGCCACCGCTCCGTATCTACACCTACGTCTACATGCGAAATATGTCCTTGTGTTGGTGAGACTGCCGGAGGGGGCGGCCAACTTCGGAGGCGTAGGCGCCCCAGTCGCCGCCGTCGCTTGACGGCGACGGTGATGTGGATGCAAGGGGACGGACGAGGACTGCGGCGGGCAGCTCGGTGGCGAGTTGGGACAGTGGGGCGAAGTGGTTGCCGCGAGCCGCACGCCGAGTTCGCGAGTCGTTCCGTCGAGCTGTCCCGCCTACCTCTCGGTCGATGCTGGAGGGCCGGAGTTGGTGGAGCTGTTGAGGTCGAACTCCGAAGGCCCGGCAGGCTCAGGCGGCTGAGAGGACGCAGCGGTCTTGGACGACTCGGAAGTCCCGGACGGATGCGGCGTATTGCCGATCTCCGCCACCTCTGGCTCCGTCGACTCCGCCGAAGCCTCGTCGGCCACCGGCTCCGCGCACTCTTCGGCGACCGCGAGTAGCACGGTGTCCTGCGTGGCCAAGTCGGTGAAGTTCTCCGGGTGGTGGCAGGCCACCTGCTGACCGGGCCTCAGCTCCCTGAGCAGCGGCCCGGTCGTGCGGCAGATCTCCGTCGCCTTCCAACACCGGGTGTGGAAGCGGCAACCGCTCGGCGGGGTGATCGGCGAGGGCACGTCGCCCTTGAGCAGGATGCGTTCGCTCTTGGTGTTCCTGCGGCGGGGGTCCGGGATCGGGACGGCCGACATCAGCGCCCTGGTGTACGGATGCATCGGCGTGTTGTAGAGCGACTCGCGGTCGGCCAACTCCACGATCTTGCCGAGGTACATCACCGCGATCCGGTCCGAGACGTGCCGGATGACCGACAGGTCATGCGCGATGATCACGTAGGTCAGGCCCAGCTCCCGCTGGAGGTCGTCGAGCAGGTTGACGACCTGCGCCTGGATCGACACGTCGAGTGCGGAGACCGGCTCGTCGGCCACGACCAGCTTCGGGTTGAGCGCGAGCGCCCTGGCGATGCCGATGCGTTGACGCTGCCCGCCGGAGAACTCGTGCGGATAGCGGTTGTAGTGCTCGGGGTTGAGGCCGACCACGGACAGCAACCGTTGCACTTCCCTCTTGATCCCGCCCTCGGGCCGCACGCCCTGGAGCCGGAAGGGGGCGCCGACGATGGTGCCGATGGTGTGGCGCGGGTTCAGCGACGAGTACGGGTCCTGGAAGATCATCTGCACATCGCGGCGCAGCGGGCGCATGCCGCTCACCCCGAGGTGCGTGATGTCCGCGCCCTCGAACTCGATGGCGCCCGCGGTCGGTTCGAGCAGCCGGGTGATCAGCCGGCCCATCGTCGACTTGCCGCAGCCGGATTCGCCCACGACGCCGAGGGTCTCGCCGGAGCTGACCTCGAAGTCGAGACCGTCGACCGCGCGCACCGCCCCGATCTGCCGCTGGAGCAGGCCCTTCCTGATGGGGAAGTGCTTGCGCAGACCGGTCACCTTCAGCAGTACCTCGCCCGGGGCGACGTCCTTGGTGACGGTGGCCGTACCGGTGGCGCCGTCCTCGGCGTCGCCGCTCCGTGCGGGCATGTTCACTGCCCTGTCCTTGGCGTTCTCACTCACAGCTTCGGCGCAATCTCTTCGGTCCATATCCGCTCCCGCTGCCCCTGCGGCATGTGGCAGGCGGCCCAGTGCTGATCGCCGACCTCGATCAGTTCGGGGCGGACCGTGCGGGTGATGTCGCCCTTCGGAACGTCGGCGTACGGGCAGCGCGGGTTGAACGCGCAACCGGCTGGGACGTTGATGAGGGAGGGCGGGGAGCCCTTGACGGGGATGAGCCGGTCCCGCTGGTCGCGGTCCAGACGCGGCATCGAGCCGAGCAGGCCCCAGGTGTAGGGGTGCCGGGGCTCGTAGAACACCTTCTCGGCCGGTCCGCGCTCGACGCAGCGGCCGCCGTACATCACCAGGAGGTCGTCGGCCAGTTCGGCGACGACGCCCAGGTCGTGGGTGATGATGATGACCGCGGAGCCGAACTCCTTCTGCAGGTCGCGGATCAGGTCGAGGATCTGCGCCTGCACGGTGACGTCCAGGGCGGTGGTCGGCTCGTCCGCGATGAGCAGTTCGGGGTTGTTCACCAGCGACATCGCGATCATCGCGCGCTGGCGCATCCCCCCGGAGAACTCGTGCGGGTAGCTGTCCACGCGTTTGTCCGGTTGGGGGATGCCCACCCGGTCGAGCATTTCGACGGCCCACTTCCGGACGGTCCTCTTGTCGACATGGTGGTGGACCCGGTATGCCTCCATGATCTGCTGACCGATCGAGTAGTACGGGTGCAGTGCGGACAGCGGGTCCTGGAAGATCATGGCCATCTCACGGCCGCGCATCCTGCGCACGCGTTCCGGATCGGCGGACAGCAACTCGGTGCCGTTCAGCCAGATCTCGCCGGAGAGCCGCGCCCTGCGCTTGCCGTACTGGCCGGCGGTGTGCAGGCCCATGATGGCCAGCGAGGTCACTGACTTGCCGGACCCCGACTCGCCCACGATGCCGAGGGTCCTGCCCTTCTCCAACGCGAAGTTGAGCCCGTCGACGGACTTCACCAGGCCGTCGTCGGTGGGGAAGTGCACCTTCAGGTCGCGCACTTCCAGGAAGGAGGTCGGGGCCAACGAGGCGGCGGCGTCGGCGGGTTCGCCCACGGCGGCGTCGCTGTTGCTGAGTTCGGTCACGCGAGCCTCACTCGGGGATCGATCGCGGCGTACAGGGCGTCCACCACGAGGTTGGCGATGAGCACCGCGACGGAGGTGATCAGTACGACACCCAGGATGATCGGCAGGTCCTGGGTCTTGATGGCGTTGAGCACCGCCTGGCCGAGGCCGGGCAGGCTGAACGTCGTCTCGGTCAGGATCGCGCCGCCGATGAGGGCGCCGAGATCCATGCCGAGCATGGTCAGGAGGGGTGTCATGGTCGAGCGCATCGCGTGCTTGGCGATGACGGTCTTCTCCCGCAGGCCCTTGGCACGAGCCGTGCGGATGTAGTCCTCGCCCAGGATGTCCAACATCGTGGCGCGGGTGATTCGGGCGTACATCGCCGCGTAGAGGAACGCCAGGGTGATCCACGGCAGGATCATGCCGCCGAACCAGCCGCTGAAGCTGTCGCCGAGGGGTACGTACTCACCGTTGATCCAGCCCAGCCCGAACGCGAAGATCGCCAGGCTGAGCATGCCGGTGAAGTAGATGGGGAGCGAGACGCCGCCGAGGGCGATCAGCATCGCGCCGCGGTCCCACAGGCTGCCCCGCTTGAGCGCGGAGAGCACACCCGCGGCGACACCGAAGAGCAGCCACAGCACCGCGGCACCGAGTGCGAGCCCCAGGGTCACCGGGAAGCGGTCGGCCAACACGGGCCAGACGGCCTGCTCGCTACGGAAGGAGTAGCCGAAGCACGGCGCGGCGCACTGGGTGGCCTCGCCACCGCCCGTGTAGGTGCGGCCGACGAAGATGCCCTTGAAGAACTCCCAGACCTGAAGGTGGATCGGGTCGCCCAGACCCAGCTTCTGCCGCACCGCCTCAACGGCGGCGGGGTCGGCCTGCTTGCCCACGAAGCTCGTGGCCACGTCGACACCGGCCCACTGGGGGACGAGGAAGAAGATGCTGAAGACCACCAGGATGATGACCACCAACATCACGGCGGCGGCGAACAACCGCCTGATGAAGTAAGCGAGCACGGCTTACGGCCCGCAGCGGACCGCGGACGTCCGGATGTCTCCGGGGCCCGCGGTCTCACCGCGCCGGCCTTCACCTGCCTTTCGTGCCGTACGGGCGGGTGTGCCGGGTCTACTTCGAGGATTTCAGGCCGAGGTTGACGAAGTCGTACATGCCGCTGTAGCCGTCCGAGGTGTAGACGTTCGCCAGGCGGTCGGAGCGCCAGTTGATGAACCGCTCGAAGACGAAGGGCAGGTAGTAGCCGCCCTCCATGACCTTGTGGTTGATCTGAGTGGCGATCCCGGCCTTCTTGGCGTCGTCCAACTCGTTGACGTAGTCGTCGAAGAGGCCGTCGATCGTCTTGTCCTTGATCAGGGCGTAGTTGTTGTTACCGCTCTGCAGGATGTAGTTGCTGTTCCACAGCGGCAGACCGTAGCCCTGGACGGAGGGGAAGTCCGGACCCCAGCCCATGATGATGATGCCGTAGCCCTTCTTCTTCACGTTCGCGGGACTGCCGATGATGCCGGCGATCTGCGAGCCGTCGTACTGGTCGATCTGCGCGTCGATGCCGATCTTCTTCAGCGATGCCTGGAGCGACTCGGCGGTGGCCACCTCGACCGGCTTGTTGTTGCGGACGGCGATGGTGGTCTTGAAGCCGTCCGGCTGCCCGCAAGCCTTCAGTTCTTCCTTGGCCTTCTCGACGTTGCCGCCCTTGTTGGCGCCGGCCAACCCGAACGGGTCGTACTTCTGGCCCTCGGCGCCAGGCACCGCCGGGGGCAGCATGTTGGTGCCGATGTCACCGCCGGCGACCGGGCCGCCGCGCGCGGTCTGGAGCGATACGTGGTCGGCGCCGTAGATCACGGCGTTGCGGCAGTGGATGTTGTCGAACGGCTTCACGCTCTGCGGGAAGACGGCGTAACGGACGTAGCCGGAGACCGGGTTGTCCAGGTTGGCCTTGTGCTTCTTCAGGGCGGTCTGGCGGCCTTGCGGCGACATGCCGGTCTGGCTCAGGTCCAGGTCGTAGTCACCGGCTATCAGGCGCTGGTCCATCTCGTTGGCGTTCGAGAAGAACTTGATGGTGATCTCGTCCGGGTATGCCTTGCGGATCGGGTCCGAGGTCTGCTTCCACTCGGTGTTGCGGACGAGCTTCAGGTCCTTGCCCGGGCTGTACGAGGCGAACTTGTACGGGCCGGAGGAGAAGGGGTGCAGACCGTACTTGGACTTGGTGTCCTTGTCCTGGCGGACCGGGGATGCCGAGACCAGGCCCAGCATCTGCTCGAAGTCAGAGTTGGCCTTCGGCAGGTGGAAGACGATGGTCTGGTCGTCCGGTGTGTCGATCGCCTCCAGCCCCAGGCGTTCCTTGTGCGTGTCCTTGTAGGGGCCCTGGTACTTCCCGTCCGGGTCCAGGACCTCCTTGAGATAGGTCGGACCGCCGGACAGCACATCCTGCGCCCAGACGCGTTCGATGCCGTACTTGACGTCCTTGGAGGTGATCGGCTTGCCGTCCTCCCAGGTCACGTCGGAGCGCAGCGTGTAGGTGTAGGTCTTGCCGTCGTCGCTTACCTTGGCGAGGTCCTTGGCGAGGTCCGGGGTCACCTGCGCGCCGGTCTCGCCGGGCTCCGCCTTGTTCGTGACCAACTGGCGGCTGTAGTAGCGAGAGAAGTTCCACATCATGCCGTAGTAGCCGCGCGTGGTGTCCCACGAGTCGGCGTCCTGGGCGGACGCGAACTTCAACGTGCCGCCCTTCTCGGCCTCGGAAGCCTGGGCGACCTTGTTGTTGGCCGCGTCGTAGCCGGCCGCACCGTTCTTCGAATCGCCGCTGTCGGCACCGCCGTTGCCGCCACACGCCGCCGTGGTCAGCAGCGCCCCGACCACGGCCGCTGCGGCCAGGGTCTGCTTGCGCCGCGCTGAGGTGCGTTGGGTAGTCACGTTCTTGCATCCTTCGGATAGAGGGGAGGCCCCGCGGAGGTCACGGGCCACTGGGGGAAGGGGAGTTCAGCGAGAGCCCTTGGGGTCGAGCGCGTCGCGCACACCGTCGCCGAAGAGGTTGAAGGCGAGAACGGTGATGAAGATCGCCACACCGGGGACCACCATGTACATGGGGTCGGCCGCGTAGTAGTCGATGGCCGTCGAGAGCATCTGGCCCCAGGAGGCGGTCGGCGGCTTGACGCCCACGCCGAGGAAGCTGAGCGCGGCCTCGGTCAGGATGTTGGTCGGGATCATCATCGTCGTGTAGACGATGATCGGCGCCACGATGTTGGGCGGCAGTTCCTTGAACAGGATGTAGATGCGGCCGGCGCCCAGCGAGCGCGCCGCCTCGACGTATTCGCGTTCGCGCAGCGAGAGCGTCTGGCCGCGCACCACGCGTCCGATGTAGGGCCAGCCGAAGAAGCCGATGACCAGGATCATCACGAAGACGCGCACACCCGTGCCGGACAGGCCGAGCATCTCGTTCGGCATGACGGAGACCAGCGCGATGATGAACAGCAGCTGTGGGAAGGCGAGCAGGCCGTCCATGACCCGGCTGATGGCCGCGTCCACCCAACCGCCGAAGAAGCCGGCGAGGATGCCGAGGACGGTCCCCAGGATGACGGCGACCACGGCGGACAGGAAGCCCACGAGCAGGGAGATCTGGGCGCCGTAGACGACGCGGGCGAAGACGTCGCGGCCGCTGACCGGTTCGACGCCGAGCAAGTGGTCGCCACTGATACCGCCGAGGGCGCCCTTGGGGGTGCCGAAGAGCGGGTCGATCAGGTCCTCGTGGTGCAGGTTGGGATCCTGGCCGGCCGCGTGCACGATCGCCGGTGCGAGAAGCGCGACCACGATGAGGAAGAGCACGACGATGCCGCCGGTCAGAGCGAGTTTGTCGCGCTTGAGGCGTTCCCAGGCAATCCGGCCTAGGGAACGGCCCGGTACGGCCTTGGCGTCGACGCTGGCGACCGATGCCTGGTCGGCAGCGTTCGGCGCCGCTTCCGCAGTCGGCTCGTGCAGTGGTGCCGTCATCTGGCAGGGACCCCTCTCAACCGGCGGTGGCCGGCCCGCGCTTGGCGCTGTGGCGGCTGTTCAGTCCGTCGTACGCAGGGGCAAACGCCCTGTTGGTGCGGGAGTCTTCAACGCCTCGGTGAACTATTGCCAGACATGGCGGCGAATGGATGCGCAAACGTGATCTAGCGGATAGACGGGGCTAGTTGGGATTCCTCGCGGCAAAAACGGACCATCTCCATTTATCTACGCGTTATCTACACGCGCAGAGCCAGTCGTGGCACGGAAACGCTGCTGATGGGCGGGACCGTACGAGCCGACAACCGCCCCGCGCCGGCGGATGCCTGAGCCCCGACAGACAGGCCACCGTTCAGCCCGGCGAAAGTGACCGGTACGCGGCACCGCTACTGGAGAACGGCCGTCGACTCCGTGGCGCAGTGGGGTATGACGTCAACGCAGGTGCCAGGCGAGGGGGCTTGCGCGGCATCCGGCTCTTGGGGGCGGGCACGTCGGGGAGGGAACACGTCGGCCGACCGCCGCCCGACCACGGCTGACCGACTGTCCGCTGCCGTCGTACGCTCCCGGGCTCAACCAACCCCGTCGGGGGGCGTGCGGCCCGCACCTGACGGGATGAGCTGACCTCGGTGTCGTGGAGTCCGTGAAGCCAGGCATGGATCCTGACCCGAGGGAGAAGCGTGAGCAGTACGGGTCGTCCGAATGCGCGCGTCGCCAAGGTCCCGGGCATCCGCAAGCAGGCCCTGCGCGGCTGGGCCCGCCAGGCCGAGGCACGCGCCGGGGAACGCGACGACCGGCCGACCAGCGTCGAGCGTGAGGGGAGCTGAAGCAACTACGCAAAGAAATAGCGGAGTTGAGACGGGCAAAACGAGGTCCTCAAGGCAACAAGTGCGCTTCTTTGCCCAGGAGTTCGACCGTCCCCGGACGGGGGCGACCAGGTGATCGACGACAGCCTGAAGGGCAGCGGCTGGAGGGTCGGGCCCGTATGCGGGCGCTTGTCTGGTCCGACCAGCTGTGGGCGGCGGACGGGACGTATGTCCGCACGTGGTCGGGGTGGGCATACGTGGCCCTCGCCCTGGACGTGTTCTCGCGGATGATCATCGGCTGGCAGGTCGCGAACCGCACGCGGACCGAACTCCCGTTGGAAGCACCGGATATGGCGCTATGGAGACGGAGGATCAAGAAGGACTCCGGCCGCATTCATCGCAGCGACCCCGGGCCGCAATGCGTGTACATGCGGTACGCCAACCGGCTCGCCGAGATCGGCACTGCCGCGTCGGTCGGCTCCGGCGTGGACAGCTATGGCAACGCGATGGCCGAGGCCCTGAACGGCACCCCAGCGATCACGTTCGGAATGCGGGCGGCTTCTCGCACCATGACAGGTGCGGATGCCGCGGGCACGCCACCAGCACCCCGCCGCCGTCAGCAGCCGGGCACACAGCCAACCGCAGTCGTCTCCTCGTTGGCTGCCGGGACCGACCCGTCTCGTCGAACCTGACTTGCCCGTGGTGTGGTGCTGGTCAGGCTTCCTGACCGGTGGCGGCGAGGACGATCTCGCGGATGGTGACGCTCGACGGCTGGTGGTAGGCGTAGGCGATGGCTTCCGCCACGGCCTGGGGATCCAGGGCGCCGCCGGCGGACTTCTTCCACACCTCGTAGTCCTGCTTGATCTGCTCATCGCTGGTGTGGGACAGCAACTCGGTTTCCACGGCACCGGGGGCGATGGTCACCACGCGCACGCCGGAGGAGGCGACCTCCTTGCGCAGGTTCTCCGACATCGCGTGAACGGCGAACTTCGTGCCCACGTAGGCGGTGTGGTTGGGGAAGGTCTTGCGTCCGGCGACGGAGCTGACGTTGATGATCGTGCCGGCGCCGCGGGCGAGCATGCCGGGGAGGACGGCGCGAGTGCCGTAGAGCACGCCCTTGATGTTCAGGTCGATCATCCGGTCCCACTCCTCGGGGCTCTGGTCCTCAACGCGACCCAGGAGCATCGCCCCCGCGTTGTTGACGATCGCGTCCGCCGGCCCGAACCGCTCCTCCGCCTCGCGCACGGCGACGTGGAGCGCGTCCCGGTCGGTGACGTCGACCTTGCGGCACAGGGTCTCGGGCAGGCCGAGCTCCTGGAGCTTGTCCAGCCGCCGGGCGAGCAACAGGAGGTGGTGCCCCTGGGCGGACAGGAGGCGGGCGGTGGCCGCGCCGATGCCGGAGCTGGCGCCGGTGATGACGATCAGGGGCTTGGACAAGGTGATCCCTCTTCAGGCAAGTACGAATGGTTGTGCCGCAATCCAGGAGACCACCGCGGAGAGCGCGCCGCGCACGGCCAGCAGGGGCAGGGTGTACAGGGGGTTCGCCAGACCCCCCTTCCGCCGTGCAGCAGCGGCGCAGGCTGTCCTAGCCTGAGGGAATGAGCCAGTCAGCGGGGCGTGAGCCCAACCTTGAGCTGCGCGATTTCCTGCGCTCGCGTCGGGCCCGGACCAGTCCCCGCGAGGTCGGCTTGCTCCCGGACACCAGCCGCCGCCGCGTACCAGGGCTGCGGCGCGAAGAGGTGGCACAGCTGGCCGGGATCAGCGTCGACTACTACATCCGGCTGGAACGCGGGCGCAACCCGAACGTCTCCGCGCAGGTGTTGGAGGCCGTGGCCCGCGTGCTACGCCTGGATGCGGCCGAGCGTGCCCACCTGTTCGACCTGGCGCGCCCCAGGCCGGGCTCAACCCGGCGCCGCACGATGGAGCCGCAGCGGGTGCGGCCCGGACTGCTCAGGTTGCTTGACTCTCTGACCGACACTCCCGCGATGATCATGGGGCATCGGCTGGACGTGCTGGCCGCCAACTCCCTGGCCAAGGCGCTGTACACCGACTTCGATGCCCTGCCGCACCGCGACCGCAACCTCGCCCGGTTCATCTTCCTCGACCCCGCCGCCCGCGAGCTGCTCGCAGAGTGGTCCACGGCGGCCCGCGGCGCGGTGGCGGTTCTGCACCTGTACGCCGGGCGCCACCGGCACGACCCCCGCCTGACCGAACTGGTCGGCGAACTCTCCGTGCACGACGAGGACTTCCGCCGGTGGTGGGCCGACCACGACGTTCTCCAATACACCCACGGCACCAAGCACTACCACCACCCCCTCGTCGGCGAACTGGCCCTCGACTACGAGTCCCTTCCCCTCCCCGACGACCCGGACCAAGCCCTCTACCTCTACACCGCCGAACCCTGCAGCCCCTCCGCCGACGCACTGCGCCTGCTGAGCAGCTGGTCGGCGCCGGACCTCACGGCCGGCAACGCCGCGAGCGAAAGCACGACATGACGATGCCGGGCGCGTAGACGCCTCGCCCTTTACGCATCCACCCGGTCACAGCAGCCTCGCCGTTGACCAGACTCGGCCGCCTCGCCGAGCAGCCGGCGCGATGCTCACAGGCGCTGGCGGGCAGGCGGAGCGGAGGGTGTCGAGGTGCGGTGCGGTGAGCTCGATCAGGGTGTTTCTCTTCGGGGTGGTCAGCGGATCCAGGTGTTGGTGAGGTTCTGGACGGCGGAGCCGTCGAGGTCGGCGAGTGTGGTGGCGACGAAGTCGCGGGCCCACTGCGAGGTCTGGATGCGGAAGGCGGGGCGGTCGCAGGTCAGGGCGTCGATGATCGGGGCGGCGGCCTCGGTGGGGGTCTGGGCGCCTGCGAAGGCGCCCCGGGTGCGGGCGACGTACGCGTCGAGAGCCGGGGCGTAGGGTCCGGCCGCATCCAGCAGGGCGGGGATGTCGAGGCTCTGGTTGGCGACGAACTCGCTTGCCACTGCGCCGGGTTCGATCACGGTGACGTCGACGCCGACGGTGGCGGCGAGGGGCGCGAGGGACTCCATGAAGCCCTCGACAGCGAACTTGGCCGCGCAGTACGCCTCGTTGAAGGGCTGACCGACCACGCCGCCGACGCTGGTGACGGTGATCACCCGCCCCCGGGAGGCGCGCAGGTGCGGCAGCGCGGCGCGGGTGGTGGCCACCACACCGAAGAAGTTGACCTCCATGGCGGCGCGGACGTCCTCGACACTCATCATTTCGATGGTGCCGATCTTCGCGGCGCCGGCGTTGTTGACCAGGGCGTCGAGGCGACCGTGCTCGGCGATCACCTCGTCCACGCAGGCGGCGATGCTCTCGGGGTCGACCACGTCCAAGCGCTTGACCTGGATGCGGTCGGCGACCCCGTGCTCGGCGGCAGCCTGGAGCAGGGCCTCGGCCTTGCCGGTGTTGCGCATCGTGGCGATGGTGGTCCACCCGGCCCGGGCGGCGGCGACGGCGGCCGCCAAGCCGATGCCGGAGGAGGTGCCGGTGATGAGGACGGTCTTCGGGGAGGTCATTGCGGAGGCTCCTCAGGTTTGGTGCACATGCACGGACCAATAAACGGGGAACTCCCCGGTTGTCGTCTGGACGGTAACCGGGGAGTTCCCCGGTTGTCCAGCTAGAGTGGTCTCCTGACGAAGGGAGCTTCCTTGACCACTGAGCCGAGCCCGTTGCGCGCTGATGCCCGCCGCAACCGGGAGCGCATCCTCGAAGCGGCCGTGCGCGCCTTCTCCGACAAGGGCGCGGACGTCCCGATCGACACGATCGCCAAGGCCGCGGGCGTCGGCTCGGCCACGCTCTACCGCCACTTCCCCACGCGCGAGGCGCTCATCGAGGCGGCCTACCGCAACGAGCTGGCTCGCGTCTGCGACAGCGCCGCCGAGTTGCTGACCGACTTCCCGCCGGACCGGGCGATGCGCCTGTGGATGGACAGGTTCATCGGCTACTTGGCCGCCAAGCACGGTATGGCCGACGCCCTGCGGGCCGCGGTCGCCTCCGGCGCGGACCCCTTCGCCGAAACCCTCGACAAACTCGGCGCCGCAGTTGACACCCTGCTGCGTGCCGGAGCCGAAGCCGGCCTCCTGCGCTCGGACATCGACCCTCTCGACGTCGGCTTCAGCCTTGCCGGCATCGCACTGACCACCGGCACCCCCGCCCAACGCGACCGAGCCGACCGGCTCCTCGACCTACTCCTCGACGGGCTCCGCTACCAAGCGGACCGGTAACCCACCCGCAGGCCCCCGGCGCGGGGGCGCTGCCCCAGAGCGAGCACTGCACGGGGGTAGGCAGCAGCCCCGGCATCCCACTTCCTGTCCGGGGCCGGTGCGTGTGGCAGCGCCGCCATCGAAGTATCCCTGACTAGGCGTCATCTATTGTTTTACAGACCCTAGTTGGGAATTCTGCTGCGCATTACGTCGGGGCGTGCGAGGTGGACATGTCGGGGGCCGGCGGATGCGAGGTGACGTTGGAGGGTCACGTCTCCCGGTGCTCGCTCAGAACAGTGCCAGGCCCTCGCCGCTGGTGTCCGCGATGACTGGGCGGGGCTGGGCGGGGAGGTCGTCCAGGCGGTCGGGGCCGGCTGCGGCGGCCACGGCGGGGGCCGTCTCGGTCAACCAGAGGTGAAACCGCTCGGCGGCTTCGCGGTAGGGGACTTGTGCCAGGACGCGGTGTTCGCCGGAGGGGCAGAAGTCGACGGCGATGGTGAGCAGGCAGGAACGAGGTGCCTGCTGGCTGCCTGTCCAGGACGCGCGGAGGACACCGCAGGGCTTGCGCCCGCCGGGGGCGCGGTGGGTCGGGCGTAGTGATTGGCAGGCTATGTGGGCGGTCCATGCGGCGAGGTGGGGAAGGGGCAGGGTGGTGCGTGCGCGGCAGCCTGGGCAACGGTGCCAGTGGCGGAGCCAGTTCTCGGTGTCGGTGTCGAAGAGGCGCCGGTAGCGGTTGGCCACGCGGATGTCGTTGTCGTACAGGTGGTCGGGGCGTTCTTGGGTGTTGCAGGACTGGCAGAGGGGGGCGCGGACGTAGCCGTGTTCGTGGCAGTGGTCGAGGACGGTGGCGGGCGCGGTGTGGCAGACGGCGCAGGCCCACTCGGCCACCCTGCGGGAGGTACTGGGCTTCTTGCTGAGCACCGAGTACAACTGGCCTTTCAGCTCTGCGTTGTACGGGCGCAGTGCGGTGGTGGGGCTCTTGGAGTTCGTCGTCTGCGGACCGTCGGTGACTGGGGCCTGCCGGGTGGGGGAGGGCGGCTCGGTGACGGGTGCGCTTGCCTGGCGGGTCCGCGCGGCGTGCAGCCACTGCGTCTCGGCGTGCTCGGCCGCGTCGAGCAGCCTGACCACGGCGCGCGGCAGCCACCACGTTCGCTGCGATCCGTCGCGGGTCTGCTCCACGAGGATCTGTCGCCAGTCGACCCCCGCCAGATGGCACGGCCGGCCGACGTCAGGTCGTGCTGCCCGCTCGGAGCCGCCCAGTTCCTGCAGTTCCCGCGTGATGCGCTGACGCCAGCGCAACGGCGTTTCCACGTTGCGCTCCTGCCGCGGTGCCCCACGAAACGGACCGATGCGGACCAGGTCGTGGCGGTCCATCCGCACCGCGTTGAGTTCCGCGGCCGCCCGGCGCACCTCGGTCTCCGGAACGCTCCACTGGCCGGCGCTCGTCAGCACTGTCGCCACCACATGGCTGCCGAGCAGGACGTACCCCAGCCGAGCCTGGGTAGGAGAGCGGGTGAGTGCCCCGGAAGTCGTCGGCACAGCGCTGTTGGCCGTCAACTCAACCCACAATGCGTCCGCGTTGCGCACGGTGAGCAGGCCGTCCGTGCGACCGGGCATGACACGCTCTGACATACCGACAGGCTAGCGGTTCGCAACGCGGCAACGGGTCTCCGAGCACCTCGGACAGAGGGGCCGCCGCCCACGCCGCATCTGCCGCTCGCAACTCCCCAGAAGCCATTGCCTGATCGGATGTGATCGCCGAGTTTCCGTTACTCAGGCATCAGGGATCGTTCCGACGCCGTTGCGGGAGGGTTCGGTCGATCAGTTCGTTCTCGGTGATGCGGAGATGACCGGTGACGTCGGTGAGGGGACTGCTGGAAGAGCGGGAGATGGTTGCCCGGGCGCGGGCGGCGGAGCTTCGTGCGGAAGCTGAACGGGTTCTTGCCGAACTCAGTGAGACAGAGGGGGTGTTGGAGCGTCGGGAGATCGCCCGGACTGGGCTTGTCGAGGCCCTGGCCGCTCCGACCGCGGTGACGGATGTGCCGGTGGACGAGCCGCGACAGGTGGCGGTCACGGTGTCCGCGGGGGCAAAGACGGTCCCGGTCGCAGGCTCGATCGTGCCGCGATGGCGCCAGGGGGTGGCGGCGGAGGCGCTCGCGGCCGCCGCACTCTGTCCGAACGGTCGGCCGCGTTCCCGAACCGGCGCGGGCGGCAATCGCGCGACGACACACGGGAGTTGGACGGAAGAAGGACCGTCACGCAAGACTGGGACAACAGGGCCTCCTCGGTGCTCGTGCGTCGCAACCCCGAGCTGCCAAGGGGCCCTGCGCTCGTCCTCATGCGTGTGCTCGGTCAAGATCACCCGACCAGGGATCCTGGTCGATCAGAACCAGGCACGCCCGCAGGCGCGTGCTGTCGACTGGTGTGTGGCCGACCTGCACCCGGGACTGGCGCGGCGGATCTGGTTGGACGAGGTCGGCAAGGCATCCAACCGCACATCGCGCCAAGCTCGCCGAACCGGTGGCCGAATGACCGCCCGTCACGGCGCGATGATCACCTCGTACCACTCCATCTCAAGGATGCGGTCCGCGACGACGGCCCGGCCGAGTTCACCCCCCGCCCCCGTGTTCTCGGGCTTGGGCACATGAGCCCGGATACAGGGCGCGAAATCGCCGTGCGGACTGTCCCGAACGACGTCGACGTGCCACACCCCGCCGGTCTTCCTGGGGATGATCTCCGTACACTCGGAGCCGTTCGTGCCACCCTGCACGGAGCTGGCGAAGGGAAACTCGTCGCAGGAGTCGTCCTGGACGCTGGGGTCCTGCTTGAACGGGTCCGGGGCCGCCGTGCACGACTGGTAGCGCTTCTTGGCCGCCGCCTTCTTCCCACCGGCATTACGCTGCAGCGGCTTTGTCTTGGTGCCGAAGTTACCGCCCTTGAGGTTGCTCTGCGCCCCCCCGTAGGCGACGGCGGCGGCCCCGTAGGCGGATTCGCGGATGGTCACGTTGGCCATGTGCCCCATCACGATGCAGCCGGGGTTGCTGCCGACCTGTGCGTCGCAGCGCAGGTCGTGGCCGTTCCAGGTCACCGGGTTCGCAGGGCTGCCGCCCACGTCGAGGATCTCCCCGAACGATGTGTAGGTGGGGGAGATGAACGAGTAATTGCCCTTGGTGACAGTGGAGGTGAAGGAGAGGTTCCCGGTTTTCTCGTCGCCCAGCGCCAGTTCGACGGGCGCGCCGCCCCAGGCCGGTGCGTCCACGGTGCACAGGCCGCTGCAGGTGGCGGACAGGTCCATCGACACGGTCTTCGCGTCGCCCTCCATCTCGGTGGCCTTGACGGCGATGTTCTCCGTCCACTTCCCGCTGGAGGAGCTCAGGCGAGCGAAGCTCACGGCCTCGACGACGGCGCGACCTAACTCCTTGCCCTTGGTGTCGAAGGCCGAGTTCGTGAACTTCTCGCCCCAGCAGTAGTTGTGCCGGTCGGAGTTCCGGCCGTTGGCGCACGCACCATCCGAGCCGCCGCGCAGGCCGCGTGCGGTGACAGCGACAGGGGTGGCGACGGGCACCGCCTTGATACAGGTCCAGCCGGTGCCCCGGCGGTGCGCCGGGAAGTCCGGGGCGGTGGCCTTGCACGTGCCGTGGCCCTTGGGGGGCGTCGCCCGGCTCCCGACGGGTGCGGCGGCCGCCGGTGAGGCGCCCAGGGCGAGCAGTGCCGCGGTGACGGCGAGTGCGGCTACGGCCGCGAGTATGCGTCTGACGCGTTTCAAAGGATGGTTCTCCTCAGTCGGTGATGTACGGGTCCACCTGGGATCGAACCGGCCCGACGCCTGCGCGCACAGGGGCGGAATAAGCCCCTCTATTACCATTTTTGGCCAGTTCCGGGCTTACACCACCACCCCCGTTGGCCGCTACATTCACCCCCTGTCAGCCCAGCAACCACCAGGGGGAAAGGGCAACAATGCGCCCCAGAAGACCAGTTGGCCGCATAGGCAGAACGCTCATGGCCGCCACCGCCTCGGCAGCCTGCGTGTTCACCGCGGCGGGCCTCGCGGCCTCGCCGGCCGCCGCCGCACCCGCCACGACGGCCGCCGCCGCGGGGGACGGGCCCGAGGCCGGTCAGTCCTGTACCGCGGCCGACCTCGGCACGCGCCACCCGTACATCAAGACCTCCGAGGTGTCCCCGACGATCACCCACTTCAAGGGCTGGTACGTCACCGAGGGCACCACCGGCACACATACGGTCAACACCAACACCCAGACCACCATCTCGGTCTCCGTCGGCCTCACCGGCAACGTCGAGGGCAGCTTCGCCGTCGAGACCCTCGGCAAAGTCGGCGCGAGCCTGGGCCTGAACGTGCAGGTCAACTACACCTCCACCAGCAGCGTTTCGGACTCCGTCACCTGGAGCTTCCGCCAGCCCGGCTACTACGGCCTCTACAAGGGCACCAAGAAGGTCACCGGCACCTACGGCAGCCTCAACTGCAACCGCGTCCAGCAGGACGACGGCTCCTGGGCCCTGAAGTGGATCAAGAGCGCCGACACCGGCAGCTACACCACGTACACCACCCTTGAGGAAGGCGCGGTGCGCTGCGAGGACAAGGTCCCCGCAAACAGCATCATGGCCAAGGCGCAAGGTCTCCTGGACTGCGGCTCGCCCGCCGCGAAGGCCGAGCACCCGGCGGGTGCGGTGGCGCCGACGGCGAAGCAGATGCGTGACCGCCTCGTGCAGCGCCCGGCTCACACCAGCGGCATGTCTGCCGAACAACCCAAGGCCACCGGGCGTAGCGCGCGGGCCGCCGCTCTCAACTGCGAGCCTGGCGCCTACAAGATCGCCGTACCCGGCAAGCCCCTGTCCTGGGGCGCGCCGCTCCTGGCGGCCGACGGTGTCCGCCTGCGGCCCTCGACGATCTTCAGCGCCCACCTGGACAACTGGCGGCTGTGCAACGTGACGGAGAACAACGGGGTCCTTGAGGCGTCCCTGTGGAACTGGGGCAACGGCGGGTGCGCGACCATCGCCGAGCAGAACGCGGCCAACGAACAGGCGGTCCTGCAGACGGCCCCCTGCACGGAGGACGACCTCCAGCGGTTCTCCATCTACCGCGACGTACCCGGCAGCGCGAAGATCGGTGTGCAGAACAAGTACACCGGCTCCATGATCGGCTACGACCGCTACGCCGACGGCGAGTTCCTGCGCCAGTACTCCAGCGGCAGGCAGGACGGCTCCGGCACGTTCGACCTCCTGAAGGTCTGACCAACAGCAACCCCGGGCAGGGCCGAGCCCGTTGCCTCGCCCGGGGTCTTGGCGCGCGGGACCGCCGTGCCGAGCCGGCACCCCGGCCGCCTGCGGGGTCCTGGGCGGAGCGAGAGCCCAAAGCCCCAGAGAAGTCCCGGAGCTGCCGCCGCATCCCCGCCAGATCCGCGCTTGCGCCTGGCAGTCAGTGAGTCGCACTCAGGGTGCGGCGGCGTCTGGCGTTCAGTTGTTGCGGATCTGCTCGAACAGCAACTCGTAGCCGTCGGGGTCCAGGCCCATGAAGATGCGTCCCCACGGGGCGTCCGCCGGTTCCAGCGTTACCGGGAGCCGCTCAACGCGCCAGAGGTTGTGGATGGTGTGGAGGTTCTTGGTGGGCACGGTCAGGACGAAGCCGTTGCCGAGCGGACCCGTTCTGGCCGCTTGCTCGCGAACGGCGTTGTGGTTGCCGTGGTCGAACATGCCGGACAGGATCAACCAGGTGTGGCCGAAGGTCAGGTAGCGGATGCCTGGGTAGGTGGTGTTGGGGATTTGCTTGAAGCCGAGTTTGCGGTACAGCAGGCAGGACGCGTCCAGGTCCTGCACGCGCAATCCCACCTTGAGTCGCCGCGTTCCACGCATGCCGTCCGATGCTAGGGGCCCTTCGGTGCCGTGGTCACGTGGCGGGGTGCAGGATGGCGGTGCGATGTGGTGCGAGGAGATCGTCCCAACGGTTGGCGGGCTGGCGGGCGTTGGTGGGGGCGCGGGTGGTCGTCCTCCAGTTCGCCGGCGAGTCGCGGCGGTGCGAGATTGACGTTCCTTCCTTGACCTTCCTTCCTTGACCTTCGTTCCGGGTTCGGGTTCGGCGGATGCCGGGGTGCCGTGCTGCCGAGCCATCAGGGCGGCGGCCGCGGAGCGTGTTCACCGCCATGCCGCCCACGCCCTTACCGCGAACCGGTCGCCGGCGCGCCGTACTTCGGCCGCGCCCGGTCCGGGGAAGTGGGCGGGGAGCAGGAGGGCGCCGCGGTCGGCGGCCTCGCCCAGCACGCGGCGTCGGCTGCTGCGTGCGTGTGGTTCGTCCTCGTCGAAGCCGGGGCAGTCGTCCGGCTCGACGATCTGCAGGGGGCTGTGCAGCAGGTCCCCGGCGAACACCGCCTGGTGAGTGCCGGACCGTAGCCAGACGACGGCGGAACCGGGTGTGTGGCCGGGGGCGGGCTCGATGCGGAGTTGGGCGTCGACGTCGTGATGGTCGCCCTCCCACAGCAGGGTCTGCCCGGCCTGGTGAACGGGCGTGATGCTGTCCTCGAAGACGTTGGCCATTTGGGCACCGGCGCGGGTGCGGTGTCCGTTGGCGGGGTTGAAGTAGTCGAAGTCGGCCCGTGGGATCAGGTATTGGGCGTGGGGGAAGGTCGGTCGCCACTGTCCGCCATCCGTCAGATGGGTGTTCCAGCCGACGTGGTCGACGTGGATATGGGTGCAGATCACCGTGTCCACGTCCTGCGGGCGGACGCCCGCCGCGGTCAGCCTCGTGAGGTAGTCGGTGTTGAGGCGGTGGAAGTTCGGCATGGCCGGGCGCTCCCGGTCGTTGCCGACGCCGGTGTCGATCAGGATCGTCCGGCCTCCGCTGCGGACCAACCAGGTCTGGATCAGCAAGCGGACCTCGTCGGCGGCCGGATCAAGGAAGGTGGGGGCGAGCCAGCTCTCGTTCGCCCGCCAGTGTTCGCGGGGCACGTCGGGAAAGACGTAGCCGCGGGCGCGGCCTCTGGCGGGCAGCTCCGGCACGCGGGTGATCTCCACGTCCCCGAGCGTGAGGGTGTCCATGTGTCCAGCCTGCGCGCGGGGCGGGGCGGGCGCTAACGCTGAGGCGGCCGTAGCGGAGGAGGGGAGCCGGGGGCGTTCGCTGCCGCGAGTGCAAAGTCGTTCACTGGATGTTGCTGGTGCCGGATGGCCTGTGCTCGGCTCTACCGCTCGGGTGCATGAGGTGCCCCCATTGATCGCCAGGTTAGGGGAGTGTTTGGGGAGGGCTAGGGGTGGAGGGGGATTCTGATCGGACATTGAATGAGCGGCATGTAGAGAGTGTGTGATCGGAGGGCGCGAAGGCGTTCGCGAGAGCGTTGCAGGGGTTACCGAAAATGGCTGAGCTAACCGCCGCCGTCGTGATCATGGGTGTGGCGCGAGCCGATGCGTCGTCGCGCCTCGGAAGCCGCGGCGCTGCGGGCCGGCATCGAGGACGGCGGATCGACTTCCCGCCGGGCTCCGGAGAGGGCACCGTGCCGATCGGGCGCCCGGTGGACAACGCGCGTGCCGACACCGGGGGCACCGGCCGCTTGGCGCCCTACGGTGAGTTGCGGTTCCTGGGCTGCGCGGACGACCAGGTGAAGATCCGGGGCATGCGCATCGATCTCGGCGAAATCGAGGCCCTGCTGCGGGAGTTCCCGGGTATCACCGAGTGCGCCGTCGTGGTGGACCGCCCCGCCCGACCGTCGCGGTGCTCCGGGCTGCGGTGGCCGGGCCGGAAGGGCGTCTGCCCGGAGGGTGCGCGGCCGCGCGGCCGCGCGGCTGCCGCTGCACGCGCTGCCCACGGTCCACCATCGCTCCGATCGGCTGCCCCCGCCGCCCGGCCAACTCACCGCGCACACAAGGTTTCCTGCGGGTGGCGCAACTGCAAAGCGGCCCCCACCTCACCCGCACCATCACCCACGCGTGACACGCCTCTCTCGGCAGTTGGCCGCTTTGTAACGCGCGCATTTCCGTCGCTTGGCGATCGCTTTTCCGAAACGGGTTGTGCGCATGTGACCAACGCGAGAACCTTAGTCAAGTAGCGGGCCGAAAAGCACTGTTGAGTGGCTTGATAGCGGCCGTGAGATGGGGCATCGCTCTCGCGAGGCATGGCTGATGTCTCAGATAGTCCGTGACTGTAGTGATGACTGTAGGGGTGACTGAAGGGGCGACTAGTGTCACCCCGGATCACCTGGTCGATCTTGAGTGAATCGGGCGAACTGTGGTCCGATGCCGTAATGAGTTGCTCGGTCCCGAACGGAAGTCGCCCGAGCAAGAGCGTTGCACCTGCACACGTCACGACCCCTGGCGGGTCTAAGAGTTCGGGTTCTCACGACAGTGTGGTCCCCCCGGATGCGACTTCCGCACGGAGCACGTCCGAGCCGTACGGGAACTGGGCCATGCCCAACGCAGGAGGCGGAATGTACTTAGTCGAACGGGACGCGCAGTTGAGCGAGCTTGCTGACCGCATGGGAGCGACCTCGGCACGGCGAGGAGAGTTCCTCGCCGTCAGCGCGCCGGTCGGCTGCGGTAAGTCCGCCCTGCTCGAAGCGGCTTCGGCGCACGCCCGGACACAGGGCATACGGGTGCTGTCCGTTGACGGCCCCGAACCCGAAGGACCGGCCGTGGTCGACGTGGTGGGCGCGGTGCGGGACGCGCTGCGCGACACCACGGACACCGAGCCACCGACCACCCCCACCGCCCTCGCCGACCACCTCCTCGCCCTGGCCTCCGCCGAACCGCTGCTGCTCGTCGTGGACGACGCCCAACTCACCAGCCCGGACTCCACCAAGCTCCTGCGCGAACTGGCCCGACGCCTCGACTCCGCGCCGCTGCACGTGCTGGTCTCCGACTTCCGACGGGCCGCCGACTCCCACGACTCCCGGCACGGCGTCGCCCTCTTCCCCCGCTCCCGCCGGCGCTCGTTCACCCTCGGCCCGCTGACCCGCGGGGGAGTGGCCGCACTGCTCCGCAACCGGCTCGACCGCGAACCCCCGGTCGTCCTGGTCGACGAACTGCTGGCCGTGACGGGCGGAAACCCGCTGCTCCTCCAGGCCCTGCTGGACGACGCCGTGGCCGCGGGCGAAGAGGACCGGGACGAACCGGTCTACGGCCCCTCCTTCGCGGCAACCGTCCTGACCCGCCTGCGCCCCGCCGACTGCCCGACCACCGCCGACGTCGTGGAAGCCGTGGCCGTCCTGGGCCCGTTCTGCAACCGGGAACGACTCGCCCGCGTCGTCGAGTTGGCACCCCGCGAACTGCACCGCGCACTGGACGGACTGACCGGCAGCGGCGTGCTGTCACCGGGACTGGTGCTGCACCCCCGCGTCCGCGACGTGCTGACCGGCGCCATGGACCACGAGGCGGCCCGCCGGTTGCGGCTGCGCACCGCCGAGGTGCTCTACGAGGACGGCGCACCGGCCGAGCACATCGCCCAACACCTGCTCGCCGCCGGCACCGCACCGCAGCCCTGGGCGGTGGGCATCCTGGGCGAGGCCGCGGACCACGCGACTCGCCGCCACCATTACCAGCACGCCATCGCCCTGCTCAAACTCGCCTCCGACGGCTGCACCGACAACCTCACCCGCGTCGAGGTCCACGCCAAACTGCTGGACATCACCTGGTGGATGGACCCGGACCTGGTCTCCCGACGCCTGAACTCCCTTGTGGCCAGCGCCCGCGAGGGCAACCTGTCCGGGCGGTGGCTGTCCCGGCTGTCCCGACGCCTGGCCTGGCAGGGCCGCGCCGACGAGGCCGACGAGGTGTTCGCGATGGCCAGGGCCGGCCGCCCCAACGACCCCGAGACCCGCATCGAATTCGCCCTCACCGACTTCTGGCTCCGCCACGTCTTCCCCGGCATGCCGCACGCCGAGTGCTGCGACGGATGCAAGCTGAGCCCGGAGATGATCATCGGCGGATTCCCGTGGCTGCGCAGCGCCAGCGAACTGCCCGGACTGCTCACCGGCGGCGAGCAGGAGCCCGTGACGCGCCGCGCCGAAGAAATACTCCAACGCGCCCGACCCGACCACACCGACCTCGAAGCGGCGCAGGTCGCCCTGTTCTCACTGCTGGCCGCGGAACAACTCGACGCCGACGGACTCCGGTCCGTCCAGGCCGCGGTGGAGGCCGGCGGGGCACCCGTGCCCGCGCGCTGGACCGCGATGCTGTCGGTCGCGCAGGGCGTCGTCGACCTGTGGCGCGGCGACCCCGCCGGCACGGTGCGCTCGGTGGAGTCCGCGCTGGACCTGCTCGACGCCCCGAAGTGGGGCATCCTGCTCGGACTTCCGCGCGGCCTGAAACTCCTGGCCATGACCGAACAGGGCCGGCACCAGGAGGTCGAGGAGGAACTGTCCCAGCCCATGCCGGCGTTCTTCGCGCGCAGCCCCTACGGACTGGTCCACCTGCGCGCCAGGGGCCGGCACCACCTGGCCACCGGTGGCCTGCGGGCCGCCCTCGACGACTTCCGCAGTTGCGGGGACATCCTGCAGTCCTGGAAGACCGAACTGCCGGGCCTGGTGCCCTGGCGCCTGGACCTCGCCGAGACCCTGCTGCGCCTCGGGGAACGCGAGGAGGCAAGGGTCCGGATCGACGAACACCTCGACCTCTTCCCGGCCCCCAACGCCCGCACCCGCGGCATCGCACTCCGCCTGCGGGCCATGGCCTCCCCGATGGGACGGCGCGCGGCGGGACTCCGGGAGTCGGCCGTCGTGCTCGAACGGTCCGGCGACCCGCTCGAACTCGCCCGCACGCTCGGGGCGTTGACGCAGACCTACCAACTCACCGGCGACCTCAACTACGGCCGCAGAACGCTGCGCCGGGCCGAACGGCTCGCCATGGAGTGCGGCGGCGTCCGCGCCCTGGAGGAGATCCGGACCCCCGCCACCCGACAGACCCCGGCCCCCTCGCCCGCCCCCACTATCCGCCCGCCGGCCCCCGCACAGCCCACGCCCCGGACCCCCGTGACGCAGGACAAGAGCGCCGCCACCCAAGCCCCCTGGACCGCCGGGGGACCGGCACTGACCCTCGCCGAGGGAAAGGTCGCCAGCCTGGCGGCCGAGGGGTACACCAACCGAGAGATCGCCGACGCGCTGTACGTCACCGCGAGCACCGTCGAACAACACCTCACGCGGATCTACCGCAAGCTCAAGATCCGCCGCCGCTCCGAACTGGGAGCACGGGTGAACGTCCGTTGACCGCTACCCCCTGACACGTAGCAGTGGCCGCCAGCCCCCGATACCGAGGGCTGGCGGCCACTGCTACGACGTGCGCGGCGGCCTCCCTATTCTCCCGCCGCCAACCGCAGAACGATGGCCGCCCTGCGCAGCCTCGCCATCGGCGCCCTCCGTATCACCGGAGCCCCCAACGTCATCGCCGGTCTACGCCACAACTCCCGTGACCACACCCGCCGTTGACCACGCTCCGACTCACCTGAACGACCTTGACGAAGCCCTGCCGGAACGATGGCGGTGGCCGACCGGCCCGGTTCGCAGCCCGGAATCGTGGTTGCCGACCGGATCGGTTCACTCCGTTACGGCCACGGGCAGGCACTCGGCGAGCAGGGCGACGACGTCGTGCCAGGCTCGCTGCGCGTGCCGTGGGTGGTGGCCGACGCCGGGGAGCACGGTCTGGTCGACCGGCGGGTGGTGAAAGGCGTGCAAGGCACCGCCGTAGACCACGAGGCGCCAGTCGACGCCCGCGGCCTGCAACTCGGCGGTGAACGCCTCCCGTTGGGCGGGCGGCATGATCGGGTCTTCGGAGCCGACCCCGGCCCACACCGGACAGCGAATGCGCGCAGCCTCGCCCGGTCGGCCGGTGGTCACCGCGTTGACCGTCGCGATCGCGCGGAAGTCGACGCCGTCGCGCCCGAGTTCCAGCGCGATCGCGCCCCCGGTGCCGTAGCCGACGGCGGCGATCCGGTGGGGGTCGGTCCGCGGTTCGGCGCGCAACACGTCGAGCGCCGCGTGGCCGATGCCCCGCATCCGGTCGGGGTCGGCGAGCAAGGGGGTGGTGTGCGCCAGCATCTCCTCGGGGTCGGTGAACCAGCGCCCGCCGTTGATGTCGAAGGCCAGCGCCACGTAGCCCAGTTCGGCGAGGGCGTCGGCCCGGCGGCGTTGGAAGTCGTTCAGTCCCGTCCCCTCGGGCCCGACCAGGACTGCGGGCCGGCGGCCGGCACCGGCCGGGAGCGCGAGGTGCCCGATCATCGTGAGGCCGTCGGCCGGGTACTCGACCGTGTGTGTGGTAACCGTCGTCATGCGACCGGACTGTAGTGAGCGTCAAGTCCGGTCGGGCGGGCGTTCACCGCGGGCGGAACGGTGCGTCCGCATGCGCCCCTGGGATGCGGCGGTGCGCCAGCCCGTCGGGACCCGACCCGGGCGTAGGCGAACAACAAGTGGGGATCGCCTACGCCCCGAGCAACACTTCCTGGCTCAACCGGATCGAGGCAGCCAGGGCCACAGGGCCAACACTGCCTGGCGGCTCAGGTGGCGGAGGTGCGGCGGCCGCCCCGGCGGTCGGAGCCGCGTCCGCCCGCCCTGGCGGCGCCACCCTTGGCCCCGCCGGCGCCTGCTCGTCCACCGGAACCCGCTCGGCGACCGGAACTGCTCCCACCGTTCGCGGAAGCGCCACCGGACGCCGTCGCCCCGGTCGCGGACCGGCGGTCGGAACCCCGACCTCCGGTCCTGGGAGCAGCACCCGCCGCCGGCTTGGCCCCGCCGCCGCCTCGGCGTCGGCGGCCGGACCGCCCGCCGGGCTTGTCCCCGGCCTTGCGGTCCGGACGGGACGCCGCCGGTGTCGTCGGCTGGGGGACCTCGATGGTGACGGCCACACCGGACGGCTCGCGGGCACCGGTGATGGTGGCCAACTCCGCGTCGCTCGACTTGATACGGGCCGTCCGGGGGCGGATACCCGCGTCCGACATGAGCCGGTTGACGTCCCGCTTCTGGTCGGGCAGGACCAGCGTGACCACGCTGCCGGAGCCGCCGGCACGAGCCGTGCGGCCGCCCCGGTGGAGGTAGTCCTTGTGGTCGGCGGGCGGATCGACGTTCACCACGAGGTCGAGATCGTCGATGTGTATGCCTCGCGCCGCGACGTTCGTCGCCACCAGCGCGGTGACCTGACCGTTCTTGAACTGCTCCAACGTGCGGTTGCGCTGCGGCTGGGAGCGACCGCCGTGCAGTGCCGCCGCGCGGACACCCACGGACAGCAGCCGCTTGGCGAGCCGGTCGGCGGACCTCTTGGTGTCGAGGAAGAGGATGACCCGGCCGTCACGAGCCGCGATGCGCGTGGTGACGGCCTTCTTGTCGGTCTCGTCCTGCATGTGGAGCACGTGGTGCTCCATGGTGGTCACCGCTCCCGCGGACGGGTCCACGGAGTGCACCACGGGGTCGACCAGGAACCGCTGCACCAGGCGGTCGATGTTGCGGTCCAGGGTGGCCGAGAACAGCAGGCGCTGACCATCGGGCCGCACCTGCTCGATCAGCTTGGTGATCTGCGGCAGGAAGCCCATGTCGGTCATCTGGTCGGCCTCGTCCAGCACCGTGATGCGCACGTCGCTGAGCACGCAATCCCCGCGCTCCACCAGGTCGTTGAGCCTGCCGGGGCTCGCCACGACCACCTCGGCACCGCGCCGGAGCGCATTGGCCTGCTTGGTGATCGACAGCCCGCCGACCACGGTCGTCAGGCGGAGGTTCACCGCGGTCGCGTAGGGGGTCAGCGCGTCCGTCACCTGCTGGGCGAGCTCACGGGTGGGCACCAGCACGAGGGCCAGCGGCTTCTTGGGCTCGGACCGCTGCCCGGCCGTGCGGGCCAGCAGCGCCAACCCGAACGCGAGGGTCTTACCGGAGCCGGTGCGGCCACGCCCCAACAGGTCCCGGCCGGCAAGCGAGTTGGGCAGCGTGGCGGCCTGAATGGGGAAGGGGGTGGTCACGCCTTGCGCGGTGAGGGTCTTCAGCAGCCCCGCGGGCATGTCCAGACCGGCGAAGTCCTCGACGGCGGGAAGGGCGGGCGTCGTGCTTTCCGGCAACCGGAATTCCCTCGGAGGCGGCGCGGACGACGGGGTCGACGAGACGCGTCGGTTCGACTTCTGGGGTCTGCGGGGCATGCAGTTCTCTGCCTTTCTGGCAACAGCGCAAACCGGGGTCCGCACCATGGCGGTGCGGACCCCGGTAAGCGGATACGCGTCCGGCGATTAGGCGGGAACGATGTTCTCCGCCTGCGGGCCCTTCTGGCCCTGCGTCACGTCGAAGGACACCCGCTGGCCCTCCTGGAGCTCACGGAAGCCCTGGGACTGGATGTTCGAGTAGTGGGCGAAGACGTCGGGGCCGCCGCCGTCCTGCTCAATGAAGCCGAAACCCTTTTCGGCGTTGAACCACTTCACAGTTCCCTGTGCCATGACATTTCTCCTTCTGTAGGCAGAGGCCCCATCCGGAGATGCCGGTAAAACAAATAATGCGCCCGATGGATAAGCATTCCCGTCAGGCGCACATTGGTTCATGGGTACCACAACTGCAACGCCTAAACTTTAGCACAGCTCGGGGGCCGTGATGGATCATCGAAGCCGATGCCCGGACCTCTCGGGGTCGCAGGCGCCCGCGACGTTCATCTGACCGCCATCTTTGCTCGCGCCCTGGCCCCTGAACCCGCAGCGACGTGCGCCAACGAGTGACCGAGCGCGACCATTTCGCCGCTGACAGTTACGTAAAGGGGAGTGGTGGATTCCGGGGCGCACGGGTGTCCGTGGCGGTGCGAGGCGCAGACCTGCCTGGTTCCACATACAGCGAAGGCCCGGTGGGTACCGGGCCTTCGCTTTTTGAGTAGCGGGGACAGGATTTGAACCTGCGACCTCTGGGTTATGAGCCCAGCGAGCTACCGAGCTGCTCCACCCCGCGTCGGTACGGTGAACTCTACGTGACCAATCCGGATTCTCCGAATCGGGGACCTGTCTGGACGGCGGACGGCCTGGACGCTCAGCTCTGCCGCAGGGTCGCGGTGGCGATCTCCAGGAAGTCGCGCACCAGCTTCTCGCGCCGGTCCGCGGCGACGGCCAGGCAGGTCTCGAACGCCGGGGCGTCCGTCACGGGGACGTAGGCGAGGTCCGGGCGGGAGTAGGGCCGCGCGATGCTCTGCGGAATGAGGGCGATGTCGTGGCCGGTGGCGATGAGCTCGAACTTCTCCTCAAGCGAGGACGTCCGCCGCCGTGGGACGTCGAGCATCCGCTCGCCGTCGAGGTCTGCGCAGGTGAGCTCCCGCCGACCCGCCAGGGGGTGCGTCGTGGACATGCAGGCGACCCTGGGGTCGTGGCCGACGGGAAGGACGCGCAGGCCCGACTCGTCGAATGGCCGCCGCAGGTAGGCGACTTGGGCGCGACCGTCCCGGATCGGCCGGTCCGGCTCCCACCAACGCGAGGGGATGACGTCGATCTCGACGTCCGCGTGACGTGCCGTGAACGCCCGGATCGCGTCCGACACGGGCAGCCCGGGGGAGAAGGCGACCGCGAGCCGTTGGACGCCCTGATCGGCGTCGTGGACGCGTCGCACCGCCGCGGCGACCGACGGGAGGATCTGCTGCGCCTCCTCGTAGAGCCGTTCGCCAGCAGGGGTGAGCTCGACGCTGCGGGTGGTCCGCAGGAGCAGAGCGCACCCCAACTCCTGCTCGAAGGACCGGATTTGGCGACTGAGGACCGGCTGGGTGATGTAGAGGTGCTCCGCCGCCCGGCCGAAGTGCCGGTGCTCGGCCACCGCGACGAAGTAGCGGAGTTTGCGTAAGTCGAGGTCCATGCCCTGAAGGTATCAATCGCCGGAAAGGGTATTGGACGCCGCGAAGGGCCGCCCCGAGACTCGACGCATGATCGTCATCACCGCTCCAACCGGCCAGATCGGCGGCCGGCTCCTGGAGATTCTCCTGACCGACACCCGCACACGCGGCGAAGAACTGCGCGTCATCGTGCGCGACCCCGGGAAACTCCCCGACGCGGTCCGCGCCCGCGTCGACGTCGTCACCGGCTCGCACGGCGACCCCGAGGTCGTCGACCGGGCGTTCGCCGGCGCGGACGCCGTCTTCTGGCTGGTTCCCTCCAACTCGCCGGCGCCGAGCCTGGATTGCCTGTACTCCGGGTTCACCGGCGCTGCCGCGAAGGCGTTCACGACCCATGGCGTCGGACACGTCGTCGGCGTCTCGGCGCTCGGCCGGGGCACCCCCGTCGCCGGCCGCGCCGGGCACGTGACGGCGTCGCTGGCCATGGACGACCTCATCGCGGGTACGGGCGTGGCCTACCGGGCGCTCGCCAACCCGACGTTCTTCGACAACCTGCTGCGGCAGACGGCCTCGATCCGCGACCACGGCCTGTTCACCGAGACCGTCGCGGCCGACCGCAAGGCACCGAGGGCCGCCACCCGGGACATCGCCGCGGCCGCCGCCGACCTGCTGCTCGACCGCTCCTGGACGGGAACCGGCGAGGTCCCGGTGCTGGGCCCGGAGGACCTCTCACCGAACGACCTGGCGCGCATCATGTCCGACGTGCTCGGCCGCCCCATCCGCTACGAGCGGCAGCCGCTCGACGACTTCGGCGCCGCACTCATCGGACGCGGCCTCGGGGAAGCGCTCGCACAGGGCTACCTCGACATGATGCGGGCCAAGGACACCGGCCTCGACGACGGGGTGCCGCGCACCCCGCAGACCGCGAGCCCGACGCGCTTCCACGACTGGTGCGAGCAGGTCCTCAAGCCGGCGGTGCAGGCATGAGCGCCGGTACCGCCCTCATCGTCGGTGCGCCCCGGGCCCTCGGGCTCGCCCTGGCCACCGAATACGCGCGCCGCGGGTGGGACGTCATCGGGACCGTCCGAGGCGATCAACGCACCGGCCTTCACGACCTGGCCGACGCGTCCGACGGCCACGTCACCGTCGAGTCGCTGGACATGACCGAACCGGAGCAGATCACCGCGCTCCGCGCACGCCTGGCGGGGCGCACCCTCGACCTGCTGTTCGTCAACGCGGCCATCGCACGGGGCAACATCCCCGTCGGCGAGGTCCCGACGGAGATGTTCGTCGAGGTCATGGTCACCAACGCGCTCAGCCCGATGCGCGTGGTCGAGTCCTTCCGCTCGCTGGTCACACCGACCGGCACCATCGGCGTCATGTCCTCGCGCCAAGGCAGCCTCAGCCAGAACACCAACGGCGGCCAGGACGTCTACCGCGCCAGCAAGTCAGCCCTGAACCAACTGATGCGCAGCTACGCCGCCCGGTACGCGGACGCCGCGCACACACTGCTGCTGATGTGCCCCGGCCACGTCCGCACCGAACTCGGCGGACCTGACGCACCGTTGACGATCGATCAGTCCATCCCGGGCGTGGTGGACACGATCGAACGCCACCGCGGCGAACCGGGCTTGCAGTACCTCAACTACCAGGACCAGCCCGTGCCTTGGTAACGGTCGCCGGAGTGACATACCCAGTCGGGATGCCAGGCGCAGCCCGGGCCCCTCGCCCACCGTACGCCAGGCCCAGGCATACATTGCCCTCATGCACTCCGTAGTGATCGATCCTCAGGGGACCTTCCAGTTGGCGCAGCGTCCGGATCCGGTCGCGGGACCCGGGGCCGTGGTGGTCCGGGTGCGGGCCGCCGGACTCAACGCCGCTGACCTGCAGCAGGCGCGCGGGGATTACCCGGCGCCACCGGGCTGGCCGGCCGACGTGCCCGGCCTGGAGGTCGCAGGCGAGGTCGAGCAGGTCGGCCCCGGCGTCACAGGAGTTGAGCCCGGGGACCGGGTGATGGCCCTGGTCGGCGGGGGCGGCCACGCCGAGCGGATCACGGTCCCCGCCGAACTGCTCCTGCCGGTGCCGGACGGTCTGCCGTGGGAGGAGGCGGCCGGTTTCCCCGAGGCGTTCAGTACCGCCTGGGACGCCCTGGTCGACCAGGCGGGGGTCCGCGCCGGCGACCGGGTACTGGTCAGTGGTGCCGCGGGCGGGGTGGGCACGGCCATGGTGCAGGTCGCCGCGGTCTCCGGGGCGCACACCGTGGCCAGCGTCCGTCGGCCCGAACTCCACAGCCGTGTCCGGGCACTTGGTCTGGACGGACGGGTGGACGTCGTCACTCCCGACCAGGAAGCCGCGCACGCGCCGTACGACGTGATCGTGGAGCTGGTCGGCGGCGAGGACTGCCTGCGCCGGGTCGCCCTGCTCCGCAGCCGGGGCAAGGTCCTTGTCGTCGGGGTCCAGGCCGGCGCCACCGCGGCGCTGCGGATGTTCGACCTCATGCTCGCCCGCGCCCAGGTGATCGGCACCACCATCCGCGGGCGCTCGCACGCCGAGAAGACGTTGCTGGCCGCCACCCTGAGGACGTCCGTGGTGCCCCTGCTGGCGCAGGGGCGGTTGCGGGTACCCGTCGACGCGACCTTCCCGCTCGACCGGTTCGCCGACGCCTACGCCCGCCTGGCCGGCCCGGGCAAGTTCGGCAAGGTCGTCCTGCTGCCCTGACGGTTCGGAGCCCTGTCACGCAACGGCCCGCTCCCGCGCGGTGAGCGGACTGATAACGAGTGCTGGGGCCGCAACGGCCTCTGCCGGACCACGCCGTCGTGATCTTGCTAATAGCATCGGACGCATGGATGAGCAGAACAGCAAGGGCGACGGCGAGCGGGACCGTAGCGCGGCCGGACACAATGCGCTGGCCATCGTCAGCGCGCTGGTGGTCACGGGCCTGCTCTGCGCGATGGGATGGAAACTGGGGTGGGTGGGTTCTGAACCCGGCATGCTGTCGGCGAAGGCGGTGGCCATGGCGGGCGTTGGGATCGTTTCCCTTGTTGCCTGGGCCGTGAAACGGCGTTGACTTGGGCGTGCGCGGTGGATCACGCGACGTGATGCACCGCGTGGTTCACCGCGCACGCCCAACGCGTGGCAGAGCTCAGCTCGGCGCCGCTCCGCCGGGCCTTCCGTCACGACGGACCGCCTCGCGCCGCGACTTCCCCTCGCCGTCCATGCCGTTGTCCAGGCCGCCACCCGTGTCAGCACTCCCGAACAGCCGTCCACCCCTGCTCTCACTGGCCCGTAGGGCGTCGCGCAGCGATTCGCACAACCGGTGCCCGGCGCAACGGAGTTCGCAGCCACTCACCCTCGCTTCGCCGAGCAGTTCGACGGCGAGACGGAGCACGGTCTCCGCCGTGCTGAGCTGTGCCTGCTCCATCTGGTCGGCCAGTAGCGACACATGACTGTCGCCGTCATCAGACACCAGGTAGGACGGCTGCCCGCCCGGGCCCGGCCAGGGCAGCAGGCGGCGCCGCGTGCCAGACGCGGCGTCGGGCCTGCCTGGACCGCACTCCAGCCGGGCGCCCCTGCTCTCGGCGATGCGCAGGGTGTCGCGCAGCGCTTCGCTCAGGCGGCGGCCCGCGCAACGGAGTTCGTAGGTGCTGGCGTCCTCGTCACCCAGCATTTCGGTGGCGTGGCGCAGCACGGCCTCGGCCGCGCCTAACTGGACCTCCTCCATCTCGTCGGCCAGGAGGGAGAGGTAGCTGCTGGTGTCGTCGGTCACCAGATAGGACGGTTGCCCGTCCGGGCCCGGCCACGGCAGTAGACGGGGGTGGGTGCTGCTCATGTCCTACGGTTCCTCATCGTTGACCTGCTTTCACCAGGTTGGCCACGCCCCGGAGTGCCTCACACACCGCCGGGGCCTCTTGTCTCGTCAGTCAACGACGGGGGTTGGCCACGCGGCAGCGGTCCTGGGGGAGTTCATGTGCACACCGAGGTTCACGAACACCCGGTCGGGGGGTTCACGATGAACCCCCTTGAGGGGCAACCCTGTGTCACGATGGGCCACGTGACGTGACGAAACGTCGGGGGTGGCAGCAGAGCGTGAGCAAGGATCCGAACCACCGGTTGGCCGCCGTCATGGCCGAGGCCGGAGTCTCCAACAAGGGACTGGCGAAGCGCGTTCGCGACGTGGCGCAGCGACACGGCGAATGCCTCGGCACCACACACGTCGCCGTGCAGCGGTGGCTGAACGGCGGCGGCATCCAACGCCAGACCGCGGCCTTCATGGCCGAGGCACTCGGCGAGAAGCTGGGGCGGAAGGTCACTTCGAACGATCTCGGTTTTCCGGGCATGCCGATCACTGCCACCACCAACATCGGGGCCGGTTACGCCCGTTCGTTGAACGAGGCACTGACCACGCTCGACAGCCTCAGCCACCAGCGCCCTGAGGACGAGCCGACGGACCAGTCCCCGTTGTCCGACAGTGAGGTGCATTCCGCCGCGCTCTCCTGGCTGGTCTCCCGCCCCGATGGCCTGCCCGCGGAGGCCCCCGCCGGACGGTCGGTCGGCATGCGCGACGTCGCCGCGGTCCGGACCGCCGCCGGGTTCTTCATGCAGCTTGATTTCCAGTTCGGCGGGGGACACGCGCACAAGGCGTTCCGCCACTACTTCCGGGAGGACGTGCTTCCGCTGCTCAGCGCGAGTTACAGCTCCAAGGTCGGGGACGCGCTCTTCCAGGCCGCATCGGAAATGTCGCAACTCCTGGCATGGAGCGCGTACGACGGCGGCAACCACGTCCTGTCCGGCCGCTACATGCTGTCCACGCTGCGCCTCGCCCAGGCCGCGGGCGACCGCATGATGGGCGCCCGCATTCTCACCAACATGAGCCACCAGGCGAACTACCTGCGCCAGGTTCCCCGAGCCATCATGCTGGCCCGCGCATCGGTCGAAGGCGGCAGGGGGCATGCCACGCCGCGCGCGATGGCCCTCTTCTCCGTACACGAAGCGCGCGCGCTCTCGGCGGCCGGGGACCGCAAGGGCGCCGGCCACGCCATGAACGAGGCGGAGGCGTTCTTCGAACGGGCCGACACCGGCGACGACCCGGGGTGGCTGTCCTACATGGACGAGGCCGAACTCGTCGGCGAGTTCTGCCACTGTTTCCGCGACCTCGGCCAGGGCCCCGAAGCGGTCCGCTTCGCCGAACGTGCCGTCGCCCTCACCGACCCGAAATACGCCCGCACGCTGGGCTTCTGCCGCATGGTCCTCGCCCAGAGCCATCTGCTCAACGGCGACCTGGAAGCGGCCCTCGCGGTCGCAACCCGCGCGGTCGAGGAAGGCGACGCCTTACAGTCCGCGCGCTTCCAGCGGTACGTGGGCGACTTCCAAGCCGCCCTCTCCACCCATGCGCAGCACCTCGCCGTCCGACGCTTCAACGAACGCGTGCGGGACGCGGTGACCCAACTCGACGACGAGTAACGGGAGTCGGCCATCGGCAGTCAGTCGACGGAGGTCACCAACAGAGGTCAGCCGATGGTCCAGTGCCGCGGCGCGTTCTCGTCCCGGAGCGAGGCGATGCGGCGCGCGTACTCCGCGGCGGTCTCGGGGCTCTCGGACACGTTCTGCATCAGCCACGTCGTCATGTTGAACTCCTGGACCGCACGCAGGGTGGGGAACCCGTCCCAGGCGCGGAGATCACGACCGTACGCGTCGACGAAGGCGCCGTACTCCTCCGCGGTCTGCCACCCCAAGCTGTGGTGCTCGGTCGCCGTCACCATGAGGTCCCACTCGGGGAAGTCGTAGCTGAACCGCTCCAAGTCGATCAGGATCACCCGACCCCGCCGGTCCACCATGAGGTTCTGCACGTGGGCATCCCCGTGCACGGGACCCGGCTGCGAGGCGAAGTCCAGACCGGCGATGCGCTCCCGCAGCTCATGCGCGCGCTCCCGCAGGAACGCACGGTCGGCCTCGGGTATGCCCGCCGCCGTGTCGACCCGCCGGTCGGTGCGGTCGAGGACCGGGTAGCGCGGCAACTCCAAGGAGTCCGGCACCGCGAGGGAGTGCAGGTCACGGAGGACCGCGCCCAACTCGCCGTAGGTGGCCTTCCGTTCCCCCGCCACGATCAGGTGCCAGAACGTCACCGGGTGCCCGTCCACGACCAGGGGCTGTTCCAGGTCATCGATGATCCGTGTGGCGGGGAAACCCTCGCCCGCCAGCCAACGCGATACCCGCACTTCGCCCCGCACCGAGGGCAGATATGCGATCGATCGCGCGATCCGCACCACCACCGGGTGCGCCGCCAGCCGGAAGAGCGCGTTCTCCCCGAAGCGGATCAGACGCGCGCCGTCACCGTCGAGGCCGGCGCGCCGGCATGCCGTCACCATGACGCGAGTGGCGACCTCGGACGTGAACTCCTCGGCTGTGCTCCGTGCGCCGTCCTGCGGCATGTCCCGACTCATCTCCCTAGGTCTGGAGAACCTTGCGGCGCGAACCGTCTGGACAGTCAACGGCACGCACTGGATATCAAGGCGACGCTACCCACGGGGAGTACGGCGAGGCGACATCGAGGAGGGGAGGCCGGTCGCTCCACCCGATCGCAACGTCGACAATGCCCGTACGTAGCATGAGCGTTCAGGACCGCAGGTGGCTGCGAGAGCGAAGTTTTCCCATCAAAACGCGCCATTTCAGAGCTTGCGGGAACCTCGTGCGGCAGAGTCGACTCCTCACTCGCAGAGATGCACAGCGGTGCGTCCGGTATGAAGTGGGGGCAATATGGCACGTATAGCGCAACAGTCCGTGACTGGCCGGAAGGCGACCGCCGGTTCTGCGGCGGCGGTGGCCGCCGGGCTGGCCCTGGTGATGGGCGCGGCGGCTCCTGGGCAGGCGGCCACCGTGCAGCGGGCTGCGGGAGCGCGGACCGTCCCGAACTGCGGCGCCGCGGTGACGGGACCCATGAGCGCGGCGACGCGGGCGAACACCGCGGCGGGACGGGAAGGCGCCCCGACCACGGTCGTCACCGGTAACGCGGCGCAGAAGCTCTCCTACGGTCTCGCTCCCGAGGCGCCCATCGGCCTCTGGTCATCCTCGAACGTCACCCTGCGCACCCCGGTCTCCAAGGGCACCGTCCGCCTGGACGTCACCACGCAGGGCTTCATCGCCGACTCTCTCCTGATGCAGCGATATGACACAAAGAGTCACCGTTGGGTCGACCTGGATCACCAACCGACCAGTGACGCACATCCGGAGAAGGGGACGTTCTCCTTCCCCGTCTCGGAGCCGGCGAGCGCCGGTCGCCCCGCCACGGTGGCCCTCCGCGTCCAGGCCATCGACCGCCCCGGCCGCCTGACCGTGACCGCTTCGGTCAACGACGGTCACGGCCACACCTACCGCGCGCCGGCGCGCAGCACCATCGTCGACCGGCCCACCACCACGGTCACCGGCTGGCCGCGCGGTGCCAGTCTGACGCGTGGCGGTGCGGCGAAGGAGTTCGCTCTCACCGTCAAGAACACCACCAAGCGGGCCTACCCGGCGCTCAACGCCGGGTACTTCGCCTACGGGCAGGGCGGAAACCGCGCCGTGGCGCCCAAGGACCTGGTGCTCCAGCAGTACGTGGCCGGCCGCGGGTGGCAGCGCGTGGCGTTGGTGCCCAGCGGCTGTGACCCGGGTATGAGCGCCGGGCTGACCCCGACGGTCAAGTCACCGCTGGCGCCCGGCGCCAGCGCCGTCTACCGGCTGCGCCTGACGGTTGCGGGAGGCGCTCCCTTGGCCGACGTCGATGCGGGCGTGTCCGTGGGAACCGGCGACACGTCGCTCTACTACGGGACGTTGCCGTTCAAGATCCGCGGCAAGCAGGGCTGACGAGTACCTCGGTCACGCCCGAGGAGTCGCGAGGAGGGGAGGCTGACTGCCTCCCCTCTCTCGACTCCCCGTTGCCGTGCGTGTCGTGGGCGCCGGGTGTCTGGCCACCGGGCCGGCGGCCGCGGTCAGCCTCCGTGCGCGGTGAGTGCGTAGCCCTCCGGGCCCTCGAAGGAGAACATCGGCCCGAAGGGGCTGTCCGTCAGCGGGGTGAGGATCTTGACTCCGGCGGCGGCGAGTTGGTCGTGGAGCCGGTGCGCGTCCGAGGTCCGGAACCAGAGGGCCACGCCGAGGCCGGGGCGCGCGGTCTCGGTGAGGTCGACGCCCGGGAGGAGCTCGCGGATGGCGAACGGGATCGGCTCGGTGTCGAACACGACCGCGTGCGGCGGTGAGACCGTGGCCCGCCGCAGGCCAAGATGCCGCTCGCAGAAGGCCGCCGCCGCGTCCACATCGCGAACTTGCAGGGCGACGAAGCTGGGGCCGTCGATGCTTACAGACATGGGTACTTCCTCCATCTGCAGGTCAGAATCTCATCGATGTCAAAACTTTGACATCGCTGAGATTAGGAGGGCCGGCACCGCTATGTCAAAATGCTGACATGAAGGAGAGCAAGCCCGCCGAGCCGCCCCACCCCGCCACGGATGTCACCCAACACGTGGGCTACCTGATCAAACGGGCCCAGGCCGCCCTCCGAGGCGCCATGGACAAGGTCCTGCGCACACACGGGCTCACCGTCCCGCAGTACGCCACCCTCGAACTCCTCGCCGTGCGCCCGGGGTTGTCCAACGCCGAGCTCGCCCGCGCAACCTTCGTCACCCGACAGTCCGCGAACGTCGTCCTGCGCGGCCTACAGGAAGCGGGTTTGATCACCCGCCCCACCACCGCCGACCACGGCCGCGCCCGCCCCACCCACCTCACGGAGGAGGGCCACAACCGCCTGGCCGCGGTCCAGGAAGCCGTCTACGCCATCGAACAACGCATGGTCGAGGCCATCCCACCCCAACGCCTCCCGGCACTCCTCACCGACCTCGACCGCCTGGCTACGGCGCTGGAGGAGTGACGCGTCAATTCATCCTGGAATGCGGCCAGTTGGTGACCGGTTCGAGCGCGATCCGCTGGACTGTGCTCAGGCCGGAGCGGCCGCGAAGGCGATGAGGTAGTCGGCACCCTGAACGGGCTGGTCGGTGAAGAACTCGACGGTGAGTTCGATGACGTCGGCGGGGCGTTCCAGGGTCGCCCAGTTGGCTGGCCAAAGGGCGCGATCATCATTCACTACGAGGGCAAAGCGCACCTACCTGGATGTGCCCATCTGAGCGACAGCGCCATCCAGGCACCGAAGTTCGGCTGGGTGACCGCTCCCGCTCCCGCTCCAGGTGCCTGGTGGCGGCTGTCGGCTTCCGAACCGCTTCGGCCTACCGAGGGCAATACCGGCCTTGCTGGGATCAGCCGTTGCGAAACGGTGCAACGCTACGCAGTAGGCCAGTGCCATCCGCGGCTGCAACCTAGGACCGAAGAAACTCACCCCGGAGAAATCAGCCAGCCGATCCTGGCAGTGCTCAGCCCAGATAGGTCTTCTGCCACTCGATCGATGACATGTTCAGCGCTGCCTCGGCGAGGGCCTGCGCCGAGGCGGTCTTGAGTTTGGCGACGCTGGTGTCGATCCAGTTCTGGACGTTGGCGCAGCCCTGTTCGCGGTACTCGACGGGGCGACGGAGAGTGCACCCCGGGGTACCCCAGCAGTTCGTGCAGCCCGAGGAGCTGAGGAACATCAACTCACCTGACACCGAGGCACTGTGGAGGTTGGTGCACCCGTACACCGGGGTCGTGGACGAGGTGCGGGCCACCCCGCGCGGGAACAGTTCCGACGTCACGGCCCTGGTCGAGTGCGAGAGCGGGCCCGTGTTCGTCAGAGCCTGCCGCAACCGGCCCGGTGGCCGGCGTGCCTCCCTCATCCGGGAACGGCAGGTCAACCCGTACGCGCGCACCGTCTCACCCGCGCTGCGGTGGCAGGCCGAGGACGACGAGTGGATCGCCCTCGGCTTCGAGGCGGTAGAGGGGCGTCCGGCGGACTTCACGCCGGGCTCTCCCGACCTCCCGGCCGTCGTGGACGTCCTCAACCGGATCGGGGAATTGCCCCTCCCGCCTGAGGCCCACGCTTGGACGGAGACACGCTGGAACCGGTACGCCGCAGAAGCCGATGCCTCGTTGTTCGAGGGCCGGACGCTGCTTTTCACCGACATCAACCCGGACAACGTGATGATGGGGGACGACCGGACGTGGGCCGTCGACTGGTCATGGCCCACCCGTGGCGCGGCCTTCATCGACCCCGCGTGCCTCGTCGTCCAGCTCATCGCGGCCGGCCACTCGGCCGGCGACGCGGAATCCTGGGCTGCCCGCTGCAAAGCGTGGGCCGAAGCGGACTCCCAGGCGATCGATGCCTTCTGTGCCGCCACCGTACGCATGCATCGGACCTTCGCAGAGCGGTCATCCGAGGCATCGTGGATTCGGAAGATGGCTGATGCGGCGGAGTCCTGGTCCCGCCTCCGTTCACCTGTACCAGGCCCTGATGGCGTGACTCAGTTACAAGACCCGTAGCAGTACGCCGCCCCCAGCGGCCTGCTGAAGATCGCTCGGACAAGCCCTAACGGCGCCGGCTGCGTTCCGACGGGCGCTCGCTCACCGTCGTCGGTGCAGACTGCGTCGCATGCGCGATGGGCGTGATGGCGGGGTGGTGGTCGGCTTGTTGGTGGTGGGGGCCGAGTAGCGCCAGGAGTTGTCTGGGGTGACAGTCCGCCGTGCTCAAGGCCCCTCCGCGAGCGCGTCCCGGATGAGTTGGAGCGGATGGTGGGCGGGACGGTGGGTGGTGTGGGTGATTTGTTGGCGGCAGGAGACGCCGGTGGCGGCGATGACGGTGGTGGCGGGTTCGGTGGTGAGGGCGGGGGCCAGGCGGTCGCGGGCGATGCGGAGGGACAGGTCGTAGTGTTCGGCCTCGAAGCCGAAGGAGCCGGCCATACCGCAGCAGCCGGCGTCGAGTTCGACGACGTCGGCGCCCGGGATGCGGCGCAGCAGGTCCACCGTGGCGGCGGTGCCGACCTCCGCCTTCTGGTGGCAGTGCCCGTGATAGACGATGCGGCGCCCGGCGTAGGGGTTGTCCGGGCGCAGGCGGAGGCGTCCGGCGTCGATCGCCTCGGTGAGGAGTTCCTCGGTTTGGCGGACGCGTGCGGCGGCGTTGCGGACGTCCGGGTCGTCGGGGTGCAGGCGGAGGTGTTCGTCGCGGAGGGTGAACAGGCAGGAGGGTTCGCAGCCGGTGATCGGGCCGTCGGTGGTGGCCAGTCGGCGGGCGAGGGAGAGGGACGAGGCGGCGGCGCGGTCGAGGAGGCCCTTGGAGTAGGCGGCGCGGCCGCAGCAGCCGCGGCTCTCCAACTGGACGTTCCAGCCGGCGAGTTCGAGGAGTTCGATGGCGGCGCGGCCGAGGGTCGGTTCGGTGTAGGTGGTGAAGGAGTCGGCCAGGAAGGTGACGGTGCCCAGCGGTGTGGGGCGTTGGGGTGGGGTGTGTCGGCGGTGCCAGCGGATGAGGTTGGCGCGGAGGGGAGTGGGGAGGGGGCGGGCGGTGGCGATGCCGAGCAGGCGGGAGAGCAAGTGACGGGCGCCGGGGGTGTGTTGGAGCAGGTTCGGGAGGGGAGCGGTGGCGGAGCCGAGGCGGTTGAGGGTTCGGATGGCGGCGAAGAGGCGGCTGCGGAGCGGGACGCCGTGGGTGTCGTGGTGGTGGGAGAGGGTCTCGGCCTTGAGGGCGGCCACGTCGACGCCGAGGGGGCATTCGCTCTGGCATGCCTTGCACATCAGGCACAGGTCGAGGATCTCGTGCAGGCGGTCGTCGCCGAGGGCCGCCTTGGGGTCGGGCTCGGACAGGGCCTTGACGAGGGCGCCGGCGCGCCCCCGGGTGGCGTGCTGTTCGTCGCGGGTGGCCATGTAGGAGGGGCACATGGTGCCGTGGGCGTCCTTGCGGCACAGCCCGATGTTCATGCACCGGTCGGCGGCGCCGCGCATGCCGCCGGTGTCCGCGAAGTCCAGGCGGGTGCGCAGGCCGGGGGCCGGCGGCAGGGCGGGATCGCGCAGGTGGTCGGTCATCGGGCCGGCGTCGACGATCTTGCCAGGGTTGAGGCGGGCGTCGGGGTCGAAGAGGCGTTTCACGGCACGCATCGCCTCGTAGAGCTCGTCCCCGAACAGCCGGCGGTTGAACTCGCTGCGGGCCAGGCCGTCGCCGTGTTCGCTGGAGTTGGCGCCGCCGTACTCCGCGGCGAGGTCGCGGACCTCCTCGGCGACCGCGCGCATGGCGGCGACCCGCGCGGGGTCGGCGAGATCGACGAACGGGCGGATGTGCAGACAGCCGACGGAGGCGTGGCCGTAGAAGCCGGCGGTCATGTCGTGCCGGTCGAGGATCGCCTTGAAGCGGCGGGTGTAGGCGGGCAGGTGGGTGGGGTCGACGGCGGTGTCCTCGACGAACGCCAGGGGGCGGTCGGTGCCCGAACCGGCGGCCATGAGCAGGCCGAGGGAGGACTTGCGGACCTTCAGCAGGGCGGCCTGTTCGGCGGGGGTGTCGGCGATCAGGGTGTGGTAGCCATGGCCGTGGCGGCGCCATCGACCCGCCAAGTCGGCCAGTCTGCCCTGGAGTTCGTCCGGGTCGTCGCCGGTGAGGGTGACGAAGAGGAGGGCTTCGGGGGCGCCGTGCAGGAGGTCGCCGAGCGAGGCGTACTCGATCTTGCGGCGGGCGAGGTCGAGGATGGTGCGGTCCATCAGCTCGACCGCCGCCGGGTCGCAGGCCAGGGCGTCGCCGGTGGCCTCGACGGCGGCGGTGACGGAGGTGAAGTGGCCGACGGCGATGACGGTGTGGGAGGGCTTGGGCACGAGGCGGACGTCGGCCGCGGTGACGAGGGCGAGGGTGCCCTCGGAGCCGACCAGGAAGCGAGCGGGGTCGAAGGGGCGTCCGGCGGTGGCGTCCGCGGCCAGGCGGTCGAGGCGGTAGCCGCCGGCGCGGCGCCAGTGGGCGGGGTAGCCGGTGGCGATCGCCTCGGCGTGCGCGGTGGTGAGGGCGGGGAGTTCGCGGTGGATGCGGCCGTCCAGGGTGGCGCGGGCGGCGCGGCGGGCGCGTTCGGGCTCGGCCACCGGGGCGAGGCGGGCGGTGGTGCCGTCGGCGAGGATCACGTCCAGCGCCAGGACGTGATCGATCGTCATGCCGTGGCGCAGCGAGCCGCTGCCCGCGGAGTTGTTGCCGATCATGCCGCCGAGGGTGGCGCGGTTGCTGGTGGAGGTGTCGGGGCCGAAGGCGAGGCCGTGCGGGGCGGCGGCGCGGTTGAGCTGGTCCTGGACGACGCCGGGTTGGACGCGGGCGGTGCGGGCGACGGGGTCGAGGTCGGTGATGCGGTCGAGGTGGCGGGAGAGGTCCAGGACCAGGCCCGCGCCGACGGTCTGACCGGCGAGACTGGTGCCGGCGCCGCGGGCGGTGACGGTGGTGCCGTGTTCGGCGGCCGCGCGGACGGCCGCGGCGACGTCGTCGGCGTGCCGGGGGAAGGCCACGCCGAGCGGGGTGATGGCGTACATGCTGGCGTCGCGGGAGTACAGATGGCGGGTGTAGTCGTCGAAGGCGACCTCCCCGTCGAGATCGCGTACCAGGCGGCGGCGCAGCGCTTCGGCGGCGGTGCTCATGCCGGGACCTCCTGTCGTTCGGCCGTGCCTGTGCCAGGCGTGCACGTCTCGACGAGGGGCCCGCTCATGCGGTGGCCAGGACGTCGAGGGCGGCGGTCAGGCCGGCCGGGTCGGAGGGGAAACCGTGGGCGGCCAGGCCCATTTGGACGCCGGCCAGGGCCCCGGCCAGTTGGAGATCGCTGAGTTGTCCGAGGTGGCCGATGCGGAAGACGCGCCCGGCGAGCCGGCCGAGGCCGCTGCCGAGGGACATGTCGTAACGGTCGAGGACGGTGGCGCGGAGCGCGTCGGCGTCCTGGCCGTCGGGCATCAACACGGCGGTGAGGGTGGGGGAGTACTCGCGGGCGTCGGCGCAGAGCACGGTCAGGCCCCAGCCCCGGACCGCGGCGCGGGTGGCGGCGGCGTGCCTGGTGTGCCTGGCGAAGACCGCGGGCAGTCCCTCCTCCGTCAGCAGGTCGAGGGCGACGTCGAGGCCGTAGAGCAGGTTGGTGGCGGGGGTGTAGGGGAAGCGGCCGTGTTCGGCGGCGTCGAGCAGGGGGTCCCAGTCCCAGTAGGCGCGGGGCAGGCGGGCGGTGCGGTGGGCTTCGAGGGCGCGGGGGCCGATGGCGTTGAAGCCGAGGCCGGGCGGGAGCATCAGGCCCTTCTGGGAGCCGGTGACGGTGACGTCGACGCCCCACTCGTCGTGCCGGAAGTCGGTGGAGCCGAGCGAGGAGACGGTGTCGACCAGGAACAACGCCGGGTGTGATGCCTCGTCAAGAGCCGTGCGCAGAGCGGGAATTCGGCTGGTGACGCCGGTGGACGTCTCGTTGTGGACGACGCAGACGGCCTTGATGCGGTGGTGTGGATCGTGGGCGAGGCGGTCGGCGAGCGTGTCGGGGTCGGCGCCGTGGCGCCAGTCGCCGGGGACGATCTCGACATCGAGGCCGAGCCGCTCGGCCAACTCCCGCCAGAGCACGGCGAAGTGGCCGGTCTCGAAGAACAGCACGCGGTCGCCGGGGCTGAGGGTGTTGACCAGGGCGGCCTCCCAGGCACCGGTGCCGGAGCTGGGGTAGAGCGCGAGGGGGCCGGTGGTGCCGAAGACGGGGCCGAGCCGGGCCAGCACGCTCCGGGCCAACTCGGTGAAGGCGGGCCCGCGGTGGTCGATGGTGGGCGCGGCGAGGGCGCGCAGGACCGGATCGGGGATGTTGGTGGGGCCGGGGATCTGGAGGAAGTGGCGACCGGGTCGACGGGCCGAACGGGCCTGTGGTTGGGGCGAGTTCACGTGAGCGATCCCTTCCCTGGGGGTTGTGCCGTGTGTCGGCACGCTGTACCGTCTCAAGGCACAGGGAGCGTAGGCCCGTTGGGCGAAGGGAGTCAACGGTGCAGAACGTGCGGAACGCGCTGCGCGCGCTGGAAGAGGTGGCGGAGCGCCAGCCGATCGGCGTCGCCGACCTGGCGCGGGCGATGGGACTGCCGAAGAGCTCGGTGCAGCGCACGCTCGTCACGCTGCATGAGGCGGGCTGGATCCGCCCCGCCGAAGGGCGTCCGACGCGCTGGCGGGTGACGGCCAAGGCGCTGCAGGTGGGCCGGCACGCCACCGGCGAGCTGCGGCTGCGGGACGCCGCGGTGCCGGTGATGGAGGAGCTGCGGGCGCGCACGGACGAGACGGTCCACCTGGCGGTGCCGGAGGGTGAACGGGTCGTCCTCGTCGAGCGGTTGGAGACCACGCAGCCCGTGCGGATCATCCTGCCGCTGGGTCAGATCCTGCCGGTGCACGCGTCGGCGAACGGCAAGGCGGTGCTGGCGGCCCGGACGGACGCCGAGGTGGCGGCGTATCTGGCCGACGGGCTCGCCCGGTTCACGGAGACGACGGCGACGGACCCGGCGGCGCTGCGCGCGGAGGTCGACGAGATCCGGGCGCGCGGTTGGGCGACGAACCGGGGGGAGTGGCGCGCGGACGTGTCGGCGGTGGCGGCGGCGGTGCTGGGCGAGTCGGGGCGCCCGGTGGCGAGCGTCAGCGTGAACGTGCCGACCTCGCGGCTGACCGATCCGCTGCGGGACCGGTTCGGGGAGCTGGTGGCGGAGGCGGCGGCACGACTGAGCGAACGACTGGGCGGGACACCGGGGCGCCAGGCATGGGGAGGGGCGCGGCGACCGACCCCTTGACGGCACTCCCACGGGCACCCATGCTCTCCGGCTGACGGAAATAGATATTCAAATTACGGAATTCCGTTGTGCCGTTCGTGCACCCGCGGACGGATCGAGCGCTCCCGAGACCCGGCCCGCTCGGCCGGAGAGAGCGAGTCTCGCCGTGTACCGTCAAGTCACCGACCCACTCGGCCACTTGGGACTCACCGCACTGCTGGCCGCCACCCCGCTCCTGGTGCTCCTGGTGCTGCTCGGCGTGGTGCGGATGGCCTCGCACCGGGCCGCCTTATGGAGCCTGGCCAGCGCCGTCGCCATCGCCCTCACCGCCTACCGGATGCCGTTCGGCCAAATCGCCGACGGCGCGGTGGAGGGCGCGGCATTCGGCCTCTTCCCGATCGTCTGGATCATCCTCAACGCGGTGTGGATCAACAAACTCCAGCGCGCCTCCGGCCACTTCGACCTCATCGGACGGACCTTCACCTCGCTGTCCCCGGACCCCCGGGTCCAGGCACTGGTCATCGCCTACTGCTTCGGCGCCATGGTCGAGTCGCTGTCGGGATTCGGCACCCCCATCGCCATCACCTCGATCATCCTGCTGGGCCTCGGCCTGGCGCCACTGCGCGCCGCCGCGGTGGCCGCCTTCGCCAACACCGCGCCCGCCGCCTTCGGTTCGGTCGGCAACCCCATCCAGGCACTCGCCAAGGCCACCGGCTACTCCGAGCACGACCTCGGCGCCATGGTCGGCCGCCAGTCATCCGTGATCGCCGTCCTGGTGCCCCTCTTCCTCCTGTTGATCCTGGACGGCCGCCGCGGACTGCGCGAGGTCTGGCCGGCGGCGCTGGCGGCCGGCGTCGGCTTCGGGGCGGGACAGTACCTCTGCTCCAACTTCTTCACCTACCAACTGACCGATGTCATGGCCGGAATCGTCTCCGTGGTGGTTGTGGTGCTGCTGCGGTTCTGGCAGCCGGGCGGGGCGCGGTCAGAGCCGGAGCCCGAAGCGAAGCAACGGAAGATACCGCCCCTCCCACTCCTCCAGGCTTTCGCGCCCTACGCGTTGCTCATCGTCGCGTTCGCGCTGGTGTCCGTCGACGGGCCCGTCGCCCGCTTCGTCGCCGCCAGGGGTACCTCGTTCCCCTGGCCGGGACTCCAGATACGCACCGCCGGCGGGACGGTCCCCAAGGCGGCGGTCTACGACCTCAACTGGCTCGGCTCCGGCGGCACGGTGCTGCTGATCGTCGGCGTGCTCTCCGTGCTGATCCTGCGGCTCCGGCCGGGCCGCGCGCTGCGCGCGTACCGCGAGGCGTGCGCCCAGATCCGTTGGGCGGCGCTCTCCATCGGCTGCGTGCTCGCGTTGTCCTACGTCATGAACCTCTCCGGGATGGCCGTCTCGTTGGGCGCCTGGTTGGCCGGGACGGGCGGGGTGTTCGCGCTGCTGTCGGGCTTCCTGGGCTGGTTCGGAGTGGCGTTGACCGGTTCGGACACCTCGTCCAACGCCCTGTTCGGCGCCATGCAGGTCGCCGCCGCGCACCGGGTGGGGATGGACGGCCTGCTCGCCGCCGCGACCAACAGCACCGGCGGCGTACAGGGCAAGGCCGAGGCCATGCAGAACCTCGCCATCGCGTCGAGCGCGGTCGGACTGACGGGCCGGGAGGGCGAGATCCTACGGAAGGTGATCGGTTGGAGCCTGTGCGTTCTGGCGGCGCTCTGCCTCCTGGCCTGGCTGGAGTCGACGTCGGTGCTGGACTGGATGGTGGTGGGCCGGTGATGCGGGGGCGGAAGCCGGTGGGCAGGCTCCCCGAGCGGGACAGGGCCGATGGGGTGACGATGGAGACGTCCGTATCTGACCATGCTGTTCCATAAGAGAGGTGGGCGGAATGGCAACCCCCTCCACACCTTCGGGCGACGGCCCGACACTCGCTCAAGAAACCTCCCCGAGCGGTGCAGCCCTGGGCACCCTGGCCAACCTCGGTTGGCAGGCCCTGTTCACCGTCGGCCTGGCGGCGATCGCCCTGGGCGTGGTCGTCCTGGCGTGGCCGGGCAAGACGCTGCACGTCGTCGGACTGGCCTTCGGCATCTACCTGTTGGTCAGCGGTGTCTTCCAACTCGCCGCGGCCTTCGGCGCGCACGTTCCCGGACATCTGCGGGCGCTGCACTTCATCACCGGCGCGATCAGCGTGCTCCTCGGACTGATCTGCCTGAAGGGCACCCTGCAGTCGCTCCTGTTGCTCGCCCTGTGGATCGGATTCGGCTGGCTGCTGCGCGGCATCATGATGTCGGCCGGCGCGGCCTCGGCTCCCCAGGCACCCGCCCGTGGTTGGCAGATCTTCCTGGGCATCATCACCATGCTCGCGGGCATCGTGCTGATCGTCTCGCCGTTCAGCTCGATCGCCGTGCTCGCGTTGGTCGCCGGCATCATGGCCATCGTCCTGGGTGTCACAGAGGTGATCCACGCCATCCGCATGCGCGTCGAGATCGGCCGCCTCACCAAGGGCACGACGGGCACAGGCACCACCCCCAAGCACCGGCGGTCCCTGTTCCATCCGCACCCGCATCCGCAGCACTGACACCGCCACGGCGCCCATCCGATGACCGGCCGCGGGCCGGCCATCGGATGCCCGTGTCCGAAGTCGCCGCGGCCGGCCCGCCGTTCGCCGACCGCGGCGCCCTCTGATCGCGCGGGCCAGGCACTCACCCCATCGAGACGGCGGCGGTCATCTCCCACATCAGGACCTCCGCACCCTCGGGCCCGGCGGTGACGCGCTGGCCTTCGGCACGCGTGACGCGCCCCGCGTCGCCCGTGGCCAGCGGCCCGGCGCCCTCCAACTCGACGCTGCCCCGCGCAACGAAGAGGTGCACGAACGGGGCGTTGGCGATCTGCAGCGTCTCACCGGGACGCATGCGACTGACGTGCAGCGCGGCGTGCTTCTGACGGATGCCGATCGCCCGCTGGTCGGCGTGCTGGGACATGCCGGACGCCAGGGTCGTCCAACCCCCGCGAGCGAGTTCGTCGTTGATGTCGAGCTGCTCGTAGCCCGGGCGGATGCCGGCCTCGTCAGGGATGACCCACATCTGCAGGAAGTGCACCGGGTCCCGGTGCTCGGGCCGCCCGGTCAGCGTCCACGAGTCGTTCTTCTCGCTGTGCAGGATGCCCGTGCCGGCGCTCATCCGCTGCGCGAGGCCCGGGTAGATCACGCCGTTGTGCCCCTCGGAGTCCTGGTGGACGAGACCGCCGTCGAGCACCCACGTCACGATCTCCATGTCGCGGTGCGGATGGGTGTCGAAGCCGGTACCCGGAGCGACGATGTCGTCGTTGGAGACCAGCAGTAGCCCGAAGTGGGTGTTGTCGGGGTTCCAGTGGCGGGAGAACGAGAACGAGTGGTGGGAGTCCAGCCACTCGGCCCGGGTGTGGAAGCGCTCGTCGGCGCGACGGATGTCGAGGGTCGAAGCCATGGTGCTGCTGTCCTTCCTGTCTGACTTCCAGTCCTTGCGGCCTGGCGCCCGGGGTCGTGGACCGAACCTCCGGCAGATGGTTGAATGATAAACAACACGGGGCTCGGAGGGTATTCCGCATCCCGCGCGAGGGCCCCGAAGGCCATTTCCCAGGGCGCTATCGTGTTGAGTGAAAGGTGGTGTGCGGTGAGTAATGTCGAGGCGAAGCCGGCCGAGGTGCGTTGCGGCGCGGCGGTGGACGGTGCGCGTGACGCCGACGGGCCGCGGGTCGAGGTCCTCACCTCGCGGGAGGTGCCCCTGGGCGGTCCGCGCGCGATGACCGTACAGCGCACGCTGCCCCAGCGTGGCCGGAGCCTGATCGGCGCGTGGTGCTTCGCCGACCACTACGGGCCGGACGACGTCTCCGGCACCGGCGGCATGGACGTCGCCCCGCATCCGCACACCGGGCTGCAGACGGTGAGTTGGCTGTTCAGTGGGGAGATCGAGCACCGGGACAGCCTCGGCAGTCACGCCTTCGTGCGCCCCGGTGAACTCAACCTGATGACGAGCGGGTACGGCATCGCCCACTCCGAGGTCTCCACGTCGCGGACCACCGTCCTCCACGGCGTGCAGCTATGGGTGGCGTTGCCCGAACAACACCGCAACACCGACCGGGACTTCCAGCACTACGTGCCCGACCCCGTACGCCACCCTGGAGCCGAGGTCAGGGTTTTCCTCGGTGCACTCGCCGGCGCCCACTCGCCGGTGCGAACCTTCACGCCCCTCCTCGGCGCCGAGATCCTCCTCGCACCGCACGCCACCCTCGCCCTCGACGTAGACCCCGCCTACGAGCACGGCCTCCTCGTGGACTCCGGCTCTCTCCTCATCTCCGAAACCCCTTTGAAGCCCGCCGAGTTGGGCTATACCCACCCCGGCATCGACACCCTCACGCTGACGAACGCCGCGGACGAACCCACCCGCGCGATCCTGCTGGGCGGTACGCCGTTCGACGAGGAGATCGTCATGTGGTGGAACTTCATCGGCCGCTCCCACGAGGACATCGTCCGGGCCCGCGCGGACTGGGCGGCGGGTACCCGCTTCGGCGAGGTGCACGGCTATGAGGGCGACCGGTTGCCGGCGCCCGAGCTCCCCTCGGTGGCCTTGCGGCCACGGGGGAGGGCGCGTTGACCTGCGGGTTCGCGCCGTAGGCGAGCCGGCGACCGGTATGGCTGTTCCGCCTCGGGAGCGCTGGGCAACCCGGAACGGCTCGGAGAGCGCCGAAGCCCTTCGCGTGCTGCGCCACCAGCAGAACGTCCAGTGCGCCGGCAACGACGCAGCAGGCCAACGGCAAGGCCGTGTGGCGTCTCACGCCAATCGCTCTGCCATCGACTGACCCACGCATTCCGCAAGATCCGGCCTCGCCCGTCTTCTCGACGCCCAGGCAGACACAGAGTGTCCCGCAAGGTCGGAGGGCGAGGGGCATTCACTTCCGTGCACGTCCGATGAGACCGGCTCGCGAAGGGGCGACGGACCCGGCTGAACGGGCGTCCTGGCTTGCTCAATCCGCTCACCTTCCGCTCACCTTCCGCTCAACTCGTAGCTCAGCGCGCCGGGTTCTGAAGTAGGCCGACCACGTCACAGTCGGGCTACTTGCCTCCTCGCAGGCGGAAACCTGCCGGGCGGTCGTCAACTCACCCAGGTGGAAAGGCACTCCGACAGGAGCTACTCGGATCTTTCCTGTCTGCCCCGGCGAACTGCCCTCCGCATTCACCCCCGATGCCCCCGGCGAGGTCCTCGCCGGCCTGTTCGTCGCACTCGACGCGAGAGAACGTCGCACCGTGTCGTTCATCGGGCCCGAGTGTGTCCCCGGGCTGCCGCATGCGCGCTCGGTCGGATGGCAGGCGTAGGTAAGGGCTGCCTGCGGTTCCGCAGGCCGGAGGGCGTCGACTTCGGCCTGCTGCGGGAGCTGCTCAAGGCCACTGCGGCCCGGCCCGGCGAGATCTGCTGACACTGCCAGGCGCCGGGGCGCCGCCTGAGGCGAACCAGCGACGTGGAACGGTTTTGGAATGACTCGGGGGGACCTGACGGATGAACAGTGGGAGCGGCTGGGGCCACTGCTGTTGTCGATGCTGGGGGCGGAGCGCCCGCCGAGGGACCGGTGGCGGGTCTACCGGTTGGGGATCAGGCGGGGCGGGCATCACCAGGGTGCAGGACCGGCCGTGCAGCAGGCGCGGCCCCGGCGCACCTCGCGTGGGCGCGCCGGTGTTTTCTTTTTTGGGGGGAGTGATGGTGGATGCGTGCGTCCAGGCGCGCCCGGCGGCGATCCGCACGGGTGGAGTGCGTTCTGCCGTTGGGGGATGAAGCCGCCCATTGGGCACGGAAGCTGACCGAGACGCTTCTCCTCCACCGGCAGATGCCCGCGCTCACGGCCGACCGGGTGGAGGACGCCAGCTTGGTGGTCTCCGAACTGGTCACCAATGCCACTCGGCACGGCCGCGGCGAGTGCCGGCTGCGGCTGCGTGCGGGCGGGAGACGGGTCACCGTCGAAGTGCACGACGACAGCCCCCACTGGCCCCGCGTACGCCCCATCGCCGAGCTGGCGGAGAACGGGCGCGGCCTGGCCATGGTGCGACTGCTGGCCCGCCGGCTCTCCGTCCCCGGGGACGTCGGCGGCGGCAAGACCGTACGGGCCGTCCTCGCAACCGCCTGCCGGTAGTTCGTCAAATTCGGCGGTAGAGGTCAATACGGGTCGGAGCGGACTTCGAAGTCGGCCCAGCCGAGTTCGTCCTTGATCTGCTTGTCGCTCTGCTCGATCCACGGCCGCAGTCCGTAGAGGCGGACGGTCTCGGCGAGGTCGGCCGGCGGGCGCTCGTTGGTGGTGGGGTGGGGTGCGTCGGGGTGGGGCAGGCTGGCGGCCAACCCGACCTGCCGTCACCCCACACCACCGCCCGACATGACGAGCTACCGGTAGGCGTCCAGGACGAGTTGCGGCAACTCACGGGCTTGCGCTGCTCCGTGACGAGCGGGAACAGCGGGGCGGCGCCGAAGGCTTGCCCTCACGCCTCTCGCCGGGCCACACCGCTCACTGCTGCTCCTGCCTCAGCCTGCCGTCCAGGCCCGCCAGATGCCCACGCAGCCGCGCGAGGTCAACTGGAAGCGGTCGAAGTGCCGGGCCAGTTGGTCGCGGAGGTCGTGGTAGTCGTCCTGGCCGTTGTGGAAAGCGCCCTGTTTGTTGAGCCAGTTCATGGTCCAGCGGCCGCGGGCGCTGACCGGGACGCCGGAGGACAGCACCGTGGCGCCGAAGACGACGCCGCCGGGGCGGACCAAGGCAGCGGCGTGCTTGAGGGCGATGCCCTTCTCCTTGATGCTGCCGGGGACACAGTGGAGCAGGTAGTTCATACCGACGGAGTCCATGGACCGCTCGGGGAGCGGCAGGGGCTCCAGGACGTTGGCCCGGACCACGGTGACGTCGTGGCGGCGGAGGCGGTGGGCCGTGTGCGCCAGGGAGTTGGGGTTGAGGTCGACGAGGGTGATCCGGGGGTTGTCGACCGGGAATTTGGCGTGGTCGAGGAGGTAGCCGGTGCCGACACCGATCTCCACGTGTGCGGCGCCGACGCAGGTGTCGTACAGCTTTCGGGAGACGGCCGGCGGGCACTGCCAGGCGAGGGGCGCGGTGCCCCGGAAGACCGCCAGGTCGTACAGGTTGAGGAACGGCTTCGTGTAGCCGGACTGCCCTTCGATGACGTCCTGGTCGAGGAGCTGGGTGGAGCTGGCGCTGGTGGTGGTCATCTTGTTCCTGTCATGTCGAGACCGTCGTGTCCTCAGTGAAGGACCTTGAGCCAGTCGTGTACGGAGCGCAGGGTGGACCCGCTGTGCTCTCGAATGATCGAGAAGTGGTTTCCGGCCGTGTCGACACTGCTGTGCGGGCGGTTCCAGCACGTGCGCCAGTCGTCCGGCGCTCCGTCGAAGGGAGGTTCCGCGGCCCGGACGAGCAGCGTCGGCGCGCTGATGTCCACCGGGGGCCAGCCGTGGAACAGGCGGGCGTAGTGGGCCATGGCCGTGAGGTAGGCGTCGTCCCGGGTTCCCTCGGTCCAGAGGACGTCGCCCTCTCCCGTGGCGCGGGACCGACCGATGTGGGCGTGGAGGTGCGGGAGCATCGCGCTGTCCGGGTGGTGGCTGTCCAGGAGGACGACGGCGGCGGGGGCGGCGCCGCGCTCCTCCAGGGCGGCCGCGGTGGCGTGGGCGAGCCAGCCGCCCGCCGAGTAGCCGACCAGGACGGCCGGTTGGCCGTCGGCGCACTCCCGGACGCTGTCGGCTTGGAGCCGGGCCAGCGCCTCGACGGAGGCGGGGAGCGGTTCCTGCCAGGTGAAGCCGGGTGCCGGCAGGACCCAGATGTCGTGCTCGCCGTCGGAGGCGGCGGCCAACCGGGCGTACTGGTGGGCCCCCGAGCCGCCGGCGAACGTCGGGAAGCAGATCAGCCGGGCGGGTTCGGAGCCCCGGGCGAGGCGGACGTGCGGGACGCGGAACCGCTCCTCGGGCGCGTCGAAGGTGGGGCGGAAGTCCGCGACGCGCAGCACCAGTTCCTGGAGCTCTTCGGTGCGGCCCAGCTCGTGGGCGCGGGCGAAGAGCGGAGCCAGGGTGGACGGGGCGTCGGCGGCGCTGTTCCCGGGGGTGTCCGTGGAGTCCGCCGCCGGCCGCTGGGCGGCCAGGTGCCGGGTGAGGGCGGCGATCGTCGGGTACTGGAACACGAGGGACGGGGGCAGCCGGAGGCCGGTGTCCGCCCCGAGGCGGTTGCGCAGGTCCACCGCGGTTAGCGAGTCGAAGCCCAGCTCGGGGAGGGGGGTTTCGTCGTCGACGGAAGCGGTGTCGGCCAGCCGGAGGACCTTGGCGACGTACTCGCGGACCAGTGCGGCGACGATCCCTTCCCGCTCGTCCTCCGCCGCGGCGGCCAGGCGCTCGCGGAACTCCCGAGCCCGCTCGCCGCCGGTCTCACGGGAGCCGACGGCACCGTGGGAGACCCCGGTCAACTCGGGCCAGAACCGCTGGCGTTGGAAGGCATAGGTGGGGAGTTCCACCAGCTTCGCTCCGCTGTCGGCGAGCATGCGCTCCCAGCCCGTCGCGACGCCCCTGACGTGGAGCCGGACCAGCGCGTCGAGGAGTGTGGTGGATCCGCCGTCGGCGCCATGGGTCGACACCACGAGGACGTCGTCGCCGGGGATCTGCTCCGCCGTCGGGGGACCGATCCGCAGGATCTCGCGCACGCCCTCGGCGGTCAACCACTTCGCGGCGCCCGCCGGTTCGCCGGCCCTGCTCCAGTGCTCGGGGGAACGCAGCTCCTCCGGTGCGACGGGGCGGCCGGTCCGGCTGGAGACCAGGGGGACAGCCGGCGGACGCACCGCCAGGTCGGCGGCGACGTCGGCCCGGTCCAAGGCGGCGACCAGGGACGCCGCGTCGGCCAGGGACAGCGCGCCGGCGCAGTGCGCCGCGGCCACTTCGCCGACGCCGTGGCCGGCGAGGAAGCCGAAGCGCAGGCCCCAGTGCTCCAGGAGCCGGAACAGCGCCACGTCCTCGGCGAAGAGCGCGGCCCGGGCGAGGACCGGGTCGTCCGGCGCCTCGCGGTCCCCGGTGAGGATCTCTCCCAGCGGCCGGTCGAGGTGGGCGGCGAAGACGGCGGCCACCTCGTCCACGGTCGAGGCGAACGCCGGTGTCCGGACGTACAGTTCCTGGGCGAGTCCGCCGCGCCCACCGGGCTCTCCGGTGAACAGCAGTGCCGCCCGACCCCCGGCACGGGCCGTGCCCCGGACGAGGAGGGCCGAGGCGTCGTCCGCCGTCAGGGCCCTTAGGGCCGCCAGTAGTTCGTCGCGGTCCCGGCCGACGAGCACGGCGCGGTGTTCCAGCCCCGCCCGGGTGGCGGCCAGCGAACGGGCGATGTCGGCCGCCGACAGGTCGGGGTGTTCGCCGACGAATCCGCACAGCCGCTCGGCCTGGGCCCGCAGGGCCTTCCCCGTGCGGCCCGACAACACCCAGGGCAGGGCGGGGAGTTCGACGGCGAGGTTCCCGGACCCGGCCGTTCCGGTAACGGAGCCGGCGGAGTCGTTCGGGGCCTGTTCCAGGACGACGTGGGCGTTGGTGCCGCTGATGCCGAATGCCGAGACGCCGGCCCGGCGGGCCCGACCGTGGTCCGGCCACTGCCGGGCCTCGGTGAGCAGTTCGACGCCGCCCGCGGTCCAGTCGACGTGCGGGGTCGGGTCGTCGACGTGGAGGGTGGGCGGCAAGACGCCGCGATCCATGGCCATCACCATCTTGATGACACCGCCGACGCCGGCCGCGGCGGCGGTGTGGCCGATGTTGGACTTCACCGAGCCGAGCCACAGCGGGGCGTGGGCCGGCCGGTCCTGGCCGTAGGTGTCCAGGAGCGCCTCGGCCTCGATGGGGTCGCCGAGGGTGGTGCCGGTGCCGTGGGCCTCGACGGCGTCGACGTCCCGACCGGTGAGGCCGGCGTTGGCGAGGGCCTGGCGGATCACGCGCCGCTGGGCGAGGCCGTTGGGGGCGGCGAGGCCGTTGCTGGCACCGTCCTGGTTGGTGGCCGTGCCGCGGATCAGGGCCAGGACGGGGTGTCCGTGGCGGTGGGCCTCGGAAAGAGGCTCGATGAGGAGCATGCCGACTCCCTCGCCCCAGCCCGTGCCGTCGGCAGCCGCGGCGAACGCCTTGCAGCGTCCGTCGGGTGCCAGCCCGCCCTGTTGGCTGAACTCCACGAACGCCCCGGGGGTGGAGAGGATGGTGGCCCCGCCCACCAGGGCGGAGGTGCAGTCTCCCTGGCGCAGGGCCTGGACGGCGAGGTGGAGGGCGACCAGGGAGGAGGAACAGGCGGTGTCGACGGTGATGGCGGGGCCTTCGAGGCCGAAGGTGTAGGCGAGGCGGCCGGAAGCGACGCTGTTGGAGGTGCCGGTCATCAGGTGCCCGGCGGTGTCGTCGGGAGCGGACTGGAGCAGCGGCAGGTAGTCCTGGCCGGCGATGCCGACGAAGACGCCGGTGCGGCTGCCGCGGACGGACTCGGGCGACAGCCGGGCCCGTTCGAAGACCTCCCAGGTGACTTCCAGGAGGAGGCGCTGCTGAGGGTCCATGGCCAGCGCCTCGCGGGGGCTGATGCCGAACAGGAGGGGGTCGAACCGGTCGGCGTCGCGCAGGAAGGCGCCGCGGCGGACGTAGGTGTGTCCCGGCCGGCCGGGCTCCGGGTCGTAGAGATCCGTGGCCCAGCCGCGGTTGGCCGGGAAGGAGGAGGTGGCGTCGCGGCCCGAGGCGACCAGGTTCCACAACTGTTCGGGGGTGGCGACGTCACCGGCGTAGCGGCAGCCCATGGCGACGACGGCGATCGGCTCGTCGGCGACGGGCGCGGTGCGCACCGGTTCGGCGGTGTGCGGGCCGGTGTCGGTCAGTCGGTTGAGCAGGTGGGCGGCGAGCTTCTCGGGGGTGGGGTGGTCGAAGGCGGCGGCCGGGGTGAGGCGGACGCCGGTGGCGGTGTCGAGCCGGTTGCGGAGCTCCATCGCGGTCATGGAGACGAAGCCCAGGTCGGTGAAGGGCCGAGTGACGTCGACGTCGGCCACGGAGGCCAGGTTGAGGACGGCGGCGGCGTGCTCGCGGACGGTCTCCAGGATGACGCGTTCCCGTTCGGTGGGCGGGAGGCCGTCCAGACGGCCGCGGAAGCCGGTGGGCTCGTTCCCCTCGTCGTCCTCCCGCACGGCCGCGGCCGGAGTCGCTCCGGGAGAGACCCTCCTGGGTGCGGTCTCCAGCCAGTAGCGGCGGCGCTGGAAGGCGTGGGTCGGGAGGTCGACCACCCGGCGTCCCCGCCCGAGTTGGGCCGTCCAGTCCACCGCGACCCCGCGGACCTGGGCCTCGGCGACGGAGGTCAGGAGACGCTGGAGGCTCCCCTCGTTGCGGCGCAGCGAGGCCAGCACGACGCCGTCGGTGGCGGTGTCGTCGAGGACCTCCTCGACGGACACGGCGATGACGGGGTGGGGGCTCATCTCGACGTAGGTGCGGTGTCCAGCGGCGACGAGTCGGCGCAGGGCGGGGTCGAAGCGGACGGTCCGGCGTAGGTTGCGGTACCAGTACGCGGCGTCGAGTCCGGCGGTGTCGATCACGTCGCCGGTGACGGTGGAGAAGAACGGGAGCACGGCCGTTCGGGGGGCGATCCCGGCGAGCAGCGGGGCGAGTTCGGCCTCCAGGGATTCGACGTGGGCGGAGTGGGAGGCGTAGTCGACCGCGACGCGGACGGCGCGGACACCCTCTTGTTCGGCGGCGGCCAGCAGTTCGTCCAGGGCCCGGGGTTCACCGGAAACGACCACGGACGAGGGGCTGTTGACGGCGGCGATCGACAGACGCGCGCCCCAGGTGGCGAGGCGTTCGCGGGCCCGGTCGGCGGGGAGGGCGAGGAAGACCATGCCACCGCGGCCGGAGAGGCGTTCGGCGACGAGGCGGGAGCGCAGGGCGACGATCTGGGCGCCGTGTTCGAGGGAGAGGGCGCCGGCGACGCAGGCGGCGGCGATCTCTCCCTGGGAGTGGCCGACGACGGCGCCGGGTTCCACGCCGTAGGAGCGCCAGAGAGCGGCCAGCGAGACCATCATGGCCCACAGAGCGGGCTGGACGACGTCGACCCGGTCCAGGGGGCAGCCGCCGTCGGTGCCGCGGACGACGTCGACCAGGGAGAAGTCGACATGCGGTTCGACGGCGGCGGCGCACTCGTGGAGCTTGTCGCAGAAGACCGGGGCGTCGCGGTACAACTCCGCGGCCATGCCCACCCATTGGGAGCCTTGGCCGGGGAAGACGAAGACGGGCCTGCCCGGTGCGATGGCGACGCCCTCGACCAGGCCGGGGACGCTCCTGCCCTCGACGAGCGCGGCGAGGCCGTTGAGGTAGTCGTCGCGGTGGGTGCCGAGGACGACAGCGCGATGGTCGAAGCGGGTCCGCGCGGCCAGCAGGGTGTGGCCGACGTCCGGCGGGGAGAGCTCCGGGTGATCGAAGACGTGATCGCGTAGCCGGGCCGCCTGTTCACGGAGGCCGCGGGCGGTGCGGGCGGAGACGGCCCAGGGCCAGGGGCCGGTTCCGGGGGGCTGGTCGGCGCTCTGCTCCACGGGGGCAACCGGCTCCTGGCCCCCGGCGGGGGCGGGGCGGTCCTGGGCCTGTTCCAGGATGAGGTGGGCGTTGGTGCCGCTGATGCCGAAGGAGGAGACGCCGGCCCGGCGGGGGCGGCCGGCGCGGGGCCAGTCGCGGGCCTCGGTGAGGAGTTCGACGGCGCCGGCGGACCAGTCGACGTGCGGGGTGGGTTCGTCGGCGTGGAGGGTGGGTGGCAGGACGCCCTTGCGCAGCGCCATCACCATCTTGATCACGCCGCCGACGCCGGCGGCGGCTTGGGCGTGCCCGATGTTGGACTTCAACGAGCCCAGCCAGAGGGGTTCGCCATTGGGCCGGTTCTGGCCGTAGGTGGCCAGGAGGGCCTGTGCCTCGATGGGGTCGCCGAGGGTGGTGCCGGTGCCGTGGGCCTCGACGGCGTCGATGTCGGTGGGGTTGAGTTTGGCGTTGGTGAGGGCGGCGCGTATGACGCGTTGTTGGGAGGGGCCGTTGGGGGCGGTCAGGCCGTTGGAGGCGCCGTCTTGGTTGATGGCGGAGCCGCGGATGACGGCCAGGACCGGGTGTCCGTTCCGGCGGGCGTCGGACAGGCGCTCCAGCAGGATCATGCCGACGCCCTCACCCCAGCCGGTGCCGTCGGCGGCGGCGGAGAACGCCTTGCAGCGGCCGTCCGCGGCCATCCCGCGCTGCCGGCTGAACTCGACGAACATGCCGGGGGTGGCCATGACGGCGACGCCGCCGGCCAGAGCCAGTCCGCACTCGCCCTGCCGTAGCGACTGGACGGCCTGGTGGAGGGCGACCAAGGACGCCGAGCAGGCGGTGTCCACGGTGACCGCGGGGCCTTCGAGGCCGAAGGTGTAGGCGAGGCGGCCGGACATGACGCTGGCGAGGAAGCCGGTCGAGTAGCCCTCAAGGTTTTCAGGGGAGTCGCGGACCAGGAAGGCGTACTCCTGGCTGCTGGTGCCGACGAAGACGCCGGTGCGGCTGCCGCGCAGGGCGGCCGGAGTGACGCCGGCGCGCTCGAAGGTCTCCCAGGTGACCTCCAGGAGCAGGCGCTGCTGGGGGTCCAGGGCCAGTGCCTCACGCGGGCTGATGCCGAACAGCCCGGCGTCGAAGGAGGCGACGTCGTCGAGGAAGCCGCCCTGCTGGGCATAGGTCTTCCCGACGCGGTCGGGGTCGGGGTCGTAGAGGCCGTCCAGGTCCCAGCCGCGGTCGGCGGGAAACGGCGTGACCGCGTCCTGCCCCGTGACGACCAGGCGCCAGAGCTCCTCGGGCGAGCGGACGCCGCCGGGGAAGCGGCAGCCCATCGCCACGACCGCGATGGGTTCGCCCGCGGCGTCCTCGATTTCCTTCAGGCGGCCGCGCGTCTCGTGGAGGTCGGCGGTCACCTTCTTGAGGAAGTACCTGACCTTGTCGTCGCTCACCATGTGAATCCACCTCGTATCGAAGTCACCGTTGTCCCCTCGCATCCGGGATGCGACGCGGGATCAGGAGATGCCGAGTTCCTTGCTGATGAAGTCGATGACTTCGTCGTCGGTCGCCTGGTCGAGATCGTCGACGAGGGGCGTTGCGTCGTCCTCGACGCGGGCGTCCCTGCCCCACTGCCTGGCGAGCGCCTGCAGCCGGGCCGCCACCCGTTCCCGTTCGCCCTCGTCGAGCCGAACGGCGGCGAGTTCGGCGGCCCATTCGTCGAGGCGGGTAAGGAGGGGGACGACAGGCGAGCCCAGGCCAACCAACAGGACGCCTTCGACGTGGTCGGTGAGGGCGGCCGGGGTCGGGTGGTCGAACACGAGCGTGGTGGACAGGGCCAGTCCGGTCGCGGCGTTGAGGCGGTTGCGGAGCTCGACGGCGGTGAGCGAGTCGAACCCGAGCTCCTTGAAGGCGCGTTGGGGTTCCACTCCCTCGGGGGTGGCGTGTCCGAGGACGAGGGCGACCTGGCCGCGTACCACGTCCAACAGGGCCTGGTGGCGGTCTTCGGGCGCGAGGGAGCCCAGGCGGTCGCGCAGGGCGTCCGCAGCCGGGGCCGGCGCGTCCTCCGCGGCGGCGACGTGGACCAGGTCGCGCAGGGGCGCGGCGAGGGATCCGCCCGCCGCGGTGGCGCGCAGGGCCCGGATGTCCAGGCGCACCGGCAGCAGGACCGGTCGGCCGGAGGCGAGGGCCGTGTCCAGGAGGGCGAGGCCGTCGTCGGTGGTCAGGCCGGTGATGCCGGAGCGCTTCATGCGGTCCAGGCCGGCCCGGTCCAGGTTGGCGGCCATGCCTCCGGTTCCGGACCACATACCCCAGGCGAGGGAGGTGGTGGGGAGGCCCTGGTCGTGGCGGTGGGTGGCCAGCGCGTCCAGGAAGGCGTTGGCGGCCGCGTAGTTGGCCTGGGCACCGGCGCCCAACGTGCCGGCGACGGAGGAAAAGACCGCGAAGGCGGCCAACTCCCGGTCCAGAGTGAGCTCGTGGAGGTGCCAGGCGCCGTCGGCCTTGGGCCGGAAGACGGTGTCGATCCGCTCCGGCGTCAGGGACTCCAGGAGGCCGTCGTCCACCACACCCGCCGTGTGCACCACGGCGGTCAGGGGGTGTTCGGCCGGAACGGCGGCCAGCAGGTCGGCCACGGCGGCCCGCTCGGCGACGTCGCAGGCCACGGCCCGTACCGTCGACGCGCCCAACGCCGTGAGCTCGTCGGTGAGTTGCGTCATGCCCTCGGCGTCGGGGCCGCGGCGGCTGGCCAGGATCAGGTGTCCGACCTTGTGGGTGCGGACCAGGTGCCGGGCCACCTGGGCGCCGAGCGCCCCGGAGGCGCCGGTGACCAGTACGGTCCCGTCGGGGTTCCAGGCGGGCGGCACTGTGAGGACGATCTTGCCGATGTGGCGTGCCTGGGAGAAGTGGCGGAACGCCTCGGGAGCCTGCCGGACGTCCCAGGTGGTCACCGGAATCGGTCGGAACCGCCCGCCGTCGAACAGGGCGAGGATCTCCGCCAGCATCCCGGCGATGCGCTCCGGCCCGGCGTCCATCAGGTCGAACGCGCGGTAGGCGATGCCCTCGTACGCGGCCGCGACCTCGTCGGCGTCCCGGATGTCGGTCTTGCCCATCTCGATGAAGCGGCCGCCCGGGCGGACCAGCCGCAGTGACGCGTCCGCCATCTCCCCGGCGAGGGAGTTGAGGACCACGTCCAGCCCATGGCCGCCGGCCGTCGCGGCGAACCGCGCCTCGAACTCGCCGGTGCGCGAGGAGGCGAGGTGTTCGGCGTCGATGCCCAGGCCGCGCACCGTGTCCCACTTGGCGGGGCCGGCCGTCGCGAACACCTCGGCGCCGAGGTGCTGCGCCAACTGGACGGCGGCCATGCCGACGCCGCCGGCCGCGGCGTGGACCAGCACGCGGTCGCCCGGCTGCACGCCGGCCAGGTCGACCAGGCCGTAGTAGGCGGTGAGGAAGGCGACCGGGACGGATGCGGCCCGGTCGAAGGACCAGCCCTCGGGGATCCGGGCGAGCATCCGGTGGTCGGCGACCGCGACCGGGCCGAGGCTGCCGCGTGCCAGGCCCAGGACCCGGTCGCCGACGACGAGTCCGGTGATGTCCGGCGCCGCCTCGGTGACCACGCCCGCGATCTCGCCGCCCAGCGACCGTTGGTCGGGCACCATGCCCAGGGCCATCACCACGTCCCGGAAGTTCAGCCCGGCGGCGCGCACCGCGACCCGGACCTGCCCAGGCGCCAGCGGGGCGGCGGCCTCGGGGAACGGGGTGAGCGCCAGGTCGTCGACGGCGTTGCCGGCGCCGGCCCGCTCCAGGTGCCACTCCCGGGTGCCGGGCGGCGGCACCAGAATGCCCGCCGGGACGCCGCGGGCCAGCCTGGGCACCAGCACCCGGCCCTCCCGGAGGGAGAGTTGGGGCTCGTCCGCGGTCGGGAGCGAGGGCAGGGCCGCCGTCGAGGCGTCGTGCCCGTCGAGATCGGCCAGCACGAAGCGGCCGGGGTGCTCCGCCTGCGCGGAGCGCACCAGTCCCCAGACTGCGGCGGCGGCCGGGTCGGCGACCGGTTCGCCTGTGGCGACGGGCATGGCGCCCCGGGTCAGCAGCACCAGGCGGGCCGGGGCCAACCGCTCCTCGGCGAGCCAGCCGTGGAGCACGGCGAGGACGCGGCCGACCAGAGCACGCGCGGCGGCCGCCTTGTTCCCGGCGGTCTCGGCGTCGCCTTGGCAGGGCAGCAGGACGAGGTCGGGCACGGGCTCGCCGGCGCCGGTTGCCGCGGTCAGCGCGCCGAGGTCGGCGAAGGCCGGGGCCGACAGAGCGGCGGCCAGCTCCTCGTCACCCAGGACGGCGCAGCGCACGGCTGCCGAAGTGGCCGTGGTCGGCGTCCAGTCGAGGTGGAAGAGGGCGTCCTGGGCGTGGGAGGCCCGGAGTTGTCGGGCGGAGACGGACCGGGTCACCAGGGAGCCGATCGAGGCCACCGGGACGCCGCGCCCGTCCCACAGGGCCAGGGCCACGGTGTCCGTCCCCGTCGGGGTCAGACGTACGCGGAGCGCCGGTTCGGCGCCGCCGTGGAAGGACACCTCCCGCCAGGAGAACGGGATGCGCACCTGTGACGGGTCGGCGCCGTCCCGACGGAGGAGGGCGGTGTGCAGGGCGGCGTCGAGGAGTGCCGGGTGGACGCCGTAGCGGCCGGCGCCGGACCGCACCGCCTGGGGGAGGGCGATCTCCGCGAGCACCTCGTCGCCGAGCCGCCAGGCGCGGGAGAGGCCGCGGAAGGCGGGGCCGTAGGCGAAGCCGGCGGCCGCCAGGTCCGCGTAGAACCCGTCGAGGGGGACGGGTTCGGCGCCGGCGGGCGGCCAGGCGGCGCCGAACCCGGCCGGGGCGGGGGCGGCCTCAGGGACGAGAATGCCGCGGGCGTGGCAGACCCACGGCTCGTCCGCCGCGGCCTCCTCGGGCCGGGAGTGGACGGCGAGCGGGCGGTGGCCCTGTTCCTCAGCGGGCCCCACCCGCACCTGGAGGTGGACGGCACCCCGGTCGGGGAGGTTCAGCGGGGCTTCCTGGGTCAGTTCGAGCAGGAGGCGGCAGCCGAGTTCGGCTCCGGCGCGGACGGCCAGTTCGACCACGGCGGTGCCCGGGACGAGCGTGGCGCCGAGGACGACGTGGTCCGCGAGCCAGGTCTCGGTGCGGCGCGACAACCGACCGGTGAAGGCGGTGCCCTGGTCGTCGGCGAGTTCCAGGGCGGCGCCGAGCAGCGGGTGGTCGAGTCCGGTCAGGCCGGCCGCGGTCACGTCGGTGTCGGAGCCGGTGTGGTTCCAGGGGAAACGGCGGCGCTGGAAGGCGTAGGTGGGCAGGTCCACCCGGCGGGCGCCGGTGTCCGGGAGAAACCGGGTCCAGTCGACCGGGACGCCGTGGACGTAAGCCTCGGCCACCGCGGCGAGCGCGGTGTCGGCCTCGGGACGGCCGCCGCGCGACACGGAGGCGAGCACGGCGCCGGTGGCGCCGGGTTCCGCGGCGAGGCAGTCCTGGACCATGGCCGTCAACACTCCGGCCGGGCCCACCTCCAGGAACGCACGCACGCCCTCTTCCAGGAGCCGGCTGACGCCGTCGTGGAAACGGACGGCCTCACGGGTGTGGCGGACCCAGTACGCGGGCGAGCACAACTCGTCGGCGCCGGCGATCTCGCCGGTGAGGTTGGAGACGACCGGGATGCGGGGCGGGTGGAAGGCGAGCTTCTCGGCGATCCGGCCGAACTCCTTGAGCATGCCGTCCATCTGCGAGGAGTGGAAGGCGTGGCTAACCCGGAGCCGCCTGGTCTTGCGGCCCCGGTCCCGCCAGTGCGCGACGCAGCCCAGCACGGCCCCCTCGGCGCCGGACACCACGACGGCGTCGGGTCCGTTGACGGCGGCGAGGGAGAGTTCACCAGCGTGTTCCGTCAACCAGGGCAGGATCTCCGCCTCGGTCGCCCGGATCGCCACCATGGCGCCGGCGCCGGGGAGTTCCTGCATCAGCCGACCGCGGGCGGCGACGAGGGCACAGGCGTCCGCGAGCGACAGAACGCCGGCGGCGTGTGCGGCGGCGAGTTCACCGATGGAGTGACCCAGGAGCAGGTCGGGGGCGAGGCCCCAGTGGGTGAGCAGGCGGAAGGTGGCGACCTCGTGCGCGAACAGGGCGGTCTGGGTGTAGGCGGTCTGTTCCAGGCGCGCGGCCTCGGGGGTGCCCTCGGAGGCGAACAGGACGTCCTTCAGCGGACACTCCAAATGGGGGTCCATCTGGCGGCAGACCTCGTCGAGGGACTCGGCGAACACCGGGAAGGCGGCGGCCAGTTCACGTCCCATGCCGGGGCGCTGGCTGCCCTGGCCGGAGAAGAGGAAGGCCAGTCGGCCGTCGGCCGCGGTCCCCCGGACGACACCGGGGGCAGGGCGACCCTCGGCCAGCGCCGTGAGTCCGGCGAGGTGGCCCTCGCGGTCGGTGGCCCACACCACGGCCCGCTGGTCGAGCGCCGCGCGGGAGGTCGCCAGGGACCAGCCGACATCAGCCGGACGCAGCTCCGGGCGGGCCATCACCTCGGCGGCCAGCCGCTCCGCCTGGCCGCGCAGGGCGCGGTCGCCACGAGCGGCGATCACCCAGGGCACCCGGTGCGGCTGCGGGCCCGGTGCGGCCTGTTCCCCCTCGGCGGTGTCGGCGGCGGGGGCCTGTTCCAGGATCACATGGGCGTTGGTGCCGCTGATGCCGAAGGAGGAGATACCCGCCCGGCGGGGGCGGCCGGTCCGGGGCCAGTCGTGGTTCTCGCCGAGCACCCGGATCCCGCCGGAGGTCCAGTCCACGTGCGAGGACGGCTCGTCGGCGTGCAGGGTCTTGGGGAGCACCCCTTGCCGGACCGCCATCACCATCTTGATCAGGCCGGCGATGCCTGCCGCGCCCTGGGTGTGGCCCAGGTTGGACTTGACCGAGCCGAGCCACAACGGCCGGTCCGCGGGCCGGTTCTGGCCGTAGGTGGCTAGGAGGGCCTGTGCCTCGATGGGGTCGCCGAGGGTGGTGCCGGTGCCGTGGGCCTCGACGGCGTCGATGTCGGTGGGGTTGAGTTTGGCGTTGGTGAGGGCGGCGCGTATGACGCGTTGTTGGGAGGGGCCGTTGGGGGCGGTCAGGCCGTTGGAGGCGCCGTCTTGGTTGATGGCGGAGCCGCGGATGACGGCCAGGACCGGGTGTCCGTTCCGGCGGGCGTCGGACAGGCGCTCCAGCAGCACCAGGCCGGTGCCTTCGCCGAAGCCGGTACCGTCCGCCGCGTCGGAGAACGCCTTGCACCGGCCGTCTGACGCCAGCCCGCCCTGCCGACTGAACTCGCTGAAGACGCCGGGCGTCGTCATCACCGTGGTGCCGCCCGCCAGGGCCATCTCGCACTCGCCCTGCCGCAGCGACTGGACGGCCTGGTGCACGGCCACCAGGGACGCCGAGCAGGCGGTGTCCACGGTGACCGCGGGGCCTTCCAGGCCGAACACATAGGAGAGACGGCCCGACAGGACGCTGGCCGCGTTGCCGGTCATGTGATAGCCCTCGATGCCCTCGGCCACCGCGACGCCGCTGCCGCCAGCCACGTAGAGGGACCCGACGAAGACCCCGACGGGCCGGCCGCGCAGCGACTCGGGGTCCAGACCGGCCCGTTCGAGGGTCTCCCAGGCGGTCTCCAGCAGCAGCCGCTGCTGGGGGTCCATCGCGGCTGCCTCGCGCGGGCTGATCCCGAACAGGTCCGCGTCGAACTCCGCGGCCCCGTCGACGAATCCGCCCACCAGGGTGCACGTCCGACCGGGCTGGTCGGGGTCGAGGAGGTCCTCGACGTTCCAGCCCCGGTCGGTGGGGAACGGCGTCATCGCGTCGGTCCCGCTCTCCACCAGCCGCCACAGGCCCTCGGGCGAGGACACGCCCCCCGGGTAGCGACATCCCATCGAAACCACCGCGACCGGCTCCTGGGCCGCCGCCTCCGTGGCGCGCAGGCACTCCCGGGTCTCCAACAGTTCGGCGGTGAGGCGCTTGAGATATTCCAGCGTCTTGCCGTCATTGGTCATGTCGAACGTGCTGCCCTTCAAAGGAGATTCAGGACCTCGTGGAACTCACCGTCGGTGGCGCCGAGACCGCAGTGGTGCACCATCGGGGGAGGACGTCAGGCTGTGCCGAAACGCAGCGGCAGGGCGTCCGGCCCGGCGACGCCCAGCGCGTGCCGCCAGGTGACCTCACCGACGATCTGCGGTGGGTCCAGCCGGGTCGCCAGCGCCGCCAGGCCCTCGGTGAGTTCGAGCCGCGCCAGCGCCGTGCCCAGGCAGAAGTGCGGGCCGCCGCCGAACGCGAGGGAGGGCGCCTCCCGCTTGACGGTGATGTCGAAGGTGCCGGCGTCAGCGAACACCCGGGGGTCGCGGTGCGCCGCGTGGGCGCACATGAAGACGGGGGTGCCGGTGGGAATGCGGACGCCGTTGACCTCGAAGTCCTCGGCGGCAGTGCGGGTGGCCGTTACGGGCAGGGTAGGGCTCCAGCGCAGCACCTCCTCGACGGCCTGGGGAGCCAGCTCGGGGTTCTCCTTGAGCTGCATCCACTGGTCGGGGTGCTGGGCGAAGTCGTACATGGCGAGGGCCAGTTGGTGGTTGGTGGTCTCATAGCCGGCGACCAGCACGGTGGCGACCAGGGTACGCAGCTCGTAGTCGTCCAGGGTGCCGTTGTGGAAGGCGCGGACGATGTCGGAGGTGAGGTCGTCGCCCGGCTCCACCTTCCGCTTCTCGATGGCTGCCACCAGGTAGTCGAACATCCGGCCAAGGCCCTGCTCGACCTTGGCGAGCGCGTCCTGGTCGTTGGAGAGCGCCAGCCCGAGGTTGGTCTCGATGGAGAGGCGGCCGACGGTGTCGTAGTCCTCCAGCGGGAAGCCCAGCAGTTGACACATCACCACTGCCGGCAGCGGGTGGGCGAAGTGCCGCACGAAGTCGAACTCGCCCTTCGGTAGTTCATCGACCAGTTGCTTCACGGTGGACCGGACGAAGGGCTGCACCTCGGTGATCCGGCGAGGGGTGAAGGGGTGGGTGGCAAGCCCGCGGAGCCGGCGGTGGTCCGCGCCGTCCAGGCTCTGCAGGAAGTCCACCATGAAGTCGCGTACCGGGCCCTGGGGGGTTCCCACCACATCCACCAGGCCGCGGAAGCCGGAGACGAGCCGTTTGTCACGGGCCAGTTGGTCGGCCTCGTCGTACCGCAGCACCAGGAGGGCCAGCGGGGTGCGGGCGATCCAGGACTTCTCCCGGGCCTCGGCCACCTCAGGGGAGTCCCAGGCGAAGCTGGGGTCGGTGAAGTCCAGGAACGGCAGGTCCGCCCAAGACGGCTCGGTGTGTGCGGTGGTCGACATGTTCGATCCTTCCCTCGGCGTACGGGAGCGGTGCCGCTCCGCGTTCTGCTCCGCGAAACCTGATGCGGTCTTGGAGTCGGTGGTGGTCATGGTCCGGCCGGCCGGTCACCGGGCACCGGCGGGCGCGTCCGTCCCGTTCAGCAGGCCGTGCGCCCGCACCAGCGCATGGCCTTTGAGGAGCACCTCGTCGAACTCCTCGTCAGGGTCCGAGTCGAGGACGATGGCGCCGCCGGCGCCGATGACCGTGCCCGAGCCGGTGGTCACCGCAGTGCGGATGACGATGTTGAGATCGGCACCGCCGGAGAGTCCGAAGTAGCCGATGGTGCCGGAGTAGATGCCGCGGGCCGACTGCTCCAGCCGGTCGATGATGGCCGTGGTCCGCAGCTTCGGGGCGCCGGTCATCGAGCCGCCGGGGAAGCAGGCCCGGACGCAGGCGACCGGGTCCACGTCGGGCCGCAGCCGGCCCCGGACGGTGGTGACCAACTGGTGCACCGTGGCGTACGACTCGGTGACCATATAGGCGGGGACGTCGACGGAGCCGACCTCGCACACCCGGCCCAGGTCGTTGCGGAGCAGGTCAACGATCATGAGGTTCTCGGCCCGGGTCTTGGCGGACGCCGTCAGCGACCGGCGCAGCGCCTCGTCGCTGGCCGGGTCCGCGCCGCGGGGTGCGGTCCCCTTGATCGGCCTGCTCTCGGCAACGCCGTCCGGGGCGATCCGCAGGAACCGTTCCGGGGAGGAGCACACCACGCTCAGCTCGCCATGGCGCAGGAAGGCACCGTAGGGGGCGGGGTTGTGACGCCGCAGCAGCAGGTGGTAGCCGAGCGGGTCCTTGACGGCGGGCAGCATGATGCGGTTGGTCAGGCAGATCTCGTAGCTCTCGCCGCTGTGCAGTTCGTCGAGGCAGGCACCGATGTCGGCGGTGTACGCGGAGCGATCGCGGGAGATGCCCCGCTCCGAGGGCGCGGAGGCGGCCTGGCGGGTCCCGTCGACCGGGGCGGGGTCGGGCAGGGCGGCGGCCCGGCGGGCCGTCTCCTCCACCCAGGCGCGGGCCGTCGTCGTCTCGTCCTCGCCGGTGGTGGTGATGGCCAGGACGTAGGTCCTCTCCTCCTGATGGTCCACCACGACCAGGCGGTCGGTGAAGGTCCACACGGCGTCCGGGGTCTCGGCGGTGTGGGCGTTGGGGCTCCCGCAGTCGCCCTTGAGCTCGTAGCCGAAGTAGCCGACGTAGCCGCCGTTGAGGTCGAAGGGCAGGTCCGGCGTGGTGAGGCGGCGGGTGCGGAGCCGCTGCTGGAGCACGTTGAAGATGCTGCCGGGCTCGGTCCGTTCGCCGTCGGCGTCGCGGACGGCCACCCGGTTCTCGCCGGTGCGGTAGGTCAGGGTCTCGGTCAGGGGGCCGGAGTCGTCGCCGAGGAAGGAGAACCGGGCGCCGCCGATCCCCGGTGCGCTGCTGTCCAGCCAGAAGGAGTTGTCGCCGGCCGCGAACAGCGCGGTGAACAGCTCCGCGGTGTCCACTGCCCGGTCCAGGACCTCGACGACGGGACGCAGTTCGGGGCCGGTGGCGCGGGTTGCTTCCCGGGCGGATGCCCAGCGCGGCCGCTCCAACGGCGCGGCGGCGTAGCCGGCGCCGACCAGCCTGGCGAAGTTCTGGAGCAGATGGGCGCCCCATTCGCTGGCTATGGACTCGGGGTGAAACTGCACGCCCCAGCGCGGCAGGGTGCGGTGCCGCAGCGCCATGACGGTGCCGTCCTCGGCCCAGGCGGTGGCCTCCAGCTCCTCCGGCAGCGGTTCGGTGGCCCGCAGCGAGTGGTAGCGGACCGCGACGAAGTTCTGCGGCAGGCCGTCGAACAGGTCCCGGCCGGTGTGGCGGACCTTGGCCAGGTGGCCGTGGCGAGGCGTGCCCTCGGTCACCTCCGCGCCGTGCCGGTGGGCGATGGCTTGGTGGCCCAGGCAGACGCCCAGGACGGGCACGTCCGTCCAGCGGTCTAGGACCTCCTGGCAGAAGCCGAGGTCGGCCGGGTGCTGGGGGCGGCCGGGGCCCGGAGAGATGACCACGCAGTCGAACATGCCCGGGTCGAGTTCCGGCCAGGAAGGGACGTCGTTGACAACGACCGTCGGCTCTTTGCCGTACACCTCGGCGATTAGCTGGAACAGGTTGTAGGTGTAGGAGTCGTAGTTGTCTATCAAGAGCACACGCATGGGGCGCCTCCCAGCGGGATTCGAGCGGGACCGGGCTACTGGCCGAGCTGGTCGTCGATGAAGTCGAAGACTTCCTCCAGGGAGGCCGCCGAGCGGAGCTGCTCGATCGCCTCGCCGCCCCCGCCCGTAGCCGGTGCGGGATCAGGAACGACCGCGTGCGGCTTGGACGTTGTGGCACCGTCGCGGGTGTTCCCCGCCGCCGGCGCGTCGGGTACCAGCAAGGTGCGCAGGTGCCGGCCGAGCGCGACGGGGGTGGGGTGGTCGAAGACCAGGGTGGGCGGCAGGCGCAGTCCCGTGGCGCCGTTGAGTCGGTTGCGCAGTTGGAGGGCGCGCAGCGAGTCGAAGCCGATGTCCGCGAAGGCGCGGCGTTCGCCGACGGTGCGCGGGTCGTCGTAGCCGAGGACTGCGGCGACATGGGTGCGGACCAGCGTCAGCAGATGGGTGTCCTGTGCGGCCTCCGGGGCGCCGGCCAGGCGCTCGGCCAAGGAGTCACCGGCGGCGACTTCCGGGGCAGTGGCGCGGGCGGCGGCGCGGCGCACCGGGGTGCGGGCGAGTCCGCGCAGCAAGGGCGGGACGTCGGCGTCGCCGCTGCCGAGGGCCACGGTGTCCAAGTGAAGGGGGAAGAGCACGGGGGCGTCGGTGGCGCGGGCGAGGTCGAGCAGGGCGAGTCCCTGATCGTCGGAGAGCGGCCGGACGCCGGAGCGGGCCATCCGCCGTACGTCCGCCTCGCCCAGGTCGCCGGTCAGCCCCGATCGGGATTCCCACAGGCCCCAGCCCAGCGCGAGGCCGGACAGCCCGGCGGAGCGGCGGCGGGTGACCAGGGCGTCCACGAAGGCGTTGGCCGCCGCGTAGCTGCCCTGGCCGGCGGGCCCGAGCACGCTCGACAGGGACGAGAAGGCCACGAACGCCACGTCCGGGTCGCTGACGAGCTCGTGCAGGTGCCAGGCCGCGTCCACCTTGGGACGGAGCACGTGGTCGGCGCGCTCGGAGGTCAGTGAGGTGAGGACGCCGTCGTCGAGGGTGCCGGCGAGGTGTACCACGGCCGTCAGGGGCTGGTCGGTCGGGATCGAGGCAAGGGCCCGCTCCAGGACGCCGCGGTCGGCGGCGTCACCGGCCACCAGGTGCAACTCGGCTCCCTGCGCGCTTAGTTCGTCCACGAACCCGGCGGCCCCGTCGGTCGCGGCCCCGGAGCGGGAGACGACCATGACGCGCCGGATCCCGTGGGAGGAGACCAGGTGACGGATGGTCATCCGGCCAAGAACGCCGAGTCCACCGGTCACCAGGACCGTTCCGTCGGTGCGCCAGAGTGGTTCGCCGGTGGACGCCGGGGTGGTGGTCCGGGCCAGGTGCGGTACCAGGAGGGTGCCCTCGCGCACCGCGGTCCGGGCGTCGTCGCTGTGCACGGCGGCCGGGAGCACGGCGGCGGAGGCGGCGTGGGCGTCGAGGTCGACCAGGGTGATGCGGTCGGGGTTCTCGGACTGGGCCGAGGCCACCAGCCCCCACACGGCGGCGCCGGCGGGGTCGGGCGCGGCGCCGGGCGCGGTCGCGACGGCGCCACGGGTGAGGACAACGAGGCGGGAGGCGGCGAGCCGGTCGTCGGCCAGCCAGTCCTGAACTGCGGCCAGGACGCGGTGGACGGCCTGGTGCGCGGCGGTGGCCGGGTCGGACTCCACCGCGACGGCCGGCTGGGCGAGGACGACGACATCGGGCGCGGGAGCGCCGGTGTCCAGGGCGGCGCGCAGGGCCGCGAGGTCGGCGTGGTGCTCGTGGTCGGTGGCGGTCGCGGGGTCCTCAGGGCCGGTCCAGGCCCAGCGCCGGGTGTCGGGGACGCGGGGTTCGGACCGGGTGGCGGGACGCCATTCCAGGTGGAGCAGCGAGGCGCCGGCCGAGGCGGCGGTCCGGTGCAGGGCCTCGGCGGTCACCGGGCGCATCCCGAGGGACGCCACGGTGGCGACGGGGCGGCCGGTGGGGTCCGTGGCGGTGAGTGACAGCGAGTCGGGTCCGGTGGACCGGATCCGGGCGCGCAGTCGGTCGGCCCCTGTGGCGTGCAAGGCAACACCGTTCCAGGAGAACGGAAGCAGGGTCACGCCGTCGTCCGGGGCCGTGCCGGAGAGACCGGTGAACGCCGCGGCATGCAGCGCCGCGTCGAACAGTGCGGGGTGCAGCCCGTAGTGGCTGGCATCGCCGCCGTCCTCGGGGAGCCCGACCTCGACGTAGGCGTCCCCGTCGAGGCGCCAGCAGCGGCTGAGGCCCTGGAAGGCGGGCCCGTAGTGGAGCCCGCTCTTGGCCAACTGCCGGTAACAGTCGTCGAGTTCGACCTCCTCGGCGCCGGCCGGAGGCCATGGTTGGGGGAGGCTCTCGCCGTGCCCGTTGCCGGGGGCGAGGGTGCCTTCGGCGTGCCGGGTCCAGGGCTCGTCGGCGCCGGCGTCGCCCGCACGGGAGTAGAGGGTGACGGTGCGGCGGCCGGTACCGTCCGGTCCGCCAAGGGCTAGCTGGAGGCGGACGGTGCCCTGTTCGGGCAGGAGGAGCGGGGCTTGGAGGACCAACTCCTCCAGCAGTTCGCAGTCGGCCTGCGCGCCGGCGTGCAGGGCCAGTTCGACGAGCGCGGTGCCGGGCACCACGAGGACGTCGGCGACGCCGTGGTCGGCGAGCCAGGGGTGGGCCGCGGCCGAGAGTGTGCCGGTGTACAGGGTGGTGCCGCTGCCGTCCGCGAGCGGGATCGCGGCGCCAAGCAGGGGGTGGTCCGCCCCGTCCAGGCCGGCCGCCATCACGTCCGTCTGCGGCGCGGCATCGTCCTCCAGCCAGTAGCGGCGCCGCTGGAAGGCGTAGGTCGGCAGGTCCACCAGGCGGGGGTCGGCGTGCTCGAAGGCAGGTGACCAGTCGACGGCGACGCCGTGGGCATGGGCCTCGCCGACCGCGGCCAGCAGCCGCGCCGGGCCGCCCTCGTTGCGCCGCAGCGAGTCGAGGGTCAGGACGCCGTCGGCGGCCGCGTCGTCGGCCGTCTCCTGAACACCGACGGTCAGCACCGGGTGCGGGCTCATCTCGGCGAAGCCGGTGTGACCGTCGGCGATCAGCCGGCGGACGGTGCGGTCGAACTGGACGGTCTCGCGCAGGTTGGTGATCCAGTACTCGGTGTTCAGGGTGGTGGTGTCGATGGGCTCGGCGCACACCGTGGAGTAGAAGGGCACCGCCGTCCGCTGCGGTTCGACGCCGGCCAGGGCCTCCAGCAGGGTCTTGCGGATCTCTTCGACCTGCGGAGAGTGCGAGGCGTAGTCCACGGGGATCCGCTTGGCGCGTATGCCGTCGGCGGTGAATGCCCCGATGGTTTCGTCCAACGCCGCGGGGGCGCCCGAGATCACCACGGACCGTGGTCCGTTGACGGCGGCGACCGACACCGAGTCGGGCCGGCGCGCCAGTTCGTGGAGCACCCGGTCGACGGGGGCGGTGACGGAGACCATGCCGCCCCGCCCGGACAGCACCCGCAGGGCCCGGCTGCGAAGGGCCACGATGCGGGCCGCGTCCTCCAGCGAGAGGGCACCGGCGACGTGGGCGGCGGCGATCTCGCCCTGCGAGTGCCCGACGACGGCGGTGGGTTCCACGCCGAACGATCGCCATACCGCGGCGAGGGAGACCATCACCGCGAACAGCGCGGGCTGTACGACGTCGACGCGTTCCAGGGTGGGCGCGCCGGACCTGCCGCACAGCACCTCGGTGAGCGACCAGTCCGTGTGGGAAGCGAGAGCCTTGTCGCACGCCTCGATCGACTCGCGGAACACCCGGGAGGTGCCCATGAGTTCGGCGGCCATGCCGGGCCACTGGGAGCCCTGACCGGGGAAGACGAAGACAAGGCCGTCGCGGTTGGCGGCGGTGCCCAGGGCGGTGCCCGCGGACTCCTGACCGTCGGCGAGGGCAGCCAGGCGGGCGAGTGCCTCGGTGCGGTCCGCGGCCACCACGACGGCCCGGTCCGGCAGGGCGGCCCGCGAGGCCGCCAGCGAGTGGGCGGCATCCGCGTCGGGCACCTCGGGGTGGGCCGTCAGGAACTCCCGGACGCGCCGGGCCTGGGCCCGCAGGCCGGCCTCGCCGCGGCCGGAGAGCAACCAGGGCAGCGGCCGGGCGGCGACGCCGTCCTCGTCGGGCGACGGGGCGGTCGCGCGCGGCGCCTCGGGCTCGAACTCGGGCTGTTCCAGGATGACATGGGCGTTGGTGCCGCCCACGCCGAACGAGGAGACGCCGGCCCGGCGCGGGCGGCCGGTCTCGGGCCAGGCCCGGGCCTCGGTGAGCAGTCGCACGGTGCCGGAGGACCAGTCGACGACGGGGGTCGGCTCGCTGATGTGGAGGCTGCGCGGTAGCACCCCGTTGCGGAGTGCCATCACCATCTTGATCACGCCGGAGACGCCGGCGGCGGCTTGGGTGTGGCCGATGTTGGACTTCAACGACCCCAGCCACAGTGGCTGTTCGGCGGACCGGCCCTGGCCGTAGGTGGCGAGGAGGGCCTGGGCCTCGATCGGGTCCCCGAGCCGGGTGCCGGCGCCGTGCGCGTCCACGACGTCCACATCGGTCGTCGTCAGTCCGGCGCCGGCCAGTGCCTGGCGGATCACCCGCTGCTGTGCCGGGCCGTTGGGCGCCGTCAGACCGTTGGACGCGCCGTCCTGGTTGACGGCGGAGCCGCGGACGACGGCTAGGATGCGGTGTCCGTTGCGCCGCGCGTCGGAGAGCCGTTCCAGGACCAGCACTCCCACGCCCTCGGACCAGCTACTGCCGCCCGCGTCGGCGGAGAACGAGCGGGCTCGCCCGTCGGGCGCGAGGCCGCGTTGACGGCTGAACTCAACGTAGCCCCAGGGCGTGGACATCACGGTGACGCCGCCAGCCACGGCAAGCGAGCACTCCCCTCTGCGCAGCGACTCGGCCGCCAGATGCATCGCCACCAGGGAGGACGAGCAGGCAGTGTCCACGGTGACCGCGGGGCCCTCGAAACCGAAGGCGTAGGAGAGGCGGCCTGAGGCGACGCTGGGCATGCTGCCCACCACGCGGTAGCCCTCGGCGCTCGGTGGCACCTGCCGGATCCGGGCGCCGTACTCGCTGTACATCAGGCCGACGAACACCCCGGTCCGGCTGCCGTGCAGCGAGGTCGGGTCGAGCCGGGCCCCCTCAATGGCCTCCCAGGTCGTCTCCAGCAGAAGCCGGTGCTGGGGGTCGATGGTGACCGCCTCACCGGGGCTGATCGAGAAGAAGTCCGCGTCGAAGTCCGGGGCGTCGTAGAGGAATCCGGCGTGCCGGGTGACCGTGGTGCCGATGCGGTCGGGGTCCGGGTCGTACTCGACGTTCCAGCCGCGGTCTGTGGGGAACTCGGAGATGGCGTCCGTCTCGGTGCGCACCAACTCCCAGAGGCCGTCCGGGGAGCTGACGCCACCGGGCAGCCGGCAGCCCATGCCCACGATCGCGATCGGCTCGTCGCCCCCCGCGACTCCCGGACCGACGGTGGCCCCAGGGGCACCGTCGGCGCCGAGCAGCAGGGCGCCGACGTGCTCGGCCAGCGCCTGCGGGGTCGGGTAGTCGAAGACGACGGTGGCGGGGAGGACGAGGCCCGTCGCCTCGCCGAGCAGCTCACGCAGCCGCGCGGCGGCCCGTCCGCGGATGCCCTGTTCGCCGAAGGCCCGAGCGGGGTCCAGCCGCAGCGGGCCGTTCCCGTCGATGGCGGCGGAGGCGTGGGTACGGATCAGGCCCAGCAGCAGACGGTGTCGCTCCCGGTCCCGAGCAGCCGCCAGCCGCTGCCGCAGCCGGTCGCTTCCCTCGTGCAGTTCCATCATCGCTTCCTTCCTGGCAGGGTGAGGCGGCCGGTCGTCGTGTTCTGCACTGCGCAGGCTGGTTGTTCACCGTCGTGCACCGCGGGCCGTCAGGTGCGCCGGAGTCCGGTGTCAGCGGTGGGCGCCCACGTGGGGCGACCAGTCGGGCCGCTCCGGGAAGTCGAAGTCGACCTCGTCGGTCACTCCGAGTTGTTCGACCATCTTGTGGGCACCGGAGAAGTCGCGGACGAGCCGGTTGCCGCCGGTCGTCGACCGCAGGTCCCCGAGGATCTCCTCGGTGCCACGGATGCCCGCCGCCTCCAGCTCCATCCGCAGCGTGGCGAGGTCCTGTTCGGCGAAGGCCGCCAGAGCCAGCGGCAGGCACCGCACCAGGGCCCGCTGCTGCTCGGGGTTCATCCGGGCGTACAACTCCTTGACGACCTCGACGACGATCGAGCCGTGCGCGGTCTCGTCCCGCAGGTGCAGAGTGGTGATCAGGGAGTGCAGGGGCTGGATCGTGGTGTCCCGGGCCAGCAGGGCGAGCAGGGCGTTGATGCAGGTCTCGGCGACCGCGCCCCAGACCAGGACGGCGACGTCGCGTTCCCACTGCTCCGGCATCCCCGCCAGGACCTGGCGCAGCCGGCGGTAGGTGATGAGCTCCGGCTGTGCGGGCCGTTCGTGGATGCGGCGCAGCTCCCGGGTGCGGTCGATGGCGAGCATGTGCATATAGGTGTGGAAGCTTTCGTCCACGACCGCCTGCTGCACGCTCTTGCGTATGCGGGGATCGTCGCTCCCCGGGAAGACGCCGTGCATCACCAGGTCGAAGGCGGGTTCCGCGATGAGCTGTTCGGTGGCGATGACGCGCTCGTTGTAGCCGATCCACATGCCCGTCAGCACCCGCTGCCTTCGTTCCGGCGAGGCTGCGCGGAAGAGAGGGTGCTCGGCGAACGGCACGATCTCCAGCGGGTAGTCGGGGACCAGTGCGTCGTAGTCGGCCGTCTCCTCCAGGAGTTCGGCTTTGTTCGTCACCGCGGCCCGTCGTGGCCAGGTCTGCACCAGGCGGCGCAGGGTCGCGCTGCCGATGCCCTCCTCCTCGACCCACCCCCGGGCGGCCCAGGTGGTCACCAAGCCCGGCTCCCTGTCTCGCATCGTTTCTCCCGATCTCGTGCCCGTGCACCACCGCGGGCCGGTGGGGACCAGCTGTCCCCGGCACGTCCGAGGCAGATCTCGGTGAGTGGACGGCCCGCGGTTGATTGCATCGTTGCCGACCGCTCTTGATGCTTTCTTGGACATAACTTGGCGCAGGAGGGCCAGGGCTTCTGGTACGCGATCGGGACTGCCACTATGGGTGCCTGAAGCGATGGCGCGGCCTTGGACGACCGGACGTCCGCCGCGCACGGGCGTGAACCGCCCCGCCTCTCCTCGCCTCTCTCCCGGTACTTCCGTCGGAGGACACCTCATGCACGTACCCCTCACCACGGCTGATTTCCTCGACCGAGCCGAGGCAACCGCCGCCAACCGCACCGCCCTTATCGACGAGCCGCTCCAGCCGGCTGCTCCCGTGCCCACGACCGCCTACGGCGGCCTGCTGCGGCGCATACGGGCCTGGCAGGCCGGCCTGGACGCGCTGGGGATCAGCGAGGGCGAGCGCGTCGCGGTCGTCAGCCCCAATTCGGCCCGGCTGCTGGAACTGCTCTACGCGGTCACGGCCAGTGGACGGGTCTGCGTACCGGTCAACTACCGGCTGACACCGCAGGAGATCTCCCACATCCTGCGCCAGTGCGACGCCTCGGTGGTGTTCGTCGACCCCGACGTGAGCGCCGCCCTCGACACGGTCGACGGGGCGAAGCGGTTCGTCCTCGGCGAGCAGACGGAGCGGGAGGTCATGCGGTTCGATGTCGAGCCGCGCCCCTGGTCACGGCCCGACGAGAACGCGGTCGCGACCCTCAACTACACCTCGGGCACCTCCTCCTGCCCCAAGGGCGTCGCACTGACCCACCGCAGCATCTGGCTCAACGCCATGACCTTCGGCGTCCACGCCCGCATCTGGGAAGGGGACGTCTACCTCCACACCCTGCCCACCTTCCACTGCAACGGTTGGGGCGTGCCGTTCCTCCTCGCCGGGCTGGGCGCCAAGCAGGTGCTGCTGCGCCGGATCGACGGCGCGGAGATCCTGCGCCGGGTCCAAGAGCACGGCGTGACCCTGGCGTTCGGCGCCCCCGCCGTGTGGAACGCGGTGATCGAAGCAGCCCGGGAATGGCCGGGCGAGATCCCCGGGCGCGGCCGGGTGCGCGTGGTCTGCGCGGGTGCGCCCGTCAGCGAACAGCTGGTCTCCCAGGTGGAGAACGAACTGGGATGGGAGTTCCTCCAGGTCTACGGCCTGACCGAGACGACGCTGCTCACCTTCAACCGGCGGCTGCCGGGTGCCGAGGGGGACGGCGGGCTGACCCGGGCCGGCGCCCCCGCGCTGGGTGTGCGGCTGCGGACCGGTCCCCAGGGCGAGGTGCTGGCGCGCTCCAACATGGTGCTGGACAGCTACTGGCAGGACGCGGGGGCGAACTCGGCGGCGCTGGAGGACGGTTGGTTGCGCACCGGTGATGTGGGGGCCTTCGACGACGAGGGGCACCTCGTTCTCTTCGACCGGGTGAAGGACGTCATCGTCACCGGCGGGGAGAGCGTGTCCTCGGTGGAGGTCGAGGACTGCCTACTCAGCCACCCTTCCATCGCCGGGGCGGCCGTCATCGGCGTGCCGGACCGACGGTGGGGCGAGACCGTCAAGGCACTGGTCGTGCTCGCCGAGGGGGGCCGCCCCACCGAGGAGGAGATCATCTCCCACTGCAAACAGCGGCTGGCCCGCTACAAGGCGCCCACATCCGTGGAGTTCCGGGACGCCCTGCCGCGCACCAGCAACGGAAAGGTCCAGAAGGGCCGGCTCAGGGAGCCGTTCTGGGCCGGCCACCACCGACGGATCCACTGAACGACGGGATGCCGCCGAAGGCTCGCCGGGGCGGTTGCAGCGTCCCCGACAGCCATCAGCGTCGCAGGCAGTCCCGTCCTACGGGTTCGTCACGGAGGATCCGGGCGAACAGTGACCGGAGTTCCCGTCCCGGGTCCACTCCCAGTTCCTGGGCGAGCGCCCGTCGGATCCGGTTGTAGACCGCCACCGCCTCCGCCTGCCGGTCCACCTCGCACAGGGCAACCATCAGCAGCCACCCCAGCCGCTCGCGGGCCGGGAACCGCGTGCTCAGCGCGGCCAGTTCGGCGATGGCGGTGACGTAGTCCTGCCCCCAGGCCAGCTCGGCCTCCCAGAGGACCTCCAGCGTCGCCAGGCGCAGTTCCTCCAGCCGTGCCGCCTCGCACACGGCGGGCTCGTAGTCCCCGAGCTCGGCGTAGGGCGACCCCCGCCACAGCTCCAGGGACGCCCTGAGTACCCGGCTGGCCTCCGGGTAGTTCCCCTCCCGGAGCAGTTGCCGTCCCTCGCACAGGAGGGACTCGAAGCGCCGGGCGTCCACCCGGTCCGCCTCGACGGCAATGAGGTACCCCTGTGACTCCCGCCGCAGGATCCTGTTCCGCCCCCACGGCGGGCAGTTCGGCTCCAACTGACGGCGGAGGTGCGAGACGTAGCTGTGGAGACTGGCGACCGCGTTACCGGGAGGGCCGGTCGGCCATATGGCCTCGGCGAGGCGCTCGGACCCCACCACCTGCCCCGGGACCAGCAACAGCGCCGACAGCACGGCGCGTTGGCGGGCCGGCCCCAACGGGAGCGGGCCGACGGTGGACGACACCGCAACCGGCCCCAGGATGTTGAAGGACATGCCGGATGGCGGGTTCATAACGGCGTTCACAAGGCCACGCTCTCTCTCGCAACATGGGTTGGCATTAACCACGGGCTCCCCTCCAAGGACAGTGACCTCTCGTCGAGGGCGCGGTTCCCACCGGGCCGGACAGTGGAATTCCGCCGGGGCGTGTGGTCTTCGCCGTTCGGCATGAGAGGGGAGGCGGTCCGGTTCGCAGGCGGACCGCGCGGCACGGGGTGACACTTCAGGATGACGGGAGCCGGCGCCGCAACGGGCGGGTCACGGCGTCGCGCGCGTCGACGGAGCCACCCGGATCACCGCCCCGGAGCCACGGCCCGGGCGACACCCGCCGCCCGCCCCACTTCTGGCACGACCTCCGGAGGTGGGCGCCGCGGGGCCGCAACGGGTGCCGGGAGCGAGCCGCGCGGACAGCCGTAACCCTTCCGGGCGGGAGGCTTTCGGAGCGGGCGCTTCCGACAATCGGCGCACCCGGCCGAGCGTGACCTCGGACGCAGTACCCCCGGGCGTGGCGCGGTGCGGGCCGGTCGGCTGAACCGGGCTCCAACTGATGGAGGAGCACGAGGAGTCAGGAACAACGAGAGCCGCTGGACGCGCGGGCGCGAAGGGCCCGTGACAGCCTCGGGCGCGCGGACCCGCAGGGTTCCATCCGGGCTTGCCTACCTCCGGTTTGAGCGGGTGGGTCATCACTGGTACGAGGGAACGACCATGGACCGGCCCTACCAATACGTTACATATGGGCCATTTGTAGATCACGTGGGGATGCTTACACGCCACAATCGGCCCGTCCAGCGCCCATTGGCACAATTTGGTGGCACCCAAAGCGGATCGAATCGCCTACTGTGAGCCAAGTTTGCCGCAGTAGGGACTTTCGGCACTTTACGCACCTCGAATGCTGCGCTGACCTCGGGCTCCCGTCGAACTTGGGGGAGTCCGGCGCCTCGGGTTGCGCGGCAGAACTGCCAGCACGTTAAGCGAATTTGAGCCATTTGCGGGATCGGGGATCGGCCTTGGTGTTGAACAAGGCGGCTGGATCTCGCCGTTGCGTTGGCTGTAATTGGTCGGTCGGTCCGCGGTGGTCGTCCCATGGCAGCCCAGGGTGCGTCGGACTTTCCCCAACCAACCGCCCGGCTCGGTACAGTGTCCTGACTTCGACCTTGACGCCAGCCGCCTCAGGCACATGTCCAGGCGATGGGAGGCCGGTGTTCGGTGTGCGGCAGGAGGTTGTGCCGTCGAGCGCGGATGACCAGCGGGGCGAGGGGTGTTGCTCTGCAAGTGCGTTCTCGTGCGCCGTCGGCACGCTATCCACACCGCGGTGGCAGTCCAACCCGCGTGCACGGCCGGTACGAACGGTGATTGGTAGACGCTCCGTTGGGTGGGTTGCCTGCCGCGATCACGTTGCTGGTACGCAGGTTCAAGTGCCTTGATGCCGACTGCTTGGCGGTGACATTCGCCGAGCGGACAGCGGGCTCGCTGAGGAGCACCGAGGAGCGAGCCCATGCCATGACCTCGCCCAACCTCTTGAACTGGGCGTCGTGGGCGGTGATCCAGGAGTGCAACCATTTCCGGGATCCATGCTCCCCGTTTCCTGCTTGACGGCACGTGCCTGGGAGGGCGGCCGATGGGTGCTGCGCCATGCCTGAAGCGCCGTCGCGAAGGCGTTGTGGAGTACGACCTCCCATCGCCCTGGTATTGAACTTTTCCGAACTTTCTTCTCTCGTCGGGACTTTATGCCCCAATTCGATGCCAGACTTGGGTGCGTGATCGAACTCAACGGAAGACCGGTTTCGCTCGAAGAGCTCCAGACCCTGGCGCTCACGAACTACGGGCACTTCACCTCGGTGCGCTGCGACGACGGCACCGTCCGCGGGCTGACTCTCCACATGGAGCGGCTTGTCCGTGACTGCCGAGTGGTGTTCGGAACGGACCTCGACCCCGAGCTGGTCCTAAGCTACGTCCGTCAGGCCACCCGAGAACGCACTGGGTCGTTCACCGTCCGGGTGACCGTCTTCGACCCCGCCCTGGAAGTGGGACATCCCGGTGCCGACGCGCATCCGCAGATCCTGGTGACCTCCAGGCCAACAGGCGCAATGCCTCCCCCGCCGCTGAGGGCAAGGACGTTCACGTTCAGTCGGGACACGGCCCTGGTGAAACACGTCGGGCTGTTCGGACAGTTGAAGCTGCGCCGCGAAGCACAGGCAGCCGGCTTCGACGACGCCGTCTTCGTGGAGACCGATGAGCGGGTGTCCGAGGGAGCGACCTGGAACTTGGGCTTCGTGGACGAGACCGGAACCGTGGTCTGGCCCGACGCCCCTGTTCTCCCTGGCATCACCATGCAGTTGCTCCAGGAGGCTCACGAACAGACCGTCACCGCTCCGGTCACCCTCAAGGAACTTCCCCGCATGCGGGCCGCTTTCGCCACGAACACCTCTGTCGGCGTTCGCGCGATCAACGCCATCGACGCCACCGAGTTCGCAACGAATGATCCGGTTCTGGAAAAGCTTCGGAAGGTGTACAGCGCCCTTCCGGGCGAGCATCTGTAACCGAAGCAATGGCGATTGGGGGTCTCACAAGGGCCGCCGGCCGCACCGAAGTGGACGGCCGTACCACTCGTGCCCCAGCGGACGGCAGGAGAAGTCAAGCGCCACGCGAAGCTGTCCGCATGAGCCTGATGGAGTTCGCTGAGAAAGCGTGACGGCCCGCCACCGGCCGCGACCGGCCGGCCAACGTCGAGGAGCGCCCGACCTTCAAACCGGTCCTCGGCCGGCACGTCAGTCGGACCGACGCGGCCACCTCCATGCAGGCCGTCGCGGTGGACGTGCGAAAGGCACTCCAGCGCCCGTTGGAGAGATCGTTCCGCGCGCCCTCATCACCGTGGAGACCTCATCGCCAATCCGGGGCTGCCTGAACCTCAAGGCCCGTGAAGGGATCTCCACCAAGACGACCAAGGCCAGCCTGGAAAACGGCACGATCTCCGACCATCCCTTCGACCGCTACCGCACGACCATCGGCTTCGGCGCGCACACGAGTAACGGCTCCGTACATGCTGGGCTGCAGGCCAACGACGTCCGCCGTCGTTCTCAACAAGCAAAGCCATGAGACGCCGGGCGACAGGAGGTCGTGACGCACGGCTGAGGGGAACGGGGTCTGTGCCTGGCATTCCCTGTTTCATCCGCAACCTGTACGACCTGAGAGGTATGCGTAGATAGGTCCGAGGGGCGACGCATGGGGGTGCTGTTGTCTTCCATGCTGGCTTCATGAGTTGCATAGGTGGTTGCTTGAGTTCCTTCGGCAAGGTGATCGGTGCGGCCCTCGGGCTTGCCGCGGTCGTGACGGCGGTCATGCTGATCCAGAGGGGAAACGTGCTCGGCAAGATGTGGGCCATCACCTACGAGGCATCCTCAACCGGCAACCAGCCAATCTCGATCACCTTCCAGGAGACCCGGGGTCGCTACCCGGGAGAGGACCGCTCCGTCAAGGAGCACACCCTCCCGGCCGTCCAGGCACCGTGGTCGAAGGAGGTCACCGTTTTTGACGGCAAGGAGGCCAAGGTCACCGTTACCCCGCCGCCGGGCGGCACCGCAGGCTGTCGCATCCTCCTCGACGGCGAGAAGGTCCTCGTCGAGAACACGTCGGCCCCCGACAAGCCCGTCGTCTGCACCGCCACTCCCTGATCCCGCCGCGAGCGGCGCCCCTGTTGGGCACTGTCAACTTTGACGATGCATCAGATGGTTAAACGCTCACTGTGGCTCTGGTGCACCATGTTGAAACGAGGGCGCACGCTGGCGAACGCCACGACGGCACAGGGCGCAACGGTGGGCGTTCTCGCAGCGAGCAAAGACGGCCGTGCACTGTACGAGACGCTGGGATGAACCGTCGCTCCCCACTGCCGGGATGGTGTACAAGCCGGTCCACACTGATGTATCGCATGAGCCCCAGGCGTCGCACCAAGCACAGATACCCCGGTGAACACAAATCATCGCAGCTCCGAGATCACCGGAATCTGCGCGTGTCCGAGGTTCACCGGTCTGTCAGTGGAGCTGAACAGCGAACTCGTCGCCAGGACACGCCCGTTGGGGCCCAAGCGACGCCGCGTCACAGTGGGTGATCGGCGCCGGTACGCCGCGCCGGCTGGTGTTCGTCGACCGGTTCCCAGCCACCCTCGTCCATCTTGGCCACGGGACCACGAAGGAGTGTCGGTAGATATGGAAAGTGACGTCGAGGCACCTGTGGCACATCCACTCTGTGACGTTGGTGATGGGGATCCCGTTGGTCAGGCACTTCGATGCGAAGAAGCGGCGGAGCCAGTGGAGAACCATCCTCTCCGGAATATCCACGGTGCCGGCATTTTTTGAACTTCTTTCGCTGGTTCGAGAAGTAGTAGTGGGGGAAGGTCCGGCTGGGATCCTCCGGGTGTCGGAACAGGTAGCCGTTGTGAGTGCCGTGCTGCTCGACGTACCGCTCGATGGTCTGCCTGATCCATGCTGGGAGCGGTACGTCGCGGTACTTCCCGGGCTTGCGGTGTTTGAGGCGGCCGAGCGGCCACGAGGAAGGGCGCGTTGACCTGCGGTTTGATCCCAGTGCCGAGTGTCGTGACGGGAGGTCAGTTTGGCGCGGTGCGCGGTGGGTTGCCGAATCCGCTCCGCTGATGATGTCGTGCCGTTCGGTGTCGGGCAGTGTCGGTTCCCGCGTTGCGGCGTCACTTCTCCAACTGGGCTGCGTGGTCCGGGACATAGGTCTGGAGGTCGCGGGGTGGTCGACGGTAGCCGGTGGACGGGGGCCGGGCCGGAAGTTCCAACACCGGTGGGGGGACCTCGTGGTAGGGCACGGTCGACAGCAGATGGGCGATCATGTTGAGCCGGGCCCGGCGTTTGTCGTCGCTCTCGACGACGTTCCAGGGCGCCTCGGGGATGTCGGTGTGGATGAACATGTCGTCCTTGGCACGGGAGTAGTCCTCCCAGCGGGTCAGTGATTCGAGGTCGATCGGGGAGAGTTTCCAGCGGCGGGTGGGGTCGTCCAGGCGTTGGCGGAAGCGTTGTTCCTGTACGTCGTCGCTGACGGAGAACCAGTATTTGCGGAGCAGGATGCCGTCCTCCACGAGCATCCGCTCGAAGACCGGGCACTGGTGGAGGAAGCGCTGGTACTCGGTGGGGGTGCAGAAGCCCATGACCCGTTCGACACCGGCCCGGTTGTACCAACTGCGGTCGAACAGGACGATCTCGCCGGCCGCGGGTAGGTGCTCCGCATAGCGTTGGAAGTACCACTGGGTGCGTTCGCGTTCGGTGGGCTGGGGGAGCGCGACGATGCGCGCCACCCGGGGGTTGAGGTAGGCGGTGACGCGCTTGATGGTGCTGCCCTTGCCGGCCGCGTCGCGTCCCTCGAAGACCACGACGAGCCGGGCGCCCTCGGCGCGGACCCACTCCTGGAGCTTCACCAGCTCCGTCTGCAACCGGTACAACTCGCGCTCGTACCGGGCCTTCGACAGTTTCCCCGGTGCGCGGGGGCCGCTTTCCTGGTCGTCCGTCATGCCTCGACGGTACGAAGACTTGCGCGGGTGCGGGCGGGCACGGGAGCCGAACGAGGGGCACCGGAGTGTCGGCATCGCCATGACGCCGGGACAGGGCCGGACGGCCCTGTCCGGCTGGCGCGGCACGTCGCAGGCTGGTGAGTGATGCCGGACAGGCATGCCGCATGGCCCGGCTGCGACCGTGCGGCGCGGGGTCGCTCCCGAGGAGGCACGACCATGCCGAACATCCCGCGCAGGGTCAGCGACGTCATGACGCAGCCCGTGGCTGCCGTCGAGCGTGCGGCCGGTTTCAAGGAGATCGTCGGGACCCTACGGCGGTGGCGGGTGAGCGCTCTGCCGGTGGTCTCGGCCGAGCTCCGGGTGGTCGGTGTGGTGTCCGAGGCCGATCTGCTCCCCAAGGAAGGCTTTCGGGAGGCGGATCCGGAACGGCTGGAGCGGCTGCGCGCGCTCGATGACGTACGTCGGGCGGAGGCCGTGACGGCCGGCGAGCTGATGACCAGCCCCGCCGTCACGGTGAGCGGCGACGCCACCCTCGCTCAGGCCGCGCGGACGATGGCCCGGGCGTCCGTCAAACGACTGCCGGTGGTGGACGGGAACGGGTTGCTGGTGGGCATCGTCAGCCGCGCCGACCTGCTGAAGGTGTTCCTGCGCTCCGACGACGAGATCGCGGCGGAGGCGCGGCAGATCCTCACCCAGCTGTTCGCCGCGCCCGCGAAGGACCTGCGCGTCGCGGTCACCGACGGGGTGGTCACACTCAGCGGCCAGTTCCGCGACCGGTCGCTGGTGCCGGTGGTGGCCCGTCTGGTGCGCGGGATCGAGGGGGTGGTGGACGTGGAGTACGACGTGACGGAGGTGGCGACGGTACCCGGTGTCGCGTCGGCGGAGACCTCGTCCCTGTGAATGCCGTGGAGACCTCGTCCCTGTGATGCCGTGCGGCGCTCGGATCGGTGGCTTGCGGCCCTGCGCACGTGGGTTGAGGCTCAGGGCGCGGCAGTTCGACGGTGGGTGTTGTGCCGGCCCCTAGCCGTGCGGGACGACGGCGACCGGGGCGGGGCAGTGGTGCAGGACGGCGTGTGCGATGTGTCCGATGTGCCCGATACGGGCAACGGAGGGCAGGGCCGTGAGGCGGTGGCGGCCGATGACGACCAGGGCGGCGTGCCCGGCGGCGTCGAGGAGGTGGCGGGCGGGCTCGCCGATGACGGCCTGTGCACTCACCTCCACGCCCGGGTGCCTCTCCCGCCACGGTTGCAGCGCCTGGTACACGGATTCCCGTTTGTCGGCCGAGAGGTCGGTGCCGAACTTCAGCGCCGCGCCGAGCCCGTAGACGTGGTACGGCGGTGGGTTCCAGCCGTGCACGACCACGAGCGACGCGGTGCGTACCGCCGCGGCATCGAAGGCGAAGGTGATCACCTCGTCGCAGCGGCGACTGAGGTCCAGTCCGAGGACCACGGGCGAGGCCGCACCGGCAGCCGGGTCGGGCGGGCGTAGCTCCGACTCCTCACCAGGGACCGGACGTTCGGTCGCGCCGGGGGCGCGTACGAGGACGACGGGGCCCTCGGCGTGGGCGACGACGGCCATGGCCACCGAGCCGAGCAGGAACCCGGCGACCCGGCCCACCCCGACCGTGCCGATGACCAGTACTTCGGCGTACTTGGCTGCCTGACAGAGCACGTCCCGCGGCTCCCCGATGACGTGGTCAGCCGTGATGTCGAGACCCGGGTAGCGGAGCCGCAGTTGGTCGGTGACCTCCTGGGGCACGCCCTCCGACCAGCGCCCGGCGGCTTCCTCGCCGGCGGGTGGGGCAGAGGAGCGGGGCCCCTCCCAGGCGTGGACCAGACGCAGGGGCAACTCCCGCAGCAGCGCCTCGCGGGCGCCCCAGTCCGCTGCGGCCAGACCCGCGGGCGAGTTGTCCACACCGACGAAAACGGGGTGCGCCATGGCCACCTCCGGGACGGATCTGCGAGCCGCGTCTCCCACACTGCGCGGCGCGCACGGTCCGCAGCAGGGGCCGCTGGTCCCGGGGGAAGGCCGGTCGGCCCTACGGGCGAGGGGGGTGGCGGGTGTCCCGGTCGGCGGGAGGAAGGGCCGGACGGCCCCTGCCCGGTCACGCGCGGGCCACCACACGCTGTGAAGGTGTCGCGGCCCCGTCGCGACAGCCGCCGTGGGAGGAGGCGTCATGGTGCACGGTCCGCACACGGTCAGCGACGTGATGACTCAGACGGTGGTGGCCGTCGGTCAGGCGGCGCGGTTCAAGGAGATCGTCGAGACCATGGAGCAGTGGAAGGTCAGTGCGTTGCCGGTGCTCGCGGGGGAGGGACGGGTGATCGGTGTGGTCTCCGAGGCCGATCTGCTGCCGAAGGAGGAGTTCCGGAACGCCGAGCCGGACCGGCTGGAGCAGCGGCAGCGGCTGGGCGACCTGCGGAAGGCCGGAGGGCTGACGGCGGGCGAGTTGATGAGCGCCCCGGCGTTGACGGTGCACGCCGACGACACCCTCGCCCAGGCGGCGCGCACGATGGTGCACAAGTCGGTCAAGCGGCTGCCCGTCGTTGACGGTCGCGGAATGCTCCAGGGCATCGTCAGCCGCGCGGACCTGCTGAAGGTCTTCCTGCGCTCCGACGAGGAGTTGGCAAAGGAGGTGCGGACGGAGATCGTCGACCGGCTGTTCACCGGGAGCCCGAAGGACGTCGAAGTCAGCGTCAAGGACGGCGTTGTGGCACTGCACGGTCCGATCCGCGACAGCGCGCTGCTGCCCGTCGTGGCCCGTCTGGTGCGGGCGGTGGAGGGAGTGGTGGACGTGACGTTCGACGACGTCCACGTAGGACGGGAAACGGTGGAACACCGGGCGGCCCGCTGAGCCCATGTCCGGCGCGCATCCACCCAGTTGGCGAGCCGAGCGCGCGTCACCGGACAGGCGTCGGGCGATGGCGGAGCTGGAGCTGGGGTGGGCGGAACCCTCCGGTGGTCCGGGGGCGGGCGGGACCGGGGGCCCGGAACGGGCGTCCGTGCGTTCACTGCTGGTGGCGTCGCAGCCGCGCATCCAGCGCTTCCCACTCCTCCTCCCACTGGGCATAGCGCCTGCGGTCCAGCAGATGCACGCCCGTCCTCTGTGCGCCGAGGAGCAGCAACCCGGTGCCGGCGGCGCTCACCGTGCCGACCACCGCGCTCCGGGCAAGGGAATCCGTCGGGGTGGTGGGGTCCGGCACCAGCGCTCCGTGCCGGTCCAGCCAGACGGTCGTCGGGTCGCCGACGTGCGCGCCGGGCGTCACGGCCGTCTCTCCCGTCCGCACGGTGCGGTCCGCGGCGGTCCAACGCACGGTCGTGTGCGTCGGGCCGCCCGGGCCCGCCCCGGTGTCCAGGCCGATGCGGGCGGGCGCGTCCCTCGTCACGACGGCCGAGACGCGATGCCAACCGGCCTGCTGCTGACGGGACGCCGCGTCCACCGCATGCCCCGCCGCGACACCCGCGGTCGGGACCCCCACGGTGATCAACACCCAGGTGGCCAGGGCCAACCACGACTGCGCCACGTCCGTGCCCCGCCGAAGCGGACCGGGGCGCCACGGTCGGTGCAGCTTCTTCCGAGACATCACACACCCCCATCACCTGCTGTTTCGACACTCCCACCGCAGGACGGAGGGGAAGGAGGGCCGAACGGGCACGATCAAGGGCCGGCGGTATGCGCGGACCGGCCGGTCAGGGACCGTTCGGCCCTGGTATGTCGTCACCGCCGGCGCCACCATGGACAGGGGCTCGGATTCACCGTCGGAGGGCCTGATGAGCGAGACGGACGCCTGCGCGGCGCAGCGGCCGATCCGGGTCTTCCTCGTCGACGACCACGAGGTCGTCCGGCGCGGGGTCCGGGACCTGCTCGACGCCGAACCCGACATCGAGGTGGTGGGTGACGCCGGTACGGCCGACCACGCGCTGGCCCGTGGACCGGCGCTGCGGCCGGACGTCGCGGTCCTCGACGTCCGGCTGCCGGACGGGGACGGCATCACGGTGTGCCGGGAGCTGCGCTCGCGGATGCCGGGGCTGGCCTGCCTGGTCCTGACCTCGTTCGACGACGATGACGCGCTGCTGGACGCGATCATGGCCGGGGCCGCCGGCTATGTGCTGAAGGAGATCAAGGGGGCGGACCTGATCGCCGCCGTGCGGACGGTGGCCTCGGGGCGTTCGATGCTCGACCCGGCAACCACGGCACGGCTGATGCGGCGCCTGCGAGCCGACGAAGAACAGGACGCGCCTCCCGAGGAAGGGGTGTTGTCCAGCCTGTCGGCGCGGGAGCGGCAGATCCTGGAGCTGATCGGCGAAGGGATGACGAACCGTCAGATCGGTGCGCGGCTCTACCTGTCAGAGAAGACGGTCAAGAACCACATCTCCCGGATGCTGGCCAAACTCGGCGTCGAGCGACGCATCCAGGCCGCGGTGCTCGCCACGCGGAGCGTTCCGTCGACCGTCACGGAAGCAGGGCACGGTGGGTAGCAGGGAACCAGAGCGTCGGAGCCCGGCACCGGGCCCCGACGCGTTGCCAGCCGCGGCGGTCACGCGCCCGATGCGCCCCCGGCACCCGCGGTCGGCGGCACCGGCGCCCCCGGCACACGGATGCGCCGTCCGCTGAGGTGGGTCGGCCGGATGGCGATCCACTGATACCGGCCGCTGCCCACCCAAGGGGCCGAGTACGCCTGCTCCTCGAACTTGCGGGATTCGTAGAAGCCGGTGACCACCTCGGCCGGTCCCACGGCGAGCACGCTCCATCCCTGGCTGAAGGCGTCGTCGAGGTGGTCGACCTCCAGCGCGGCCTGGTGGCCGGCCGCGGCGGACGGGCCGGAGCCCGCCTGGGTGCGGTAGGCGATCACGTTGTCGATGACGGAGTAGTTGACGGGGAAGACGGCGGGGGCGCCGTCGAGGGTGACGGCCACCCTGCCGACGCCGTGGGTGGAGAGCAACTCCCGGCATTCGGTGGGGCCGAGCGCGAGCACCTCCGGATGCGCGCCGGCCTTGCCGAAGCCCGGAGGGAGATCGACGGTGCCGCCGGTCAACTCGGCGACCGTGGTGTTGAGCGCACCGGCGAGGCGCAGCAGGAACCCGATGCTCGGCTCGGCCGCGCGCTCCTCGATGTACTCCAGGTAGCCGGGCGACGCGCCGGCCCGGGCCGCGACGTCCTCGCGGGTCAGCCCCAACTGCTGCCGGTGCAGCGCCACGCGCCGCCCCAGATCGCTGCACGGCCGCGCCGGCTCGGGACCGGAGCCGGATGCCTGGTCGTTCGTCATCGGGCACACCTTCCTTCGGCGCACGATTGCGTTCTCGTCCCCAACAAGCCCTCGCCCTCAACAAGCCCTCGTCCCCGCCAAGTTCTCGACTCCGCCATGTTCTCGTCTCCGCCGTGGGCTCAGCCGTGCGGCACGATCGCCACGGGGCACGGCGCGTGGTGGACGGCCGCATGGACGACATGGCCGATGCGCGGGGGCAGGCGGCCGAGGTGCGGGCGGCCGACGATCAGCAACTGGCATCCCGCCGCACCGTGCAACAGGGCCGGCGCCGGGCTCTCCAGCACCACCTGCTCCTCCACCCGCACGTCCCGGAACTCCTCCCGCCACGGTCGCAGCGCCTCGGACAGCTCCTCCCGCGCACATCGAGCCGCCTCCTCGGCGCTGGCCCGCTCCGCGGCGCCGTCCCGGTCGTCGGCGAACGGGGGCAGGTTCCGGCCGTGCACGGCACGGAGCGGGACGGCCCGCCGGGCGGCGGCCTCGAAGGCGAAGGCCAGCAGCCCCTCGCCGGCGTCGTGCAGGCTGACGCCGACGCCGATGCTGCCCGCTTCCTCGGCCGCCGCACTGTCCTGTTGGGCCCTTACCAGGACGATCGGGACCGCGACCCGCGGCACCAGGTCAAGGCCGGTTTCGCCCAGCGCGAAGCGCGCCACCGGGCCAAGCCCACGGGACCCCAGGGCCAGCAGGTCCGCCCGCTCGGCGGCCTCGGTGAGGGCGTCCAGCGGCCGCTCGCGCACCAGAACCGCCTCGACCGGTACCCCCGGCTCCGCCGCCTCGACCGCGGACCTGGCCTCCTCGATGACGCGGTCGGGCCAGTGCGGCATCTCCTGCACCCACGGAGCGGCACCGCGCGACTGCGCCGTCAGCGGTTGCCAGGCGGTCAGGAGCCGCAGCCGGGACTGCCGCAGCCGCGCCTCGTGCGCCGCCCACTGCGCCGCGGCCAGCGCGTGCGGCGTGCCGTCCACGCCGACGGTGAGGACGTTCTGTATCACGGGGACCGGCCTTCCTCGGACGGGGGCGACCTCAGGTCTTCGGAGACCGACACCACCCCGTCGACGCTCTCGCACATCCGCACCAGCACGGGAACCAGCAGCGGGTCCGCCACGCTGCCGTGCAGGGCCACCTGCCCCCGCTGGACGTCGACCGTCACGCCCGCCGCACCCAGCCGCGCCGTGCGCCCGATGACCTCACGCCGGATCTCCTCCCGGATCGCCCCGTCCTTGCGCAGGAAGACCCGCAGCAGGTCGGCGCGGCTGACGAGGCCCAGCAGAGCGTCCGTCTCGTCGACCACGGGAAGCCGCTTGACGTGCTGCACCTCCATCAGGCGTGCCGCCTCCACCACGGTCCATTCCGGGTGGGCGCACACCGCCGGAGCGGACATCAGCTCTCCGGCGGTGCGCCCCTCCGCCCGGGCCCGTTCCCACGCCTCCAGATGAGGCAGCGCCGTCAGTCCGGACAGATCGGGCCGGTCCGCCGCCTTCCGCAGCAGATCGGCCTCCGAGACCACGCCGGCCGGCCTGCCCAGGCTGTCGAGCACCGGCACGGCGCTCACCGCGTTGTCCGCGAGCGCCTGCACGATCTCCTTGAAGGGAGTGTCGATCCGCACGCTCGCGACCTTCCGAGTCATCAGCTCACCTACCGTGCGGTGCTCCATCTCCGGCTCCTTCCACGCGGTGACCGGCGGTGCGGCCGTATCTCCAGCGTGGCCGCTGCGGTGCGCGGTCCGGCATGAGCCACTCGGCCCCATCGACCGGCCGGCCGTCCCCGACGGGCCGACCGGCACCCGGTCAGGGGCCCTATGGCCCCTGACCACGACGAGGGCGCTCCGCGACGCTGAAGAGGACCCTGCCGACCACACCGTCCGGGAGGCTCCCGGTGCTCACCCACTCCACCCTCGATGACACGGCCGTCAGGTCGCTGGTGGCCGAGGCGGTCACGGCGCCCTCGATGCACAACGCCCAGCCGTGGCTCTTCGAGTACTCTCGGGCGTCGCGCACCATGGTGCTCCTGGCCGACCTGGACCGCGCGCTGCCGCTGGCCGATCCCACCACCCGTGAGCTCCATCTCGGCTGCGGCGCGGCCCTGTTGAACCTCCGCGTCGCGGCGGCACACGTCGGCCACCGCACCGTCACCACGCTGCTGCCGGCCCCGCGCACCCCTACGCTCCTGGCGTCCGTGCGGTTCGACGTGCCGCACGGCCCCCTGGAGGTGGGCCTCTCCGGCCTCCACGACGCGATCCGCGCCCGGCACACCAGCCGCCTTCCGTTCACCGAGCGACGCATCCCGGACGGCCTCCGTGCGGCCCTGGTCGACGCGGCGGCCGGGGAAGGGGCGGCCCTCGCGTTCTTGACCACCCCGCACCGCGAGGCCGTGCTCGACCTCATCCTGCACGCGGAGGGCTACGACCGCATGGACGACGGCCGCGAGGTCGAACAGCGCGGTTGGACCCGCGACACCTCCGCCGCATCGCCGGCGGACGGGATCCCCGAGTCCGCCTTCGGCCCCGCCAAACGCGGCGGCGCGGCCCCGCTACGGGACTTCGCCGGCCGCCGCCCGATCCCCGGACGCCCCTACGCCGACTTCGAGCAGAGCCCGCAACTGGCCTCCCTCAGCACCACCCACGACGCCCCGGCCGACTGGCTGCGCGCGGGCCAGGCTCTCCAACGCGTCCTGCTCCTCGCCACCCGCCAAGGGCTCGCCAGCTCCTTCGCCACCCAGCCCCTGGAATGGCCCGACCTGCGCTGGCTGCTGCGCGACCCGCGCTCCGGCGCCGGCCACGTCCAGATGATCCTGCGCCTCGGCTACGGCCCCGACGGCCCGAGCACACCGCGCCGACCGGTGGACGAGGTCCTGACGATCACGCCATGAGCCCCTGGACACCGAGCAGTTCGGCCTACCCACCACCGGTCTCGGCAGGCATGAGAAAGACGAACCTCAGGAGGAGAGCGAGAAGTAACCCTCGGTGCGCCTCCTCCTCTTGACGGAGGTGGAGCCGCGGCACGGTGCGGAGGCCGTGCAACGACGCCTGCATTTCGACGAGTTGTTCCGGCGGCGGGGCGTCCGGTGCGTCGGCGGGGCGAGTTGTGCGGCCATGGAACCGGCGCTGCCGCGCCGCGAGTTGGGGAGCGGAGGCCATGAGGAGCGCACGGTAGGGGGAGGCGGGGCGCGTTGTCGTGGGTCCCGGGCGGGGACCGCGGCTACTCGGGGACGGGCGCCGACCAGACCAGGCGGGTGCCGCCGTCCTCCGGTGTGTCGACGGCCATGGTGCCGCCGAGCTCTTCGGCGCGTTGGGCGAGGTTGCGCAGGCCGCTGCGCCGGTTGTTGTGCTCGGGGATGCCCACCCCGTTGTCCGTGACGGTGAGGGTCAGCCGTCGGTCGCGGAGGACCAGGGCCACGTCCGCCGCGCTGGCGTGGGCGTGCCGGGCGACGTTGCTGAGCGCCTCGCCGAGCGCGGCCAGGACCTGCTCGGCGAGCTCGTCCGGTACGTCGGTGTCCAGAAGTCCTTCCATTCGGAGGGAGGGGGTGAAGTCCAGTGCGCGGGAGGCTTCTTCCACTGCCGTGACGGTGCGTGCCCGTAGGCGCTGCCTACCGGGTGTCGGGTCGCGGGGGCGGAGCCCGAAGATGGTGGAGCGGATGATCTTGATGGTCTCGTCCAGGTCGTCGACCGCGCGCAACAGGCGCTCGCTCGCCTCGGGGTGCTCGACGAAGCGGACGGTGCTCTGGAGGGTCATCCCGATGGCGAAGAGCCGTTGGATCGCCAGGTCGTGCAGGTCGCGGGCGATCCGGTCATGGTCCTTGAGCAGGGTCACCTGCTCCGCGGCGCAGCGTTGTTCGTCGAGTTCCATGGCGAGGGCGGCCTGGCCGGCGAACGTGAGCAGGGGAGTGGTCTCCGGGGCGGTGAACGGCGCGCGTCCGCGCAACCGGGCCAGGAGGAGGACGCCGCGGAGTCGGGCGCGGGTGGTCATGGGGACCGCGACCGCGGGCCCCAGCCCCTGCCAGCGGGGCGGGCCGGCCGTCACCCTCGGGTCGTGCTCGATGTCCTCGCTGATCAAGGGGCGTTCGGCGTCGAGCGCGGCGCCCGAGAACGATCCGCGGCGGGGGAGGACCAGACCGCGGTGGGCGTCGGCGTCGACCCCGGACGCCACCTCCATGCGCAGGCGGTCGCTGCCTATCGGCAGGGCCAGGACCGCCAGGTCGGCGGAGAGGATGCGGGCGGCGTGGTCGACGATCGTCGAGAGCACGTCCTTCTCCTGCGCGCCCGGAAGCAGTCGGGACACGATGTCGCCGTTGGCTTCCAACCACTCCTGGCGGTGGTGGGCTTCCTCGTAGAGCCGGGCGTGTTCGACGGCAACTCCGGCGGCCACCGCCAGCGTTGCCAGCACGGTCTCGTCCTCGTCGGTGAAGGGGCCGCCGCCGCGTTTCTCGGTGAGGTAGAGGTTGCCGAAGACCTCGTCCCGGACGCGTATGGGCACCCCCAGGAACGTGTGCATCGCCGGGTGGTTCGGTGGGAAGCCGTAGGACGCGGGATGTCGGCCCAGTTCTTCCAGCCGTAGCGGTACGGGGTGGCGGATCAGCTCGCCGAGGATTCCGTGTCCCGCCGGCAGGGCGCCGATGGCCGCGAACTGCTCATCGGTGAGGCCGACCGGCAGGAACTGGCTGAGCCTGCCGTCCGCGCCGATCACCCCCAGCGCGCCGTAGCGCGCGTCGGTGACGACGGCGGCGGCCTCGACGATCTGGCGCAGGACCTGCTGCACGTCCAGCCCCGTGCCCACCGACAGAATGGCTTCGAGCAGGAGGTGGTGGGGCCCACCGGCCGTCGCCTGCACGGTGTGCAGGCGCTCCAGCAGGTCCTGCGGCAGCGTGTGCCCCAGTGCACGCAGACCGTTCGCCCGGCCGGATCGCTCTGCCACGACAATGCTCCGCTGCGCCGGGTCCGGCTGACCCGGCCACACCACTCACGGTAGTGCGACGAGGCCCCACCGGGCATCCGCGGGCAGGGGCCGACCTGACCTGAAGGGCGGCCCTTCGCCACCGGCTAGGGCCGGGGGCGGCGACATCCCGGCAGGCGGCGAGAGGCCCCACCAGGCGGGCCCGATCTGCCCAACGGCCGAGGACCACCGGCCCTATGCCCCGCCGACACCCTCCGCGGACGATGCGGGCATGGAGCGGGAGAACGGCTTGCGAATGCTGGATCGCCAGGAGTGTCTGCGGCGCCTGACCCTGGTGCCCATCGGACGCCTGGTGTACACGCACGAGGCGTTGCCCGCGGTCCTGCCGGTCAACTTCTCCCTGGACCAGGACCACGCCGTGGTCCTGCGGACGTCCGCCCTGTCGCGCCTGGCACACGCCGTCGACGGGGCCGTCGTGGCATTCGAGGCGGACTGGTTCGACGAGGCCGCGCGGTCGGGGTGGAGCGTGAGCGTGATCGGACGGGCCGCGGTGGTGACCGACCCGAAGGAGCAGGAACGGCTGCGCGCGGTGGGACTCCGCTCGTGGGTGGCGGTGGCACAGGACACCTTCATCCGGATTCCCCCGGAGCTGGTGAACGGCCGTCTTCTGGAAGGACACCCGCGCGGTGGCGAGGGGCGGGGCGCGGCGTGGTTGGCCGATGTCTCCTGACGCGGCGGGGCCGATACGTCGAGGGCGAGACCCGACACGCCACCGCCCCGCTGCCGGCGTTCGCACCGGCCACCCCGCCGGCGCCGGCCCCGGGCCCGCCCGACGAACGACTCCCTGGAGGTGCGACATGGACGGCCCGGTCGTGGTCGGGTTGGACGGTACCGGCAACAGCGCGCCGGCCGTGCGCTGGGGCGTCGCGGAGGCAGCCGCTCGGAAATTGCCCCTGCACCTCCTGCATTCCTGGTCCGCCGCGCACTGGCCGGCCTCGCTCGCGCGGGAAGAGGCCGATCTGCGCCGGCACGGCACCGAGGTGCTGGTGCGGGCCGAAGCCGTGGTGGAGGAGCTGCACCCGGGAATGCACGTCGTGCCCGAACTGGTCGGCGAGGAGGCGCCTGACGCGCTGGCCGAACGCAGCGGTACGGCCGCCGTCTTGGTGCTCGGCTCCCGCAGACACGACGCGATAGCGGGATTCCTGTTGGGATCGGTGAGCCTGCGGGTCCTCGGACGAGCGGAGTGCCCGGTGGTCACCGTCCGTGAGGACGCGCGGTCCGCGGTCCCCGCCCGGGAGATCGTCGTCGGCGTGCGGGAACCAGGCGCTGACGAAGCCGTGCTGGACTACGCGTTCACCGCGGCCGAGGCTCATCGCGTGGGCCTGTGCGCGGTCCATGCCTGGATGCCCGGCACCGCTCCCGGTGGACTGGACACTCCCCGCGCCGATCACCGGGAGGACGCCGTGCGTGCCGCGGACGAGTGCGAACCGCTCCGGGCCGGGCTGGTCCCGTGGCGGGAGAAGTTCCCCGAGGTCCACACGGTCGAGCGGGTAGTCGAAGGAAGGGCTGCCGCCGTTCTGTTGAGAGCCGGTTCGCGGGCCGGCCTGCTGGTCATCGGTCGACAACCACACCGTTCGCCCATGCCCCTCGGCCCGGCCGTGCTGGCCCTGCTCCACCACTCCTGCTGCCCGGTCGCCGTCGTACCGCGGAGGTGAGCCGCCGGGCACGCCATGGGCATCAAGTCGCAGGGCGGTCAGCGGAGTTGGTTGCGGGCGGTGTCGAAGGCGCGGGCCTGGCCGGCCTCCGCCTTGGCGTTGTGGGCGAACAGCTCCGCCGCCTTGGCGTCGCCCGCTGCCTTGGCCTGGCGGGCATAGGTGGGGTACATGATGCGGGACTCGTACTGTTCGACGTTGACGGCGGTGATGAGGTTCTCGCGGGTGGTGCCGACGGTGCCGGCCAGTTGCGCCTCGCCGGCGAAGTGCTCGCGCAGTGCGGCGTCGGCCGTGACGGTGAAAAGGCGGGCCAACGCCGGGTTGCCGTGTGCGGCCGCCGCCTTGGCGAACTGCGCGTACTTGGCCGACGCCATGGCCTCGCTGTGCTGTGCGGCACTGAGGCTTTGCCTGGTTCGCGCCGCGCGGACCTTGGGCGCTCCCGCCTGGACGGTCACGGGCTTGACGCCGGGGGGCGTCGGGATGGCGCCCCTGCCGGTGCGGATGACCTCCAACGCCTTCGCGGACGCGGCCTGTTGGGCGCTCTCGTCCCTGGCGATCTCCTCGAAGAGCCGGGCGGCGATGGTGTCGCCGTCCTGCCGGGCCTGACGGGCGAAAGCGGGGTACATCGCGTGCGATCGGGACTCCTCGTCCTTCATCGCGGACTGCAGGTTGGCCGTGTTGCCGCCGACCACACCGCGGAGCTCGGCCTCCTTCGCGAAGTGCTCCCACAACTCCACCGCTGCCGTGCGCCGGAACAGTTGCCGTACCGAGGGCAGCCCTTGGGCGCGTGCCTGGTCGGCGAAGAGCGAGTAGGTGGCGTAGGCGTACGCCTCACCCTGCATCGACGCATCGAGATTGGCACGGGACTGCGCGTGCAGCGCGGGAGCCATCTCGGGGGCCAACAGCGCGGCGGCAGCCGCGGGCACGCTGATCGCCACCGCCAGGGCGCCCGTCGACATGGCACGCATGGACACGGCGCGCATCGAGAAAGGGATCATGCGGACCTCCACACTCGGGCCGGAGAGCTCCCCAAGGCATCACACCAACGAGTGGCAGCCTGAGCTAACGCGATGTGGCGATCGGGTGAAGGGCGCAGTTACCTACCGTGATAAATCCCAGGTGAGAGGGGTGCTGCCGCGAGCCGGAGCCCGCTGGCGCCGAAAGCGGGGCCTGGGCCGTTTGCCGGGTCCCCCTGAGTTGTGGGTCGCGCCGCCCGTGGTGCTCCTCCTCGGCGCACCGTTGGGCGGGGCGGCCGGGGCGTGCGCCGCCCCGCGAATGTTGACTTCCGAACAACATGGCATGAACATGATGGAGTTGGCGGGTCGGTTGATCGATGGGTCGGTTTCCGGCAGAGGGTGCGAGGGGCTGCCTCTCCGGGCCCTCGGAACCCTGTGAGGATCGCCTGTGGTGGGTAATGATCCCGGGGATCCTGGAGATCCCGGGGCGCGGCAGGACATGGAGCGCGCCGCCCGTCTGCACCTCGCGGACGGTGGCAGCGCCGTTCTGCACGGCCCCGCCGGTATCGGCACCTCACACATCCTGGGCGGCCTCGTCGACGCCGCCCGCGCCCGCGCCGAGACCGTGCTGTACGCCCAACCCGGCGCACCCGAGGGGCAGTTGACGTACGCGGCGCTCGCCGATCTGCTCGACCCGCTGGCCGACGACGAGTTGGCGCGGCTGTCCGTGCCGCAACGGTCCGCGCTGCGCGTCGTGTTGCGCCGTGAGCCCCCGGCGACGGATGCGCCGGACCCGCTCGCCCTGCGGCTGGGCGCGCTCGCGCTGCTCCGCGGACTGGCCCGCGACGGCCCGGTGCTCCTCGCTGTCGACGGCGCGCACTGGGTGGACCGCCCGAGCGCCGAAATCCTCCGGTACGCCGCGCGCCGCCTGCGCGCGTCCGGAGTACGGGTGCTCACAGCGGAAACCTCCGTCGGCGGGCAGGGGGCGCTGGCGGGCACGGCCTTCTGCCCCGACCCCGTGCGGGAGTTCGAGGTGCCGCCGGCAGGTCTGTCGGAACTGCGGGAGATGCTCGGCGACCGGGACGGCCCCGCGCTGCCCGGGTGGCTGGTCCGCCGGGTGCACGAGGCGTGCTCGGGGAACCCGGGCGAGGCCCTGGAGATCGTTCGGGCGCTCGACGGCCAAGCCCAACTGCCCTCCCGTGACCGGCCGTTGCCCGTCCCGACTCGCGTGCGCCGCGAGCTCGCGAAGCGACTGGCGGGCATCGGACCGGAAGGCCGGGAGGTGCTGTTGACGGCCGCCTGCACCCCGCGGTTCAGCACCGGCCTGCTGCGTTGCGCCGCCGCCGCAGGCACCGCGCGCCCCGCGCTCGACAGTGGGCGGGCCGACGACACGGCCGTCACGTCGAGCGGCCGTCCCCCGACGCCGTCCGGCGGTGACCCGGTGGCCGACACGGTCGGGCACGCCCTCGCCGCCGGCGTGCTCGTCGCGGACGAGGACGGCGACCGTCTCAGGTTCGCCCACCCGCTCTTCGCCTGCGCGGTGTACGGCCGTGCCACCGCGGCCGAACGGCGGGCCGCGCACGCGAGGTTGGGGGCGGTGACCACCGACCGTGCCGAGCGCGCCCGCCACCTGGCACTGGCCGGTACGGAACCCGATGAGGAGGTGGCGGCGTTCGCGGCCGACGCCGCCGAAGAGGCCGCCAGGCACGGCGCCCCCCAGGCGGCGGCCGCCCTGGCCCGCCTCGCCGCGGCGCGCACCCCGGCACGCTTCGCCGGCCGCCGCTGCGCACGCCTGCTGGCCGGCGCAGCGCACGCCTACGCGGCGGGGGACCACGAACTGTGCCGGGAACTGGCCCTGGGCGCCGCAGCCGACGCCGACACCCCGGGCCGTCACGTACGCGCCCGCATCCTCCTCATCACCGCCGCCGACCAGGCTCTGTCGGGCCTGGACGAGGTCTTCGCGGAAGCCTTCGCACACGCCGGCGGCGCACCACGCGACCGGGCCCGCCTGCACTACCTGCGCGCCTGCAAGGCCCATATCGCCGACGGGGACGCGGCCGTCACCTGGGCGGAGGCCGACCGGGCCGCGTCCTGGGCGCGGCGTGCCGGCGACCGCTGGACCGAGGTGTTGGCCCTGGCGCTCCAGGCGTTCGTCGGGACGCTGTTGGGCCGCACCGACGCCCCCGAACCACTGGCCCGCGCGCTGGCCCTGCCGCAGGACATCAGTTGGTTCGGAAGCCACAACGGACCCCGGGCGATCAAGGCCAGGCTGGACTTCTTCGCCGACCAGCTCACCGAAGCGGGCGCAGAACTCGACGCGTTGCTGCTCCGCGCCAAGACGTCGGGCGACGCCGAGGGCAGGATCTTCCTGCTGTGCGCGGCCGTCGACGTGGAGGTGCGGGCCGGTCGCTGCGGACGGGCGATGACCGTCGCGCGCGAGGCACTCGGCCGGGCCCGCGAGTTGGGCGCACACCTCGGGCAGGCGTGCTATTCGGCGGCCGTCGCCGAGGCCGCGGGCGGCGACCTCAACCGGGCCGCCGCGCTGGCGCAGGAGAGCGTCCTGGTGGCGGACGCCGAGCGGGACCTCATCTATCTCCCGCTCGCCCTCTGCCTGTTGGGGCAGGTCCGGATGCGGGCGGGGGACGCCTGGGCGGCCGTGGACTGCCTGGGCCGGGCGCGCTCCATCGCCCGCAGCCGCGGCATCGTCGACCCCGTCCCGGTGCCGTGGACGTCGGACCTCGCCGAGGCGCTCATCGCGGCCGGCGAGCACGACCGGGCCGCCGCGGTCATCGACGAGGTACGCGACACCGCACTCCGACTGGGACGGACCGGTACCGCCATGTCACTGCTGCGGGCCGAGGCATTGGTACGCGCCGGTTCCGGCGATCTGGCCGGAGCGGTGTCGGCCCTGCGGGAGGCGGCCGAACGCCACCAGGGCCTGGGACTGCCGTTGGAACACGGCCGCGATCTGCTGGCGTTGGGCAGCGTGGAGCGGCGCCGACGACACGTCACGGCGGCCCTGACCTGCTGGCAGGACGCGGCGGCCGTGTTCGAGCGGGCCGAGGCACACCCCTGGCTCGATGGGGCCCGTACCGAGCTGTACCGGATCACGGGCAGCGTGGAGGCGGCGGGCAGCGGCGCGGCACCGACGGCGTGGTGGCGGGCGTTGACGCCGGCCGAGCGGCGGGTGGCGCAGATGGCCGGCGACGGGGCCACCAACCGTGAGATCGCCGCCCAACTGTTCCTGTCGGCGAAGACGATCGAGTCGACGCTCACCCGCGTCTACCGCAAGCTGGGCATCCGCTCGCGCGCCGAGCTGATCGGACTGCACCGGCACACCGCACACGCACCGGAGAACGCCCCGCCGCGGTGAGCCCGACGGCGCCACCCGCTGGACCCCGGTTCCCCAACAACCCTGGCCATCAGCCAGGTTGGCCATTTTCCGGCGTCATAAGGGGGGTACCGGAGATCCCCTTGCTCTGAGGGCAAGGGGGTTCCCGGCCGGGTCCCGGCGACCCCACCGTGGCGTCGTTCGTCTCCAGCCGGCCGACGAGTTCCCGCCCACACCTGAGGTGCGGTGCGGCCCCACGACACGACCTCGACGGCCCCTCCCCTCATCTTGGCCCCGGCGACATCAGCCGGGCGAGAAGGAGTCTCCATGATTCTGCGGAATCGCAGGACACCGCTGAGAGCCACCCAAGCGCCCCCGACACCGCGGCGGTGTCGCCCCAAGGTGCTCGCCGGACTCGCGGCCGCCGCCTTCCTGGCCCTGCCACTGGCCGGCTCGGCCTCGGCCGCGCCCGCCGGACAGGCACGGAACCACGACTCCAAGCTCGACTTCACCGAGCTGACCCAGGAGCAGGACGAGTGGTGCTGGGTGGCGACGGGCCTGTCGGTGGCCCAACACCTGGGCTACGGAAAGGACACCGACCAGAACACGTTCTGCAACCTCGCGCACGGTCAGGACGGCGGCTCGTCCTGCCCCAACCAGCCCGGCGAGCTCACCGACGTGCAGAACGCCTGGTCCGGTCTTGGCATGAGCCCCGGCAACGTCACGGGCGTCATCCCCTTCTCCACGGTCACCTCGTCCATCGACGCCAACTCCCCGGTGGAGGTCGGCATTTACTGGACCGCGGGCGGTGGCCACGCAAACGTCCTGTACGGCTACGACTCCGCCAGCAACACGATGCTGTACGCCGATCCCTGGCCCTCCAACCCCCGCTACGGCGAGATGGACTACTCGACCTACGTCAGCAACGGTCAGTTCAACTGGGCCGAGTCCCTGTACGGAGAGAAGTGAGTGCGATGACCGACAACTCTCCCTCTCGTCTCCACCGCATCGGCGGCGCCGCGCTCGCCGCCGGCCTCTGCGCACTCGCGCTGCTACCCCCCACCACCGCCCACGCCGCCGACAACTCCCCTTCCACACTGGCAGGTTCGGTGAACGCGGCCGACCGCGCCGCGGCCGATCAGACGCTCGGCAGCCAGGCCACCACGGACAGACTGGCCTCCTTCTTCGTCCACCTGCGCGAGCACCGGGCATCGAAGCGCGGCACCGTGGCCGACGTGAGGGTGACGCCACAGGACGCCGCGGCACAGGCACCCGAACTGGTCGGCTCCGCGGTGCCCGTCTACTCCCTGGACCCCGGCTTCGTCCGCGGTGACCGGGCGTCGGCGCCGCTCGCCCGATTCTCCTACCTGGCCGCCGAGGCCCGTTCGGCGACCGGCGAGGAGGCGACGGTGTGGACCGTGCGCGACGCCCGCACCCACAAGTGGGTCGTCGCCAACATCCTCTCCGGCGCGGATGAGTTGACGTACACGCACCGGGCCGGGGGCGCCGCGGTCTTCACCGAACCGCAGATCGCCGCCTGGTACAAGCTGTCGGGAGACCGGATATTGCCGCTCAACGACAGCGCCCGGCAGTCGGTCGGCACCCATGGGGTGACGACACAGGCGTATCGGAAGCTCGTCCACACCCGGTACGCGGACAAGTTGGCCGGTTCGGAGTACCAGCGTTCCGGAAAGCTCGGCGGTTTCTCCCCGCGCACGGGATCCGTCGCGGCCGCCGCGCCGAACTCGGCGCCCGACTCCTCCGTCGCGGCAACCGTCGCGGCGGCAGGCGGCGGCCTCCTCCTCGGCGGCGGCGCCTACCTCCTCCACCGCCGCCGTCGCGGAGCAACTCCCGCGTAGCACCCGCTCCCAGCGCCTCCTTCTCACCAGCCCGTGCCCGGCCCGCCCTCCCTTCCCCACCCGCCGGCGGCCGGGCATGGGCGCGGGTCGGCGTGCCCAATACTGCAACCGCACCTGGTAGTTGGAGGAGGCATGGGCGAAGGGGGACACCCACGGGTGCCCCCCTTCGCCCATGTGCAGAGTGGCATCGGTGGGTGTTTGTGCCCGGCTATCGGTAGGCGGCGACGATGGTGGCGGATTCGTTGATCATGCTCACGGCGTCGGCCTGGCCATCCCGGCCGGCGGGTTCACCCAGCGGTTCGCCGTCGATGTCCAGATTCGGGTTGGAGAAGTACGGAACGACCGCGCAGGAGGTGCCTGCGTCCAGGCATTCGTTCTCGTAGGCCATGATGGTGCGCCACTTCTTGCTGGGCGCCACGTATCCGCGGGCGTGATCGTAGCCGTCGCCCGGATCCTGGGGGTTGACGTAGCGGTCGTGATCGAGGCCGAGCAGATGCCCCAACTCATGGGCGAAGGCGTCGGGTTCCTTGTCGATCATCTGCTGGCCGAGCAGCATGCTGGCGCCCGCCGTCCCCTGGCTCTCGGGCGGCAGTGGGCGCCCGCGGTCGCCGACGTAGGCGAAGCCGCCGACCTCGCTTCCGATGAGCGCGATCACGTCGGCGCGGTGCTGGTCACGCAGCTGTGCCACTGACTCCGGGGCCTCCCAGAGGTACTCGTAGCCGCGCTGGTTGTCGTCGATTTCTCCCGGTCCGTAGTCCGGGGCCGGCGCGACACCCGCAATGCGGGCCCCGGCATGGGCCTGACTGTTGTCGAAAGCCTGGTTGGTGTAGTCGACGGACCGCTCAACGATGTCCCGTATCCCCTGCTCGCCCCCGGCGTCCCGTTCCGCACTCGGGGTGTAAAGCACCATTACGTCGATGACCGGTTTCTCCGCGGCTGCCGCACTGGGAGCAGAGGGGACAAGAACGCCGAGAGCGGCACAGGCGGCAATTACCGTGCCATATGTCTTGCGTGCGAACTTTCGTTTCATAACGGTCACCGTAGAAGCGCAAGTTGATGACCGTGTAATCGTTGTGTAATGAACCGTGGATCAGCGCCACGCGGGTTCCTGGCGCCGGAGGCCACCTGGCCCGACGGACGTTGCCGGGTCTCGTTGGCGTGACGGCGTGCTGATGTGGTGACGGTTGAGCAGGTCGAATCGTGGCCCGAGGGAGTAGCTGGGTTCCATGCCCGATCCCGCCGATCCCACGACGAACGCCGAGGCCACAACCCCCGAATGCGGTTGCAGTACTAACGACGCACGGGAGCGGACGCGGACTGGAGGTGTCCGGGAGGTGACGGACGAGGCCGCCGTGGCCGTCGACCGACCCGGCCGGCGGGCGCGGCGGACCCCAGGCTCCGCCGCGCCCCCTCCGATTGGCCATCAGGAGGGTGGTCAGCATGACCGCTGCGGGGCCGATTAGACAAACCGGGTCCGGAGCCGTTCCGCGTGACGGGCCGTGGACGGTGGTTGAGTCAGTGAATTCCCGTTCGAAAGGCGGATGTTGGGGCGGATGTCGAATGCGGGTGTCGTCGGAGTCGCGCTGGCCCTGGGAGCGGTGTCGCCGGCATGTTCCGCTCCCGTGCCGCACGGTCACGACAAGCCGCTGCTGGACAGCGACACGGTCAGCAAGTCCACCGTGACGAAGCCCGGGGGCATCGTCGACATCAGGGCGATCGTCAACGGGGCGGACAAGGTCGCCAAGAGCCTGGCTACGAAGAACGACCTCGCGTCCAGGACCAACGCCCTCGGCGGCGCGGCCACCCGCTGAACGTCGGTAGGTGAAAGCGTCGGCGCCCCGCAGCCCGGGGCGTCGAACGCGTTTCAGGACCCGAACGCCTCACGGGCGCCGGGGAGTTGTGCGCGGCGTCACGTGCTTCCCCTCCCGTAGGGGGACGCTCACGGCGTATCCGCTGCAGGCGTCGCACCTGGTGAGGAGCGTGTGCTCGCAGTTGATCACGTGCACGAGGAAGCGCTCGGCGTCCTCAAGTTGCGCCCGCTGCGCCCGGATCCGGTGGAGCTGCCGCGCGATGGCGTCCGCCCTCTCGGGTTCGGCTCGATGCAGCACCTGTCGGATCTCCGGCAGGCTCATGCCGACGCTCTGGCACGCACGCAGGACCCGCAGACGGTGGAGATGCTCCTCGCTGTATTCGCGCTGGCCCGACGGTGTGCGGTCGGGCACGACGACACCCATGTCGTCCCAGTGCCTCAGCACGTGCACCGCCACTCCCAGACGGTGCGCGACCTCTCCGATCTTCATGGGGCCATTATCGCTGCCCTCCTCGCTTGACCTCAGGTCGACCTGAGGTTCTACCTTCCTGGCATGAGCGTCAGCATGAGCGTGAGCACGGGGATGAGTTCGAAGATGAGCGCGAGCACGCGGGAATCGCCACTGCCGGAACCCGTCCACGTCACCGTCGACGGGGCGAGCATCGCCACGTACGTACTGACTCCCGAGGACCGGACTCCCGTGAGGGACGTGGTGTTCTGCCACGGCACGCCGTGGTCGTCAGAGGTATGGGCGGAGGCCGCACGACACCTCAGCGGCAGCCATCGGGTGTTCATGTGGGACATGCCTGGCTACGGCCGGTCGACGAAGGATCCGGCGATGCCGGTCGACCTCGCCTCCCAGATGTCGCGGTTCGCCCGGCTGCTCGCGCACTGGGGCCTGGAGCGACCACACGTCGTCGCACACGACATCGGAGGAGCCGTGGCCCTCGGGGCTCACCTGCTCCACGACACTGAATACGCCGGCCTGTTCCTCTGGGACGTGGTGACTCTCGACCCATGGGGATCGCCGTTCTTCCGACTGGTCGCCGACCACGCCGACGTGTTCACGAAGCTCCCCGCCGCACTCCACGCGGCCCTGGTCAAGGAGTACATCGCCGGTGCGGCACGCCACCAGTTGACCCCTGCTTGGGTGGACGCACTGAGTCAGCCGTGGTGCGGAGCTTCGGGCCAGCCGGCCTTCTACCGCCAGATCGCTGCCCTCCGGCCCGTACACACCCGGCCGGTCGTGGAACGCCTGCGGCAGGTGCGCTGCGCGGTGACGATCGGCTGGGGCGAGCAGGACCCCTGGATCCCCGTCGACCAGGCAACCCGGTTGCAAGACCTGCTCCCCGGAAGTCCACCCGTGATCACGCTGGGCGAGGTGGGACACCTCGCCCCGGTCGAAACGCCGTCGCGCGTGTGCCGGGCTCTCGGTGACTGGCTCGCCTGATCCGTCAACGGACGTACCTCGTAGGGGAGTTGTGCGGCTGGCGAGCCGTATCCGCCGACGCGTTCGTGAGCCCGCCCAACAATCCGTTACGAAAGACGATCGTCCGTTACGTACGGTGTTGGTAGCGGAAGTAGCGGCGTTCACCGTGGGCGCGCAGCAAGAGCGACACCCCGGGGCGAGATCGGAGCGAATGATGAAGGCAGCGCGTTTCCACCAGTTCGGGGGCCCGGAGGTCCTTGAGATCGTGGAGCTCCCCGATCCGCATCCGGGGCCCGGTCAGGTCCGGATCGCGGTGCGTGCGGCCGGCGTCAGCCCGAGTGACTGGAAGAAGCGCAGGGGCCTGATGGATGAAGGGCTCCCGCAGACACTGGGCTACGAGGCGGCGGGCGTCGTCGACGAACTCGGCGAGGGCGTAGCGGACGTGGCCGTCGGCGATCGGGTATTCGGCTTCTCCGCCGAGGGGGCGGCCCAGGCCGAGTTGGCCGTGCTGTCCCACTACGCGCCGATCCCTCAGTCGCTGGGTTTCGCCGACGCGGCCGCGCTGCCGGCCGCCATCGAGACGGCCACCCGCGCGCTTGACCAACTCGGTGTCGCGAGCGGCGGCACGCTGCTCGTCAACGGGGCCTCCGGAAGCGTCGGTAGCGCCGCGGTGCAACTCGCCGCGATGCGCGGGGCACGCGTGATCGGCACCGCCAGCCCGGCAAACCACGACTACCTCCGCTCTCTGGGGGCCGAGCCCGTCGCCTACGGGGAGGGTCTCGCCGAGCGGGTTCGCGCGCTCGCTCCCGACGGCGTCGGGAGGGCACTCGACGTCGCCGGGAGCGGTGTGCTGCCCGAGCTCATCGAGCTTGCGGGCGCCCCGGAGCGCGTCGTGACGCTCGCCGACTTCGCCGGTGCGCAGGAGCACGGGGTGAGGTTCAGTCGCGGGGATGCCGGCCGCGCGGTCCATGTGCTCGCCGAGATCGGCGCGTTGATCGAGGCCGGGCGCTTCGCGCTCCCGGTCGCGCAGACCTTCCCGCTCGCCGAGATCGCGGAGGCGCATCGCGTCAGCGAGGACGGTCATGTGCGCGGGAAGCTGGTGCTGTTGGTGGGCTGATGCGGCCGTGTGGGGCGATGAGGCTGGGGAATGGGGAAGACGCGAGCAAGACGTCATGACGACGACATGACGACGACACGATGACGAAGACCTCGACGTCGGCGCCTGCTCGCGGACCCCGGCCCTCCTCCGCCAAGCGCACGGCTGCCTGGTGCAGGAGGGCCGGCGCGCCCGCAACGTCCTGATCACCGTGCTGGCCCGGGCCCCGAAGGACGCGCCCCTCCTCGTCGACTACCGCTGCGTCCCCCCGCGCCCACGCCCCGTGAACCAGTCCCGGACGCGGTGCCGGGACTCGTCCTCCGAGCGGTAGGAGCGGTCGTCCTCGTCCGGCTGGCCCACCACCGTCCAACTCACCGCGGAGACCGCCGGCTCCAACGACAGCCGGCTGACGGCCGCTTCGAGCAGGGAGTCGTCGCGCCGCTCGGTGGTGAGCTCCGCGGCGACCGTGACCTTCCCCTCCTCCGCGTCGCGGCTGAACACCGAACGCAACAGGAAGCCGGGCCGCGCAACGGACTGGACGAGCAAGGCCCTGATGTGCGCCTCCTCCGGTTCGGCGCACACCGCCTCGAAGTAGTAGTCGGTGGCGACCTCGGCACCGCCGCGCGGCTCCCGGTCCAAGTGCCGGCCCAGGGGCCGCAGCAGCAGGTTGGCCCCCACCACCGCGGCCGTGCCGAGCCCCGCCACCACGTACAGCCCCGAACCGGCCAGGGCGCCCACCGCGGCCGAACACCACAACGTGGCCGCGGTGTTGAGACCCCGTACGCTCAGCCCGTCCCGGATGATCACACCGGCGCCGAGGAAGCCGATGCCGGAGACGATCTGGGCCGCGACCCGCGAACCGTCGTACCCCACGGCACTGGTGGCCTGCGCGAAGCCGTAGTTGGACAACAGGACGAAGAGCGCCGACCCGGCGGCCACCAGCGCGTTCGTCCGCAGCCCCGCCATCCGGGCCCGCCACTGCCGCTCCAGCCCGATCGCGGCGCCGAAGCCGAGCCCGGCAGCGATGTTGTCCACCAGCAGCCACTCGTTGATGACGGCCATGGTCCGCGCTCCTCGTCCGTTGTCGCCCTTGTTCCCTTTCCCGTGCCGGCTCTTGTATCGGCAGTCCACAGCCGGGTGCTGAACCGCCGGACGTGTCTCGGAGTCCACCTCCGCACGGAGGGCGAACCGCGGTGGCGGGCGCCGGCGGCGTACGTTCCCGCCCGGCCCTACCCCGCTCCGGGCTACCGCCGCGTGACCGAGCGGATCCAGGCGAGTTGCTGGGAGACCTCCCCGGCCTCGGCGATCTGCTCGCGGTCGGAGCCGTTAAAGACGCCGAGGAGGGTTTCGGCGCCGTTGCGGGCGACGCTCATCACCGGCCCCCCGGAGTCGCCGCCGGCGGGAATCCCGGACACCTTTTCCATACAGAAGTCCGAGCCGCCCGGCGCGGTGTGGCCCTCGCACCGGGGGTCGTCCTGCCGTACGACCCGCAGGTCCGACTGCTTGAGCACGGGGGACTGGCAGGAGTTCTCGTCGCCGGTGCAGGTGGCGCCCCAGCCGTACTGGCGCACGACCTGACCGAAGTGGACGCCGGCCGTGGCCAGCGGCGCCGTGCGGACCTTCATCGGCGGGACCTTGATGAGCATCATGTCGGCGTGCGCGCTTCCCTCGCGTTTGCCGGGAATCGGGCGGACCGTGCTGCCCTTGCGCATGTCGAGGTTGCCGACCCGGAACGAGATCCGCTTGTCGGCGATCGGCTGTGCCTGTTCGAAGAAGCAGTGCGAGGCGCTGATGATCCACTGAGGCGTGACCGCCGTCCCCGTGCACGCCGGTTTGCCGTCAACGAGCATGCGCACCGCCCACGGACCGTACGTGCTCTTCGACCCGCCGATGACGGCGGAGGCCGGCGCGGACGACATCACCGCGCCTGTCACCAGAAGTAAGGCGGTCAGCAGTAACAGACGAACTCGACGCATCATGGGAACCAACTCCCCCTGCCGGGGCGTGTATTCGTGGAGATGCCCCGCTGGGCCGAAAAGTTCCGAAGGCGTCGAACGAATGGGGCCGGTGGGGAGGAGCACGGATGCGATTGATGAACCGCATGGGGAGGGTGCCTGGGCCACGTCGGTGAGCCCGTGGGGTCGCGAGCCCGTACGGGGCGGTGTCGAGGGCGTCGGGGCGTGTCGTTGGCGAAGCGGGAACGAGGTTGTTGACGCAGGGAGCCCGGTGGGCTCGGCCTTGTCGCAACCGCATCGATTTCTCATCGATTCACGAAGGTCATTGCCGTGGGCCGCACTTCGGCACACAATGCGCATGTCAAAATCCGGAGTGACGGAGGCACCTGCCGCCGTGGAACTCCGGACCAGAGTTGAGAGGACCCCACATGTCTCGACCTCTCGTCGGCGCCCTGGCCACCACCGTGTTGGGCGTTGCCGCCCTGGTCACCGCCGCAACCCCGGCGGGCGCCGCCCCGGCCGACGCCGTCGCGCACCACAAGCCGACGCCCCCGCACACCAAGGCGGTTGACTTCGCCGGCACGGTGGCGTTGGACGACTGCTCCGGCTCGATCGTCAAGATGCCCACCTCGCAGCCGGACGACCCGGCGTTGGTGATGACCAACGGCCACTGTCTGGAGAGCGGGATGCCGTCCGCGGGCCAGGTGATAGTCGACCAGCCCTCCAGCCGCGACTTCACCGTCCTGGACAAGTCGGCGGGTGACCTCGGCTCGTTGCAGGCGACCAAGGTCGTCTACTCGACGATGACCGACACCGACGTGACGCTGTATCAGACCGGCTCGACCTACGCGCAGATCGAGCAGCAGTACGGCATCAAGCCGCTGGAGATCTCCACCGACCACCCCACCAAGGGCGCCGGCATCACCGTCGTCTCCGGCTACTGGAAGAAGACGTACACCTGCGGCATCGACGGGTTCGTCCCCACCCTGAAGGAGGGTGACTGGACCTGGAAGGACTCGGTCCGTTACACCCCGGAGTGCAAGGTGATCGGCGGCACCTCCGGGTCGCCGGTGGTCGACAACAGCACCGGCAAGGTCACCGCCATCAACAACACCACCAACGAGAGCGGCGAGCGCTGCACCCTCAACAACCCGTGCGAGGTGGACGCGAACGGCAACGTCACGATCCACCAGGGCACCGGTTACGCCGAGGAGACCTACACCATCCCCAAGTGCTTCGGCGCCGGCAACAAGCTGGACCTGAACGGCGCGGGCTGCACCCTGCCCAAGCCGTCGGGCGTCCGCCGCTGAGGACGTCGACCGGCGGTCGGTGAGCGCCGATCGGCAAGCGGCCGGGTCCCGCGCACCGCGTGCACGGGACCCGGCCTTGGGCGCGACGGTCGGCGACGCGACCGGGCCCGGACAGCGCTCCAGAATCCGCATGCCGCACGCATGGTGGGTGGTGCCTGCGGCCCGGGGGAGGTTGTTGAGCTCCTCCCTGTGCGCGACGGACGGGTCGACGCGGTCGGCCGCGGTGTCCTCCTCGACGCGGTCGACCCGCCTGGTGCCTGGGGCGGCTCACCGGTCCCACACCGCCACGACCAGATCTGTGGCAAGTTGAATACTGTGTCTTCCGAGACATTGATGGGACATTGAACCCTGTGTCTTCGGAGATGAAGCCAGTCACCGGTGAACTGACCAGTCCTGACGACGCCCCCGCTTCCGGGGGTCGCGCAGGTCCCATGACCGTCGGGGTCGAGGAGGAATTCCTCCTGATCGACCCCGAAACGCGCACCCTGGCACCCGTCGCCGAAGCCGTCATCGCCAAGGCTTCACCACTCCTCGGCGACCGCGTCACCCCCGAACTGACGCTATATCAAGTCGAATCCCGCACCGAACCACACACCAGCCTGGCCGATCTCGCCGAGCAACTACACGCCATGCGCCTGCACTTGGCGCAGGCCGCCACCGCCAGCGGCGCACGCCTGATCTCCAGCGGCGCCCCCGTCCTCCTTCCCGCCGGGCCCCCGCCACTGTCACCCGGCGAACGGTACGTCCGCAGCGCCGCCCAGTTCGCCGCCCTCGACGACGAACAAGTCTCCTGCGCCTGCCACATCCACATCGGTTTCGACGACCGCGACCAGGCCCTGCACGTCAGCAACCACCTACGCCTCTGGCTGCCCGCACTCATCACCGTGGCCGCGAACTCCCCGTTCTGGGGCGGCCGCGACACCGGATACGCGAGCTGGCGCACGATCGCCTGGAACCGGTGGCCGGTCGCCGGCCCTCCGCCGTACTTCGCCTCCACCAGCCACTACGACGATCTGGTCACCACGTTGATCAGCACGGGCGCCATCTTGGACCACAGCGGCGTCTACTGGGACATCCGCCCCTCCCACCACCTGCCCACCCTGGAAATCCGGGTCGCCGACGCCGCACTGACCGTCAACCACACCATCCTGCTCGCCGCCCTCGTGCGCGCCGCGGCAGGGACGGCCCTGGACGCCGTGCGCCGTCGCGAGCCCGTGGCCCGGCCCGACCCGCACCTCCTGCGGGCCGCCCACTGGCGAGCGGCCCGCGACGGCCTCGCCGGCCAAACCGTCAACCTCAGCCACCGTCACCACCGCCTCGAACCCGCCCAGCACCATCTGCGGGACTTCCTGACGTGGCTGCGCACCGCCCTCCACCGTCACAACGACCTACGACACCTCGAAGCCCTCGCGTCCCACCTGCAACACCACGGCACGGGCGCAGCGCACCAACGCCGCGCCTACCAAAGACGCCACCGCTTCACCGACGTTGTCGACGACCTCGTGACCCTCACCCTCGCCCCACCCGTTTCCCGACAGCCCTAGGAACACGGGCGAGCCAGGACACCGGATCGGCCGGAGGCCGGCGAAATCCGGACCGCAGGCCAGTCAGGCATGGGCGACCGCGTCGCGATCCACCGAATGGCTCGTATCCCGTTGCCGCATGCGCCGGGTCTGCTTTGACTGGTAATCACTGAGCCGTGTCTGCAATGCCGTTATCCGCGTAGCCGCCATCGGGTTGCTACTGCCTTTCCGCACTGGACTTCATGAAGCGGCCAACGCCCGCATTGAGAAGGGGAATCAGCCATGCCGGAATCCATATCGGGGACGGAAGATCCTCCGGTCGCACCCTCGGCATTGGGCATTGAGGCCGCCCGGAACCTCGCCCACACGGCCAAGTCCGTTCCCCAGATGCAGGGCATCTCCTCCCGGTGGTTGCTGCGCATCCTTCCCTGGGTGAACGTGCCCGGCGGCACGTACCGGGTCAACCGACGCCTTGCCTACACGATCGGCGACGGCAGGGTGAAGTTCGACAACGCGGGTCTCCGCGCCCATGTGATACCGCAGACGCTGCGCGAAATCGCACTGTTCCGGGACTTCCCCGATGAATCGATACTCGATGCCCTGTCCGACGCTTTTGAGCAGCAAGAGGTGGAACCGGGAACGGTGTTGGCCCGGGCGGCGAGCAAAGGGGATCGACTGGTCCTCATCGCCCGTGGCAAGGTCGAGCGCATCGGTGCCGGCAACTACACGGAGTCGGTCTCGCACGGCGTACTCGCCGAAGGGTCCTACTTCGGCGACCAGTACCTCACCGGAAAAGGGCCCTGGGAATTCACCTACCGGGCGATGACCGCCTGCACCCTCCTCACGCTTCCGCGACGCGCCTTCCGGCAGCTGCGGTCCACCGCACCGGAGTTGGGCGCCCACGTCGACGCGTACCTCTCCCGGCCCCGGCCGGCCATGACGCGGCGGGGCGAGGCGGACATCGCGATCGCGTCCGGCCACGGCGGAGAGGCGCCGGTGCCCAGTACGTTCGTGGACTACGAGGCGTCGCCCCGGGAGTACCCGCTGAGCATCGCCCAGACCGTACTGCGGATCAACACCCGGGTCGCCGACCTCTACAACGGACCACAGGATCAGACCGACCAGCAGTTGCGGCTGACCATCGAGGCCCTCCGCGAGCGGCAGGAACACGAGATGGTCAACCACCCCGACTTCGGACTGCTCCACAACGCCGACCCCCAGCAACGGATCTCGACCCGGCACGGGCCGCCGACGCCGGACGATCTGGACGAACTGATCTCGATGCGACGGCAGACCACGTTCCTGCTCGCACACCGGCGCACCATCGCCGCCTTCGCCCGGGAGTGCACCCGCGCCAAGATCTGCCCGCCGGGCACCGAATTCCACGGTCACCACGTGGTTGCCTGGCGCGGCATCCCGTTCCTGCCCTGCAACAAGATCCCCATCTCCGCGAACCTCACCAGCTCGGTGCTCGCACTGCGAACCGGCGAGGACAACGGCGGGGTGATCGCCCTCCACCAGACCGGTCTCGCCGACGAGTACGAACCGGGCCTGTCCGCCCGCTTCATGGGGATCGACGACCGGGCGACGCTCTCCTACCTCGTCAGCACCTACTACTCGGTGGCTGTCCTCCTGCCCAGCGCACTGGGCATCCTGGAAAACGCCGAAGTCGGCCACTACAACGAACCCCCGGACGCGCTGTGAGTCCGCTGGGCGGCCCCACCGGCCTGGGCACCTCGGCCGCCCGCCGGTGCGCGCCACCCCCGCCAACATCCGCTGCCAGCACGGCCGTTGAGTCGCTCGACCTCCACTGCCCACCCCCGCGGCGCATCGATCCGGTGACCGCAGACAGAATCAACGAACGCCTCGTGGCCTGGGCCGACCGCATCGGCCTCTACCACGGCCGGCTCGAACGGGTACGCGCGGCCGACTTCGGCAGCCTGGCCACCCTGTGCTACCCCAGCACCGACGACCTGGACCGGCTCACCGTGCCGGCCCGCTGCGCGCTGGCCATCTGGGCCATGGATGACCACTACTGCGACGACCCCAGCCTGGGAGCCGAGCCCAGCCTCCTCGGTTCCCGCCTGGCGACCGCCGCCGCGGTCCTCGGCAAGGTCCGTCTCCCGGACCGCTACGAGGCCGAGTTCGACGACGCCACCCGCACCGACCCCGTCCTGGTCGCCCTCCGATCCGCCGTCACCCACCTGGGACACCTCACCACCCCCACCCAGCTCGACCGGACCCGCCACAGCCTCTGCTACCTCTTCACCGCGCTGGCCCAGGAAGCCTCCTGGCGCGCCACCCACCACCGGCCGCGGGTATCGGAATACCTGGTCAACCGCCAGGCCAACAGCTTCCTGCCGTGCATGACCGTGATCGACGCGATCGGCGGCTACCACCTCCCGGCCCACCTCTGGGCCGACCCGCAGGTGTACGACACCGTCGGCATCGCCGGCCTGGCGAGCTGCGTGGCCAACGACATCTACTCCGCCGACGTCGAACACCACGGAACCGGCGAGGACTTCAACCTTCCCAGGGCCCTCGTCGAGGAACGTCGATGCACCCCGAAGGAAGCACTGACCCTGAGCGCCGAACTCCACAACGACCTCATGCGGCGCTTCCACGAGCAGTCCGACGCCCTGCGGCACCGCGGCGAACCCGAACTGCGCAGCTACCTCGACGGCGTACTCGACTGGTGCGCGGGCAGCCTCGCCTGGCACCGCTCCAGCCCGCGCTACCACCCGCAAACGCCCCCGGACCGACCGCCTACGACAAGGACAGAGCATGACCACCACACCTGACCAGAACGCCACCGTGCTGCGCACCGACTACCAGAAGGCGGTTGCCGAGTACTGGGACACCCACCAGAACGACAGCGTCAACCTGCTGCTCGGCGACATCGACGAGCTCTACCACCACCACTACGGCATCGGCCCCTACGACCCCGCCGTACTGGACGCGGCCCCACCGGACCGGGACCAGCGGATCATCCGCGAACTCCACCGCATGGAAAGCGCACAGGCCGACCTGCTGCTGGACCAACTCGGCCCGGTAGCACCCGACCACCGTCTCCTGGACGCCGGCTCCGGACGCGGCGGCACCTCGTTCATGGCCCACCGGCGCTTCGGCTGCCAGGTAGCCGGCGTCTCGATCTCCCAGTACCAGGTCGACTTCGCCACCGCCCAGGCCGAACAGCACCACGTCGCCGACCGCGTCCGCTTCCACTTCCGCAACATGCTCGACACCGGACTGGCGAACGCCTCACAGCACGCGATATGGACCAACGAGACCACCATGTACGTCGAACTCGACGAAGCCTTCGCCGAGTTCGCCCGCGTCCTCACGCCCGGCGGGCGCTACGTCTGCATCACCGGCTGTTCCAACGACCTCACCGGAGGCCGGTCCAAGGCCGTCAGCCACATCGACTCGCACTACACCTGCAACATCCACCCTCGGAGCGCCTACTTCAACGCCCTCGCCGCCCACGGCCTCATCCCCATCGCGGTCACCGACCTTACCCCGTTGACCATTCCGTACTGGGAACTGCGCGCCCGTTCCTCCCTGGCCACCGGCATCGAGGACGCCTTCCTCACGGCCTACAAGGAAGGCAGTTTCCACTACCTCCTCATCGCAGCCGACCGCGCGTGACCCCGGAGGGGACGAGGCCGCACGCCTCGGCGCTTCACCAGGCGACTGTCTGGCCCTGGTAGTCGAGGTACTGCAGGCCGGCGCGGCCGCGTTGGGCGTCGATGACCGTGACGAGGCGGGGGACGCTCTCGCCGAGGGTGAGGCGGGCGTTGGGGCCGCCGAGCCCGGTCTTGACCCAACCAGGCGCCATCAGCAACAGCGTTCGGTGGTCGTCGCGGTGCCGGGCGGCGTAGCTGCGCATGAGTTGGTTGAGGGCGGACTTGCTGGCGCGATAGATCTCGAAGCCACCGCGTTCGTTGTTGGCGACGCTGCCCTGGCCGGAGGACATGATGGCGAGGGTGCCGTGGGAGTCGACGAGCCCACCGAGCGCCTCGATGACCCGCATCGGGCTCAACGCGTTGGTGATCATCAGGCGGGTGAACTCCTCCGTCGTGACGTCGGCGCTGGTCTCCTCCTGGCGGTTGGTGACGCCCGCGTTGACGAAGAGCAGATCGAAGCTGCGGGCAGCCAGCCGGTCGCGGAGTGCCTGGACCTGCTCGGGCGCGTTGATGTCCACCTGCTCGATCTCCAACCGGCCACCGGCGGAGTCCTGCAACTCGTGCAGGGCGGTGCGGCCCGGACCGCGGACGGTCGCCACGACCCGGGACCCCCGGTCGAGGTATTCCGCGGCGATCGCGTACCCCAGGCCCCGCGAGGCGCCGATGAGGAGAACGGTGGTGTTCGGTGAGGCCGTGTTCATCGCTGCTCCTTGAGAGGGTGCGCAGTTCCCGTCGCCGGCCGGTTGTCCGCCCGGGAGGGAAGGGGGGCGAGGCCGTAGAGGGATTCGGCGTTGGCGTGGGCGATCTTGTGTCGGTCGGTGGGGTGGGGAAGCGTGTGCAGGAAGTCGGTGAGGGTCGCGGCGTCGAACCGGTGGAACGGGTAGTCCCCGGAGAGCAGGATGCGGTCGACGCTCGTGTAGTCCAGCGCGTGGCGGAGCAGCCGCGGGGTCAGCATGCCGCTGGTCGCGATGTGGATGTTGGTCGCGAAGTAGTCGGCGACCCGCCGCTCCAGACGGGGTGCGGCGTGGGAGAGGCTGTCCACCCGGTCGAGCGCGAACAGCAGCATCTCGCCCCAGTGCCCCAGGACGACCTGGAGGTCCGGATGACGGTCGAAGGCGCCGCGCAGGATGAGACGCAGCGCCGCGAGCCCCGCTTCGATGTGCCACCCCCAACCGAACGTGGCCAACGCGAGGTCGAGGGTCGGGTCGAACCCGCGGTAGGACGCCGCTCGGACCGCGTCCGGGGGAATCTGCGGATGGAGGAACACGGGACGCCCCAACTCGGCGGCGGCCGCGAGCAGTTCGTCGTTGGCGGGGTCGTCCAACGGGCGCTCACCGCTGCGGCCGTAGGACATGATCCCGACGTGGCCGGGCGCGTTCGCGGTCCGCCGGAGCTCGGCCACCGCCGCATCCGGGTCTGACATCGGCAAGGTCGTCATGACCCTCAGACGGGTCGGATGGCGACGAACGGCCTCACTGGCGCGGTCGTTCGCCTCGCGGCTCAACGCCACCGCCTCCCGCGCCGGAAGCCCATGCGTCCCCGGCGGCGCGACCGACAGGATCTGGACATCGACGCCCGCCGCGTCCATCGCCTCAACTCGCCCCGCACCGATGTCGAGCAGCCGTGCGGGGATGTCCCCGCGGTCGTTCAACGCCACGCTCTCGTCGCGGGCACCCGCCGGCTGCGACCGCAGTGCCTGGTCGATGTTCGGAGTGCTCCAGTGCTCTTCGATGGCGACGACCCTCATCGCTTCACGCTCCCGTGCCCCGCTCCCCGCGGCAACCATGTACGGCACATCGTGCGCTCCTTCCGTTGTGTCTGTGCGCACCTTCCGTCGTGCACGTCCAAGCCTCGGCGACGCACTGAGCACGGCGGCCCGGATCTGGTGGAATCTGTAACATCACCGCTATGGTGCGCCACGAATCCAAAGATTCCATCACTCTCGATCTCGAAGATGTGCGTATCCTTCGCTCACTTCAGATCGATCCACGGGTCGGATTCGCGACCATGGCGACGGTCCTCGGGGGCTCCGAGCTGACCGTCGCCCGCCGCTACCGCCGCATGCGGCGGGCCGGGCTGATCCGGGTGATCGGGGTGGTGGACCCGGGAGCGCTCGGGCAGAGCCGGTGGATGGTGCGCCTGCGGTGCCGGCCGGGCAGCGGTACGGCCATCGCCGAAGCGCTCGCGCAACGCGACGACATCGGTTGGGTCGCCCTGAGCGCGGCCGGTTCCGAGGTCACCTGCGCCGTGCGCTCGCGATCGGCGGAGCAGCGCGACGACCTTCTCGGCCGTCGGCTCCCCCGCACCGCCGCCGTGCTCGACCTCCAGGCGTCCGTGATGCTCCGTCAATTCCTCGGCGGGCGTGGGCACTACTGGGCCGCGCTCGCCGGCACTCTGACCCCCGAGCAGGAGTCCGCCCTCGGATCCGGGTCCGGGTCGGGCGATCGGCCGTTCACCGAGCGGCCGGTCGTGCGCGCGCATCCGTCACAGCTCGACGCTCACGACGAGAAGCTGCTCGCGACCCTCGCCGTCGACGGTCGGGCCAGCCTCGTCGACCTCGCAGCCGCGGCCGACCTCACCCCGGGCCGAGCGTCAAGACGTCTACAGGCACTGCTCGCCAATGGGGTGGTCCACATCGACGTGGAGATCGCCCCCATCGCCCTCGGGTACCGAGCCCGGGCGAACCTCTGGATGCGGGTCCACCCGGCCGAGGTCAAGACCGTCGGGCGGGCGATGGCGCAGATGCCGGAGGTGGGCTTTGCCGCCGCGGTCTCCGGACCGCACAACCTCCACGCGGTCGTCCACTGCCACGACCTCGACAGACTCTTCGAGTTCAGCACCGAACGCGTGGGAACCCTGCCCGGCGTCGAAGGCATGGAGATCAGCCCGATCTCCCGTCAGATCAAGCAGGCCGGAACCCGACTGGACGGTGACCGCCTGAGCGAGGCGTCGGGCGGCGACCAGGGGCGTCCTTGACGCCGGTCGGCTCCCGGCCCCGGCGTTCGCTCAGTGGCGTCGGCCGAGGTAACCGTCGGGACGGATGAGGAGGCAGGTGCCGTCCGAGGCGTCGTATGCGCGGTAGGCGTGCCCGTGGGTGTCGATGACATGGGGGCCGGTTGGGGTTTGGCCGGGGCGCAGGACCGCGTAGGCGTGGGGGGTGTCTGGTGCGGGTGCGCCGAACGTCAGGTGGGTGGCATGGGGGCCGCGGTAGAGGTCGAAGAGCCGCACGGTGCGGCCGTTGGAGTCGGTGACGGGTGCGTCCGGTGCGCGGTCGCCTGCCACGATCCGGCCTTCGGCCGTCCGGTAGGAGACGTCCAACTGACGGGTGTTCGCGCCGCGTTCATGGGCGTCCGCGGCTCCCTCCCGGTGCTTGCGCAGGAGTTCGGAACTGACCGCGAGGACCTTCTGGGCGGTCGCGCGCCGCTCGTCCTCGTAGCTGTCGAGCAGTTCGGGCGAGCCGTCGGCCAGCTTCCAGCCGAGGTTGTAGGCGTCCTGCACACCGGTGTTGAGCCCCTGCCCGCCGGTGGGCGGATGGACATGGGCGGCGTCGCCCGTGAGGAAGACCCGGCCCACTCGGAAACGCTCGGCCAGGCGGATGTTCGGCCGCCAGACGGTGGACCAGTCCAGCCGGGTCAGCCGGACGCCCGCGCCGCACGCGTCCAACTTGCCCTGGAGGGTGTCCAGCGATGCCTCGTCGTCGTCCTCAAGGAGCGGCGCGTTGAACTGGAACAGCCCAGGCGTGCCGGGCAGCGGGCTCAGGCCGACTCCGACCTGCGGGGCGTCCGCGCGGGCGAACCAGTAGCCCCAGGCGTGATCCAGCCCGTCGGCGGCCACGTCCCCGAGCAGCATCCGGACGGTCTCGTCCGTCGTCCCCTGGAAGGGGACACCCAGAGCCCTGCGGACCGTGCTGCGTCCGCCGTCCGCCCCCACCAGGTAGGAGGCGCGTACGGTCTCGCCGGTGGACAGGCGCGCCGTCACCCCGTCCTCGTCCTGGGTGAAGTCGACCAGCGCCGTGCCGAGTTCGACTCGCACGCCGAGCTCGGCGAGCCGGTCCCGCAGGACGCCCGCCGTCTGGGACTGGCCGAGTACCCAGGCGTTCGGGTACGGCACGTCGGGAGTCGCCTCCAGGCGTTCGGCCATCCGCCGGTCCATGACGTGGGTGCCGTCGAGGTGCACGCGGACCGTCGCCGCCAAGCTCCCTTGCGCGAGGACCGCGTCCAGAACGCCGAGGTCTTCGAAGACCTCCAGCGTGCGTGGTTGGAGGCCGTCGCCCCGCGAACCGGCGAAGTGCCCGCTCGCCTTGTCGATGACGCGTACGCCGAGTCCGCGCCGGGCGAGGTCGATGCCCAGGGTCAGGCCGGTGGGACCGGCACCCGCAATCAGCACGTCCATGATCGAACCTCGTTTCTGAATCCAGATTCAGTGAATGTAGATTCAGTATGTTCGTTGGTAGTGTTCCCGGTCAAGGAGGTGCCGTGAAGCGCAAGGAAAAGGCCGCGGAGACCGAGGCCGCACTGAAGGTGGCGGCCAAGCGGGTCTTCGCCGAACGCGGCTACCTGAACACCAAGATCACGGACATCACCGCCGAAGCCGGCCGCGCCGCGGGCTCCTTCTACAACCACTTCGCCAGCAAGGAAGCGCTCTTGGAAGCGCTGATGGCCGACATGTCGGCCGAGAGCGACACCCTGGCCGCCGCTCCCGGACACCTGTCGGACTTCACCGACCCGGAGGCGGTCCGCGAACACGTCGCCATTTACGTGCGCCTCTACCGCGAGCACGCCGCAACGATGCGCGCCATGCAGGAGGCCGCATTGGTCAGCGAGGACTTCGCCGCGACGCTGGCGAGGTTCGAGGCGGGCGAGCGGGCCGACATCCTGGGCCACGTCACCTGTGTCGCCGAGGCCGGCCGCCCCCTGCCCGCCTCGCCGGAGACCTCCCTGCGCATGGCGTTCGACCTGATCCACGCCTTCTTGCGGACCCGCCAGCCCCACGCCGACCAGGCCGACGACGAGGAGGCGACCGAGGTCCTGACCCGTTTCGTCTACCGTGGGTTGAACGGCTGCGACTACTGACTACTGGTCAGCTCCCGTGAACTCCGGCTGCGGGCTTGGCAGTTACACCGCTCAGTGGCTGACTCCCTAGCTCCGGAGGGTCTTCCGCAGGAGTTCTCCGAATGCGGCGGGGTGGCGGGTCAGGCCCGTGTGGCCGCCGGGGAAGTGTTGGGGGTCCATGCCGAGTTGCCGGGCCAGGGAGGCGGCCGTCCGGTGGGGGAGTTCGCCGTGTGAGTCCTGGCCACAGGCGAGTACGAGCCGGTCCGATGCCGCCTTGAGGCGCTGAACGTCGGGTACGTAGGCCATGAAGCTGGGAACGATGCGCTCGACGAAGTACGGGAGGTTGGCCATCGTTCGTTCGGCTCGGGCCGCTGCCTGGGGCGGCAGCTTCATCTCGGGTTGCGGCTCAGGGGCGTTGTCGTCGCCGTCCTTCTTCAGCCCCGCTGCGAAGACCGCCATCGCCGGCATGAGTCCCTGGGTGCGGAACGTCTCCTTGACGCGGGCCGGGAGGGCACGGTGCCTGTCGGCGTCGGGCAGGACCTCGATGACGGGGGGTTCGTGCGCGACGAGGCGTTCGATGCGCTCGGGGTGAGTGGTGAGCAGGTGCAGGGCGGCGATCGCGCCGGAACTGGAGGCGAAGATCCGGGCCGGCTGGTCGGGGGAGAGCAGGTCCAGCAACCGGCGGGCGTCGTCGGCGTGTTCGGCCACGTGCTGCTCGGCGTCCGGGTCGCGCAGGGTGCTGTGGGATATGCCGCGCGGGTCGTAGGTGGCCACGGTGTAGTGCGCGGCCAGGTCGTCGGCGACGGCGTCGAAGGTGGCCGTGCCGCCGCTCCCGCCGGGGATCAGCAGCAACAGCGGCCCCTGGCCGCGTACTTCGTAGTAGAGGGTCGCGCCGTTGACGGGCAGGGTGCCGGTGGTGGGGCTGGTCATGACGGGTCTTCCTCTTCCGGTGTGGGCCAGTTCATCAGGAGGGTGTGGAGGGCGTCGAGGTTGCGCGCCCAGGAGCGCTGCGGCGGACGGGCATGGCCGAAGCCGCCGGTGGCCTCCAGGGCGACGAAGCCGTGGAAGGTGCTGCGCAACAGCCGGACCGCGTCGGTCAGATCGGGCTCGGCCAGCCCGTAGCCGCGCAGCATGCCGTAGGTCAGCTCGATCGCGCGTCGCGGGCCAGGCGCCTGCTGCGCCAGCTCGGGGTCGATGGTGAGGGGGGCCTGTGTCGCCATGTAGCGGCCCGGATGCCGGTGGGCGTACTCCCGCCAGGCGTTGGCGAACGCGACCAACGCGTCCCTGCCTGACCGCCCGGCAGCCGCCTCCGCGATCCGCAACGTCTTCTCGTCCGCCGCCAACAGCGCGATCCGGCCACGGAGATCCTCCAGGCTGCGGACGTGCGTGTACAGGCTCGCGTCCTTCACGCCGAGCCGTCGCGCCACCCGCGACATGGTCACCTGGTCGAAGCCGACCTCGTCCGCCAACTCGGCCCCCACGATGGTCACCCGCTCCGTCGTCAGTCCCGCCCGAGCCATGGTTTTCTCCTCACGTCCTAGGGGTCCTAGATGAATGAGTCCGATGTCTTCAGTGGTCATAGGCGATCAGTGATCGCTTGGCTGGGGCGTTGGTGTTCCAGTTGTGCCAGATCGCCGTGGCCAGGGCGAGGAGTCGTTGGCCGGTGCGGGCGAAGACACCAGCGGGTGTCCGGCCTCCGTGTTGTTCGAGGCTGAGCTGGCCTTTGAGGGTGTCGAATACCGCCTCGATCCACTGGCGGACGTGGGCCAGGCGTCCATGCCGGACAGGCTCGTTCTTCAGGTCCGGCCGCACCAGATGGACGCCCAGGCGCTCTTCGAGGAACGCCTCGAACTCCCGCCCGGCGAAGCCCTTGTCCGCAAGAATCACTTGACCGGAGCGCATGAGGTGGTGGTCGCGTTCCAGCAGCGCGGTCATCACCTGGCGTTCGCCGAGTTTGGGGTTGGCCAGGCACCAGGACACCGGCATGCCCTCGGCTGTGGTCAGCAGGTAGAGCCGCAATCCCCAGAAGAAGCGAGAATGGCTCGCGCAGTAGCCGTATCCGGCGTGCCCTGCCAGGTCGGAGCGTTTGACTGTCTCGCGGGAGGCGGCGCACGGCAGTGGTGTGGAGTCGATCAGCCGCAGGTTGTCGTGCCAGGTGGGCACCTGCCTGGCCAGTGCCTGGATCACGGCCGAGATCAGTGGGCCGGCGGCGTTCAGGCGCTTGTTGTAGGCGGATTGCTGGGGCAGGTAGCGAAAGAGGTGTCCCAGTCGGGCGTGTACGAAGCGGATCCATTGCCGGGCCGAGGGAAAGCCCAGTAGGACCTGGGCGACGGCCAGGCACAGCAGTTCGGCGTCTGTCAGTTTCGGGGGTCGCCCGATCCGGCGACGAGGGGCCACATGGTCATCGATGAACACGTACAGTGCAGCCAGAAGGGCGTCCAGGTTTGTCGTCACACACGAGCCAACGGGCGCCCTTCGCCATGGTCGCGGCCAGCACAAACATCGGACTCATTCATCTAGGTATAACCTAGGACCCCTAGGACGTGCAAGCGGGAAGATCTTGACGGTCGAGGCCCCGGACGCGTGTCCGGGGCCTCGGCGTACGTGTTGCATGGCCTGCTGACTTGCCGCTGCGGGTGGGGAGTTGGAAGGGAAGCCCGCAAGGGCCTGAGGCGTGGGTGCATGGTGGTGCGGCGTACTTCCTGCTCGGGCGACCAGGGGAACGGGTCGCGAGGCCCACTACCGGGGTGTGGGGTTCCCCTGGTGCCCGCGCGGGCCGACCGCCTCAGGGGCGGTGGCTCAGTCCCGGATCTGGCCGCGGTATCCGACGGGGCCCTCGTCGGGGAACTGGGCGGTTCCCGCGAAGCGGCGGCCGTCGTCGAAGAAGGTCACCGACCCGTTCCCCGCGTCGCCGCTCCACGTCACCGACGTTCCCTCGGAGGGACGGTCGTCTTCGGGGACGACTCGGTCACGGTTCCGGATCTTGATCGACAGCGGCGCGTCCGTCTGCCAACCGCCGCCCTCGGTGTGGATCTCGGTGTCGTAGGTAGCCATGGTTCCTCCCATCTGTTGCGGGCACGTGGCCCGCGTCTGCTCATCTGTGTGGAGTACCGGTGGTGGTGCAGTCGTCGGAGGGGGCCCGTCGGCAGTCCCGGCCGTGCAGCCAGGACGGGCCTTCGGCTCAGCCGGTCCGGCGGCAGTAGGACGCCGCGTTGTCGCCGCGGGTAACGACGACGAAGTCGGAGCGCGGGCCTCAGTGTCTGCTGTTGCACTGCTGCGCAAAGAGGTTGGGCGGTTCCGCCGCCTGCACCTCTTCGCAGACGATGGCTTCGCCGGCCTGTGAGGAAGAGGCGCCGGCCAGGGTGGGGGTGCGGGGTACGGCGGCCGCCCGTGCGAGGGGCGTGCCGGCGGTCTGGAAGGCCGCGAACGCACCTGCGGCCAGGGTCAGGGCCATGGCCCGCAGACAGGTGTGCGGGGTTTTCGTGCGGTGCTCATTGCGGTCTCCTTCGGGGACAGGCGGGACGTGATCTCCTCCTCCCGGATGACTGCCGCCCGAGGCCGTACCTGGGACTGTACGGCGTTCAACGGTGAGCGTCATCCAGGGGTTTGACCACCCACGTCATCGGGAGACTCGCGCCGGAGGCTTGACCCAAACCACCCCTGCGGTAGGCGCGTGACGCACATGGTGGCGCGCGGCCGGTGGTACCTGTGGTGGCGGAAAGTCGGCCCTCCGCGGTCTTCAGTCACGGGGGTGCCGCAGCCGGGGCAGGGCGTTCGAGGTCGCGGCGTCCGCCGGGTGATGGGCCCAGATGCTGTGGCCCTCGCTGCCTGGCAACTCCAGGACATGTTGGTGGAGGGTGAGGGGCCCGACCCGCGGGTGGCGGAGGAGCTTGCGTTCCATCGCCTTCTCGTAGACGTGGTGCGTGTTCCAGGATGCGGTGAACTCGGCGCTGTGGGCGGCGAGTTCGTCCACCAGCTCCGTCAGACGGGACGCTCCCGACTCGTAACCGGCCTGGGCGCGTAGGGCTGCGACCATGCAGTGAGCGAGTTCGGGCCAGTCGACGAAGAACGACGGCGCCTGAGGGGCGAGGAAGACCATACGGGCGTAGTTGTCCCGGGGCTCCAGTCCTTCGTAGAGGAGAGCGCCGGGTGCGTTGCTGCCCACGATATCGAGCCACCGGTTCATCAGAAGGGCGGGCATCGTCATGGAGTCGAGCAGCCGGTGCACGTCTGCCGAGCGCGTCCGGTCCATGCCGGGAGCCGCTGTGTTCGCAACGGCCTCTCCGGCGGCGAGCGCACGCAGGTGACGCGCGGCCGCGGGGTCCAGCAGCAACGCCTCGCACAGCCCGTCCACCACCGTGCGGGACGGCCGGCGTTCCCTGCCCTGTTCGAGGCGCACGTAGTAGTCGGTGCTGATCCCCGCCAGGACTGCCACCTCGTCCCGCCGCAGGCCCGGCACTTGGCGCCGCACCCCCGGAGCCAGCCGGTGCTGTTCGGGACGCACCTGCCTCCGCCTGGCGCGCAGGAAGACCGCCAGTGGTCCGCTACCTCCGCCGTGGTTGCTCACGACCTTGTTCAAGACCTCCATGCCGGCAGCATAAGGAAGCGGCGTTCGCCGCAGTGCGGGGCATGGACGCGCGCGTGGAGTGGGTGCGGCACTCCTACCCGTCCGGCCAGTCGGAATGACTACCGTGCGCCGATGCGTGCCGGGAGCTCGGTGCATAGCCACAGATCAGGGCGCCCGATGCCACCAACTACAGAACCCAACTACAGAACTCGACTAGACAACCCGAGTACAGAACCCGAGTACAGAACCCGAGAAAAGGGAGGACAGTTCATGTTCGTCATCACCGGTGCCAGTGGGCGTACTGGGCGGGCCGCCGCTGTGCGCCTGCTTGCGCAGGGGTGTGCCGTCCGAGCCGTCGGCCGTTCGGCCCGTCGGCTCGCCGACCTCGCCGAGCGGGGCGCTGAGGTGTGGGAAGCCGATCAGGCCGATACCGCTGCGCTGACAGACGCTATCCGTGGCGCGGACGGCGTGTACGCGGTGATCCAGCCCAACTACCTCCCCGATCACCCCGACTTCGGCGCCTTTCAGGACCAGGTGGCGACCTCCCTTGGCGAGGCGGTCACCGCGTCCGGTGTGACCCGCGTCGTCGGGCTCAGCAGCTGGGGAGCCCAACACGCCGCGGGCAACGGCCCGGTGGCAGGGCTCCACCGGTTCGAGCAGCGACTCTCGGCCATCCCCGGAGTCAACACGTTGTGGTTGCGGGCCGGCTACTTCATGGAGAACCTGTTGGACCACATCGGTACCGCCAGGGAACTCCACCGCATCCGCGCCCCGTTCGCCCCCGACCTTCCGCTGCCCTTCGTCGCCACTCGCGACATCGGCGGCCGAGCGGCGGACGAACTGGCCAACGGGAGGTGGCGCGGTAGGGGGGTCCTGGAGCTCCAGGGCCAACGCGATGTGAGCATGCGGGAAGCGACGGCCGTGATCGCGAAGGCCGTCGGCGCTGACGACCTCAGCTACGAGCAGGTCGGCATCGACCGCTTCCACGCGGAACTGCGGAGAAACGGTGTGTCCGCCAACGTCGCGGACATGATGGCCGAGGTCGGCACGTCGCTCAATCTTCGGCACACGCGCATGCAGCAGCCCCGTACCGCCCGTACCTCCACCCCAACCTCCGTTGAACGGTTCGTGGAGGAGGAATTCGCTCCCCGGTACCGCGGGACCGGAGTGGCGCGGAAGCCCTGCTGATGGGTGTCGCCGCGGAGCCGTACGTGACGGGGAGGCGGAGGCGTGGGGATCAACTGTCCTTCCGTGGCGCGCCGCTGGTCTGCAGGACGCTCGTGTAGGGCGTGTTGTCCGGGCGGGTGTAGCGGGCGCTCTTCTGCTGCCACGACACCATGGAAGAGATCGGGTACATGATGTCGTGGGCGAACCGGAAGGCGCAGGCGGTCTCTTCGGGAGTCAGGCCGCTCCGACGGCACGCGGTCCGCATCCGCGACCGCTGGAGGAGCATGTTGTCGCAGGCTTCGAGTACGGCCTCGACGGTGCGCTCGACGGCCTCCTGGCGCGTGCAGCCGAGTTCCCGCTCGAAGACGAAGACGAGGTTGTGGTGGTCTCCGGCCGCTTCCTCCTTGGTCTGCGAGTAGAGGTCATTGATGTAGCAGATGGCGTCGTTCGCCGAGTCGAAGAGCGAGCGGAAGGCCGGGACGGCACGCAACTCGGCGGTCGTGTGGTAGCCGTTGGCCACCTCGATGAGATCGGTCATCAGGTGAACGGCCCCGGTCTTCCTCCGGAAGTCGCGGTATTCGCGGTAGCTCAGCGGTTTTCGGTTCGCCCTGTTGCCCGTCTCCTCCATGGTCGAGCTGAGGAAGACGGCCCAGTTCTGGGTCAGACGGGCGTGGTGCTCCGTCGGGTAGAGCTCCTTCTCCCTGGTGATCACGTCATGGAGCGCCAGGAGGAAGGGGGAGGCGTCAGCGGGCACCACGCCGGTTTCCAGGTAGGTGAGCAGTGGCTCGCCGACTGACCGGGCGTAGCGGGAGTTGGTGGATTTCTCGCCCACGTGGAGATCGTCGTAGATGGTGCACCAGTTGAACGCGTTGGCCGCGAGTTCCAGGCCGTCGGCCGGTGCGTCGGGCAGCCACCCCGCGACCAGCAGGGCGATGTCCCACGAACGGTAGCGCCGCTCGTCGTGCGGGGTCGACATGAGTCCGGCCCGCCCGGCCCAGTCAAGATCCCGTTGTCTGGCCGTGGCGAGGTGCGCGTTGATGCGCAGCGGGAAGGGAACGGTGATGTTCGGGCAGCTCACTTGCACCTCCAATGCGGTGACGTGCACCCCGAGTCGCGGTCCTCAGGCGGCCGTTGTGTTCACGAGGTCCTCCGGGTGACGGTGTCGACCAGGTGCCTCAGGTGTGGGAGGGCGGCGGGCGTTATGAGGGTGGTGGTGTTCAGGGTGTCGAGGACGGCTTGTCGGCGTTGGCCGATGAGGTCTTCGACGTGGGCGCGGGCACCGCAGGCGGTGAGGGCGCCACGGATCTGCGCGGCTTCGCCCTCGGTGAGGTGGGGGTTGGCGAGCAGGCGGTGCAGCAGGTCCTTGTCGCCGGGTGCGGCGTCGCGCAGGGCGAGGGCGATGAGCAGGGTGTGTTTGCCCTCGCGGAGGTCGTCCAGGCGGGACTTGCCCGTCACTTGGGGGTCGCCGAAGACGCCCAGGAGGTCGTCGCGGAGTTGGAAGGCTTCCCCCAGCGGCAGCGCGTAGGCGGACAAGGCGTCCAGCAGTCGTGGGGACGCTCCGGCGAGGGCGGCGCCGAAGTGCAGGGGGCGCTCGCAGGTGTACTTCGCGGTCTTGTAGCGGATGATCGCCCGGGCCCGCTCGATGTCGCCGCTGGGCCGTCCGGTGGCGTCCACGTCGAGGTACTGGCCGTACAGCACTTCGGCGCGCATGGCGTCCAACAGGGGTAAGACGCGGAGCAGTTGAGGAGGGGAGAGGCGGGCGGTGTGGATGAGTTCGTCGCTCCAGGCCAGGGCGAAGTCCCCGACGAGGATGGCGGCGCTGGCGCCGAACCGCTCGGCTGCCTGCCCGCCGTGATGCGTGGCATGACGGTCGGCGAAGGCGCGGTGGACGGTGGGCCTGCCGCGGCGGGTGGAGGAGTCGTCCATGACGTCGTCGTGGACCAGGCAGAAGGCGTGGAACATCTCCAACGCGGCGGCCACCTGTAGCACCGGACGCGGTGGGGGAGCGGCGCCGCCGGCGGCGTACCAGCCGAGCACGCAGAGCATCGGGCGCAGCCGCTTGCCGCCAGCGGCGAGGAAGTCCCGTAAGGCCGAGGGGACTTCGTCGGGCAGGTCGCCTGAGGTGGCATCGGTCCGCTTGTGGTCCAGGAACTCGGTCAGGAGCGCTTCGATGTGGCAGCAGGCCGCAGGCAGGTCGAGTTCGCCGGTCGCGGGGGTTGCCGAGGTCGTCGGGGGAACGGGAGACGCCGGAGGAACTAGCGTCATGTGTCATTGCCTTCCGTCGCGCTGGCCAGGGAGCTCAGCGCCCGGTCGTGGGCCGACCGGGTGCGGGACGGGCGGTCGCGCAGGCTCCCGACATCTCAGGCAACTCGCACCGCGGCGGGGTGGCAACCCTTGACGATGGCACATGACGGCATGTCACAACATCTCCACACGCGGCCAGACCCATGGCACGCGCCGCGCACGGAACGGTCTCCTCGGGGACTGCCGTTGGCGGAGCTCGCGGTGTCGAGCCGTTGCGGGTCCTGGTGTTCAGCTACCCCTGCGCTGACGCACCCAGTACGCGCGGGCGGAATCCGATGACGGCCTCGGCAACCGCGTCGAGATGGCTCTCCAGGAGGAAGTGGCCGCCGTCGAGCAGGGCGATCTCCGCGTCCGGGGCGTCGCGCCGGAACGCCTCGGCGCCGGCCGGCCCGAAGATCTCGTCGTTGCGGCCCCAGATCGCGAGGACGGGGACACGGCTCGACCGCAGCCACTCCTGCACCGTCGGGTACAGGGCGCGGTTGCTGGCGTAGTCGCCGAACAGGGCGAGTTGGGCCCGGTCGACGCCGGGGCGGGCGAGCAGCGCCAGGTCGTGCTCCCAGGCATCGGGATCGACCAGGCTGGGGTCGGGGACACCATGGGTGTACTGCCACTCGACGGCTTCGCGGCCCAAGGCGGGCCGCAGCCGTGCCTCGTTCTCCGGAGTGCGTTGCGCCCCGTAGGCCCAGACGGGTTCCCAGAAGTCCGGGACGAACCCTTCCTCGTAGGCGTTGCCGTTCTGCGAGATGACGGCGAGGACCGCTTCCGGGGAGGCCAGCGCGAGTCGCCAGCCGATGGGGGCGCCGTAGTCCTGTACGTACATCGCGTAGCGGCGTACGCCGAGGCCGGCCAGGAAGGTGCGCGTCACGTCGGTGAGGGCGTCGAAGGTGTAGGGGAAGTCCGTCACGCTCGGCGCCGACGAGCGGCCGAAGCCGATGTGGTCGGGTGCGATCACCCGGTACGGACCGGCCAGCGCCGGGATCAGGTGGCGGAACATGTGGGAACTCGTCGGATAGCCGTGCAGGAGCAGGAGGACGGGGGCGTCCGAGGGGCCCGCCTCCCGGTAGAAGACGGTCAAGCCGTCGACGTCCGCGGTCCGGTGATGAACAGCAACCACAGTAACCCCTTAATTGGATTTAACTGGTTAGGTTATGCTGATCATGCGTGGGGCCGTACGACGTGTCAAGGAGGGTGAGCCGTGGTTGAGGACGAGGACCTGCTGCTCGCCGTGCTCAACAGCGCACCGGTGATTGACGGTTGCCCCACGGATTTCCTGAGCGGGGAGGGGGCGGCGGACTGGATACGGGCGCTGGGAGGTCGCGGCGTGAAGGAGGAGTGCGACCGTCTGCGCCTTGTGCGCGACACGCTGCACCGGCTCGTCCGGCGGACGTCCTCGGATGTCGGCGAGCTGACTCTCGCGCTCGATGGGGCGCGGCTTCGCCCGGCCGTCTCGCCCGCAGGCGTGGTGTGGCACCTGGAGGCGGAGCCCGGGGAGGAGCTCGCCGTCCGCGTCGTCCTCGCGTGGTCGCGCGTCACCACGGAACTGCCGCGACGGCTACGGGCCTGCGCCAACAGGGAATGCAACCTGTTCCTCATCGATCACAGCCGCCCCGGGACCGCCCGGTGGTGTTCCATGGCGGTCTGCGGCAACCGCATGAAGGCGCGAACCCATGCGCGCAAGCGGCACGTTGGGTAGCGATCGTCCCGGACGGAAGTCGGAACAACGTCACCGCTGGCGCGCGGGAGGGTGGCCTGTCGTATCCGGGCGGAGTCTCAGTCGCCGGTCAGGCTGTGACCGAGGAGGGGGAGCAGTCGGTCCCAATGGCGTTGCAGGGCGGCGGAGTTGAAGGCATCCGTGTCGGCCATGGTGAAGCCGTGGACGGTGCCGGGATAGATCTCCGAGGTGTGGTTGACGCCCGCGGCGTCCAGCGACCGGTTGAGCTCGGCGAGGGTCTCGGGCGTCAGGTCGCTTTCGGCGTGGCCGAGGTGGACCCGGGCGGTGAGCTTGGCGAGGAGGCGCTCGTTGGCGTCCACGGGGCAGTGGAATCCGGCGACGGCGGCCACCTGCCCGGGGTGGGCCGCGGCGGTGCGCATCGCCAGGAGGCCGCCTATGCAGTAGCCGGTCACCGCGACCGGTCCGGCACTGACCTCGGGCTGGGTCGTGAGGAACCGGAGGTAGGCATCGGCGTCCCGCAGGATGCGGTCGGCGGTGTGCGCCTTGATCAAGGGCATGATCCGCTCGACGAGCGCGGGTCGGGCGTCCTCCCCGATGTGCTCGGGGAGTGCGATCACCGGCGTCGGGCCGTGCCGGTAGAAGAAGTTGGGGACGAGCACGTAGTACCCGTGCCCGGCGAGTTCGCCGGCCAGCTCCCGTAGCGCGGGCCGGATGCCGAAGGCGTCCGCGTACAGCAGCACGCCCGGGTGCCGCCCGTCGCCGTCGGGGAAGGCGGCGAACCCGTCGCCCCGGCCGTCCGTGGTGGGAATCTGAACTGTCTTGATGGGCAAGTCTTCCCTTCCTCCTCTTCCTTGGTTTCCACTCAACTTGCTTTGGTCGTGCCTACGTTGGCGGCGCGAGTGAAGGTATATCGTTAGTCCGACTAACGCAATGGCTAGGATGGGCGCCATGAGCAGAGACGAAGCCGCGGACACGTCCGATGACGGCACGCCCAGGACGCCCGACAGGCTGCGTCGGCGGGCGAGTCGACTGCTGTCGCAGTTGACCGTGCGGTCGGACCGGCTGATCAACGACGGGCTGGCCCGGGTCGACGCCCGCAAGTGGCACTACGCCGTGCTCGCCTCGTTGCAGGATCTCGGGCCGGGCAGCCAGGCGGTGCTGAGCGGGCGCACCGGCATCTACCGCAGCGACATGGTCGGCGTGCTCAATGAACTCGCCGAGCGCGAACTGGTCGAGCGCGCGCCGGATCCCGACGACCGGCGACGCAACGTCATCACGATCTCCGCCAAGGGCCGCCGTCAACTACGCCGCCTCGACAAGGCCCTGGACGACCTCCACGACGAACTCCTCGCACCACTGGCCCCGGCCGAACGCGACGACCTCGTGCAGTTGCTCACCCGCTTGCTGGACCATCACACCCGGGCCTCCTGACCCCGCGCAGCGTCAGCCGTGCGCCCGCCTGACCGAATTGGCGCTCTTGACGATCGATTCCAGCCAGTTGATGGTCATACTGGGTCACGAGTCGATCGTCCGGCTACCGAAGCCCATGCGTCAGTACATCCTGTGGTGGGAGGACAACGCCGGTGACAAACCTGGCACTTGAAGGATTGGCCAGCGCACAGCACTCCGCTGTCCACCTGGAGATGCGCGACGCCTACCAGCCCAGCGATCCCGATTTCATCGCGTGGCAGAACGGCAAGCGCCTCGACCCCGCCGCGGACCGGTCGACGTGGTGGCGTCCGTTCCTGGACGCGGTCGCCGAGGCGACGGGACGCGGAGTCAGCATGCGGCGGGCACGCATCGTGTCCGAGCCCGTGACGGACTACATCAGGTACGAGCACGACATCAGCTTCACCAACGTGGCCGCCGGGGAGCTGATTCGGTGGCTCCCTCGACGCAGGGCGGTGGACATACCGCTGCCCGGTGCTGACCTGTGGATGTTCGACGGGTCGTCCGTGCTGTTCACCCACTTCTCCGGAGTGGGCGAGGTGGTCGAGCGGGAATGGCGTACCGAACCCGCCGTTGTGGAGCTGGCCGGCTCGGCGTTCGAGGCCGTGTGGAAACGGGCGATCCCGCACGAGGAGTACAGGCCGGGCTGAGGCAAGACGGTCGAGACGGGGGCGGTTATCGAGGTGGTCGCCCCCGCGCTCCGCGTTCTCGGGTCTGCCAACTCAGGTGCGGGAGGCGGCCGTTGGGGTGGTAGACCCCCGCCCGCCCCGGGTGAAGAAGTCGATCACCTCCCGGGGCGCGGGGTGGTGCGGGGCTTCGACGTCGTCGGGGTGGGCGGCGAGGGCCTGGCCGAGCTCGGCGCCGTCCTGCATGGCCAGGTTGGCGCCCTCCCCATCGGGCGGCGAGAGGTGGGCGGCGTCGCCGAGCAGGGTCAGGCCCGGCACCCGGTCCCAGCGGTGCCCGATCGGCAGGGCGTGGAGGGGGCGCAGGACCGGTGCGGTCCCGCCGGCGGTGATCAGGGCGGTGAGTTCCGGCGCCCAGCCGTCGTACTCCTCCGCGATCCGCGCCGTCGCCGCGGCGGCGTCGGCGAAGTCGACGGCGGCGAACCAGTCCTGCGGCTTGGTCAGCGAGACGTGGGCGTGGAGGGCTCCGCCCTTCGCCCGGTGGGCCACGAACAATCCGGCTTGCCCGCTTGCCTGGCCGTGCAACGGCGGGGGAGTCGGCTCAGATGGCCAGGACCCGGCGCCCGCGCGTGTGACCGGCCTGGCTGTCGGCGTGCGCGGCCGCGGCCTCGGCGAGCGGGTACGACTTCTCGACCGGGATGTGGAGCCCGCCCCGCGAGATGAGGTCGACGGCCTCGGCGAGCGCTTCCGGCACGCTCCCGGCCACGCCGGAGAAGCGGACGCCGAACTCCGGCGCGCTGAGATCAGCGATGGACAGCACCTTCTGCGGATCCCCGGTCAGTTCGACGAGTTCGCGGAGCACGCCCGAGCCCGCCAGGTCGAGAGCGGCGTCGACGCGGCCGAGGTGCCGCACCCGCTCGACCCAGCCCTCGCCGTACGTCGTGGCGAGGGCGCCCAGGCCGCGCAGATAGTCCTGGTTCGCGGCCCCGGCCGTGCCGATCGTCGCGATGCCACGGTCGCGGGCGATCTGCAGCACCGCCGATCCAACGCCCCCGGACGCACCACTGACCAGCAGCGTCTGCCCGGACCGCACGCCGACCTCGCGCAGGAGGCGCAGCGCGGTCTCCACCACGGACGGATACCCGGCCGCCTCCTGGAACGTCAGCCCCTCGGGCATGCGGGCCCAGGCCGACAACACGGCGAACTCGGCGTAGGTGTGGGCGCCTTCGCCGAACACCCGGTCGCCGACCTCGATCCCTTCGACGCCCTCGCCGACCTCGTCCACCACTCCGGAGGCGTCCTGCCCGACTCCGGCCGGCAGCTCGATCGGACGGAGTTCCTGGAACTGGCCTTCGCGGATCCTCCAGTCGACGGGATTCACACCCGCCGCGCGCACGGCGATGCGTATCTGGCCGGGGCCCGCGTGAGGTTCCTCGGCGGCTACGAGTTGCAGAACATCCGGACCGCCGAACTCGGCGAAGCTCACTCTCTTCATGCGGTGGACCGTAACACTAACGGTTAGTGTTTTGGAACTGTTCTGGTTCCGTATCTGATAGCTTCAGGGTCATGAACGAGCCGTCCGGACGCCGCGAGCGCAAGAAGGCCGCGACCCGTCAGAAGATCGCTGACACCGCCCTGCGGCTCTTCCTGGAACGCGGATACGACGCGGTGGGCATCCGTGATGTGGCCGCCGAGGCAGACGTGGCCGTCACCACGCTCTTCTCCCACTTCGCCTCGAAAGAGGCCCTGGTGTTCGAGCGGGACCAGGACTTCGAGCAACGCCTCACGCGGGCCGTCACCGACCGGGCGCCGCGCGAGCCGCTCATGCCCGCGCTGCGCCGTGAGATCCGGGCCATGGTGCGACATTGCACGGCGGACGACGCCGCCCCGATCTGGCGCATGATCGACGCATCGCCCGCCCTGCGGGAGTACGAGGAGTTGATGAGGCTGCGTCATGCGGAGTCGCTGGCAACGGCCATCGCCGCCGACCTCGACCTGTCGGGGACCACCACGACCTGCCGGACGATCGCGAGATTCGTGCTCGACGCCTACTCGCTGGCCCGCGAGGCGCCCGAACCGGAGGCCGCGGTGGACGAGATCTTCCGGATGATCGAGGCGGCCTGGGAAGTCGCCTGAGGGCGTGGGGCCTTGGGGCCGATGGGGCGGAAGTGCGAGTGGGCGGGCACTGCCGGGAGGCGTCGTCCGGGCCGTTGTCAGTGGTCCCGCCTAGCCTTGGGGCATCCGATGGTTCGACCCGACTCTGGAGGTTTCCATGGCTTCGCGTCTCAACCCCTACCTCACCTTCGGCGGCGACGCCCGAAAGGCGATGGAGTTCTACAAGGAGGTCTTCGGCGGCACGTTGGAGCTGAAGACCTTCGGCGAGTTCGGTCAGGCCGGTGCGCCGGAGGCCGACAAGGTCATGCACAGCGTGTTGGAAAGCCCAAGCGGCCTCACCCTGATGGCCAGCGACACCCCTCCGGGGATGACGTACACCTCGGGCGACAGCTTCGCGATGAGCCTCACCGGTGACGACGACGCCGAGCTGCGCGGCTACTGGGAGAGACTCTCCGCCGGCGGCTCCGTGGCCGTGCCCCTGGAGAAGCAGATGTGGGGCGACACGTTCGGTATGTGTACGGACCGGTTCGGCATCCGCTGGATGGTCAACATCGGGTCGGCGCAAGGCTGAACGGCCCCACGCCGACCCGGGACACCGGAAGGGAACCCGTCGACTGGTCAACTGGCTGACTGGTCAACCAGGCGCCTGGGTAGACCCTTTGGCGTCGTGGGTAACGCTGCGGCTGGACCGTTGGGGTCCGTTATGCCGGTTCGACGGGTAGCCACAGTTCGCAGGTGGCGGTGGTGAAGTCCTCCGCACGTTCCAGGATCGTGAGGATGGAGGGGCCCGGGCGCAGGCGCCACGGGTTGGCGGGGAACCACTCGGTCGCGGTGGCGGCCCAAGTCGCCTGAAGGGCCTGCGGATACGGGCCGGCGCTGTGGAAGATCGCCCATCTGCCGGCCGGTATCCCGATGGCGTCGAGGTCGTCGGGGACGGGTGTGTCCTGTGTGACGGCGACTCCGTGCAGGTAGGTCAGTTCGCTGCCCTCCGGGGCGTCGGGGGCCAGGTCGTCGGAGACCGCCAGCAGGCCCGCCGGCTCGGTGTTGCTGAGGGCCTTCAGCCGGGCGTGCTCCTGTTGTGGGAGTGTGGCGATGTGCTGCTGGATGTGCGGGTTGATGCCCTGATAGATGAGCGGGACCCGGGCCGCGTGTCCGATCAGCCGGAACGCGGGGCGTTCGATGACGCGCGTGTCCATGGGGGTGCTCCCTTCTACGGTCAGGCGGAACCTGAGCTGCGGTTGTGTGCGAAGGGGGCCTCCGTCGCGACGCACCGCACGGGGTGTGGCGCCGTGGACCGCCCGGAACGCACGGCCGAACGCCTCGGTCGAGCCGTATCCGTGCCGGACGGCGATGCTCAGCAGATCGTCCTCGCCCCGGACGACGTCGGCGGCGGCGACGGTCATGCGGCGCCGGCGCACGTACTCCGACAGCGGCATGCCGGCCAACGACGAGAACATCCGACGCAGGTGGTACTCGGTCGTGCCGAGCGCCGTGGCCGACACCTTCACGTCGAGCTCCTCGGCGAGGTGTTCCTCGACGAGGGCGACGAGCTGGTTGAGGGCCGAGATCATGGGGCCTCCCTTCGCCCTCAACCCTGGCAGAAGGCGCCCGGCCGTACCCGATCGTTGCGATCCGATCCGATCGGGTGCCTGGGCGGACGAAGGGCCACTGCCGTACGACAGCGCCGCCGGGGTGGGCGCTCGTTCAACGCCCCTCCCCACGGCGGCGTTTCGCGCGGGCCCGGCAATCCCGGCCGATCGCGGCGTCGCGATCTCTTGCCGGTACTACCCCAAGGCGTCCGGGTGCCACCCGAGAGCCGTTTCCACCCGGGTCGCGAAGTCCAGTACCGCGGCGGCGCGGAGGGACCAGGCGCGGTCCGTGGGGCGGTGCAGGGTCTGGACGAGCAGGACCGAACCCTCGGGGCTCCCGGGGAGCGGTTCGATCGCCAGTCGGCGGGCCACCTGCCAGGTGTGGTTGCGGTCCGGACCGGCCGTGGTGGGCGTCAACGCACGTGCTGCGTCGAGGAGTTGGGTGTTGCGGTTCAGCCGCTCCGCGGTCGCCGGGTCTCCCTCGAAGTGGGCGGAGGTGGCACCGCTGGGCGTGCTCAGCTCGACGGCGGAGGGGACCTTTGGGACCAGGGGCACCGCGTAGAGGAGGTGCCCCAGTCCCAGGCTCCGACGGATGCCCGAGCGCCCGGTCAGGACCGAGGCGCGGAGCTCGAAGCGCCTCGGGGACTGGGCGTCGACGTAGAGGAAGCAGTGCGTCGGCACGGGCATTCCGCTGAACCGTGCGCGCGGCGGGAGCAGGCTCCCGGCCGGCACGCCGGTGCTCTCGGCCGGCAGCGTCATGGCCAACGGTGGCGCGGTAAGGCCGAGTTCGTCCCCCAGCGCGGTGGTGAGGTCGACGGCAGTCTGCTCGGGAGTGGCGTTCCGGCCGGACCAGATCGCGGCGGGCATGGGCGTGTTCTCCTTGCTCGGTCAGGAAAGGCCGGTGGCTTCCTGGCGGACCCGGGCCGCCTGCCGGTCCTGCCCTTCGGCGTCCAGGAGTTCGCTCAGCCGGTGCAGCGCCGCCCGGTGTTCCGCCTGGAACCGTCCCGGCCGGGCCCGGGTGAGCGCGCGCCAGGCGTCGGCGGCCTCCCCGGCCCGGGCCAGTGCGTCCGCCTGCCGGCCCTGGATGGCCAACTCGTCACGACCGACGTCCAGTTGCTCGGCCTGCCGCAGCATGGCCTGGGTGGGGTCCTCGACGGGGGCGGGCGCGGCGGCCTCCTCGCGGGCGACCCGGCGCTTGCGCATGGTCACGCTGAGGTATCCCACCAGGGCGATCAGCCCGCCGGTGATGGCGCCGGAGACCAGCTTGTGCAAAAGATCGTTCATGGGAACCCGTTCACTCGCTAGGGCGCGCACCTACGGAGCGGGGTGCGGACGCGGCGGGCGCACGACCGACGGTCCGGCGCCCTGTCCGCACCACCGTCGTGGGTGGCGCTGAAATGACGATGAAACCTTGCTGGGGTGCGGGCCGCGGATGGTGCGGCCAAGGGGAAACGCCGTGGCTGCGGGGCGGTTGGCGCAGCAGACCGGGCTTCCCGGTGGCCGCCCCGCAGCGCTGATGGCCGACGTCCTACTGGGCGTCGTACCAGGTGATGCCGTCACCGCCGTCGTGGCCGATGGTCCGCGTCATGATGTTGCCGTCCTGCCAATACTTGGGGTGCTCTCGCAGGAATCCGGGGACCGACCGGAGCGAGGTGGCGTCGCACGCCAGGTCGGTGTGGAGGCAGAAGCGTCGCACCGGGACGCCGGCGTACTTCGCCGGGGCGGCCCCCGTGGACGTGAACCCCAGGGCGCTCCAACCCTGGGGAACGCGCGCCCAGATGCCGGTGCCGGGCTGCATCGGGTCGGCGTAGAGCATGCCGTTCACCTGCGCGCGGGGTATCGCGGTGCGGCCGTCGGCGATCGTCCGGAGCACCTGGTCCGCCACCTGGGCGCCCTGGGAGTAACCCACGATCGTGAAGCGGGCGTTGGGGTCGCGGTGGTAGGTCTCCTCGGCGGCGGCCAGCAGATTGCGGTAGCCCTCGCGGACACTGGCGTCGTAGCTGAGGGCGTGGACGTCCGGGGCGTTGTGACCGTTGAGCCAGGGGCCGGCGCTCGCCGGGTAGCAGACCGGTACCGGAATGCCGCCGTTGAGATGCTTGTTGGCGAACGCGTAGGTGGAGGTGCAGCCGGGCGCGGGCGCCGCCGAGCCCGTGCCGCCGACCTCCAGGTAGTAGTGGTGCACCGAAGCGGTCTGGGCGACGGCGGGTGTGGCGGCGGTGAGGGCCACCACGGCCGCCGCCGCTCCGGCCGCGCCGAGGGCCTTCTTCCATCTGGTGCGCAGGGTCATCGCTCTGCTTCTCCTTGAGCCGGGGTGGGATGAGTGGGGCAAGTGCGGTGTGAGGGCTCGACGTTAACCGTGGTCGTTGGAACGGGGAGGAAACGCGGGGCTGCGGTGCCGGCCGGGCAACGCCGCCCGGCCCGCGCCCGGGGCGGTCAGTGGGTTCCGTCGGTGCGACAGCGTTCCACGAGCGCCCAGAACACGAAGAGGTTCGGGATCCTGGGCATGGCCGGCCCCCATCTGTGCTGCGCGCCGTCGATGGTGAGCACGAGGAAACCCTCCGCCGTGCCGATCCGTTGCACCCGCGCCCAGGGCATGCACCGCTCTCCGACCCCGATGTGCGCTCTGCTCAGCCAGACGTCCCCGAAGGAGACGCGCTCGCCTCGATGGAGCGCGGCCAGGGCGCCGGGTAACTGGGCGCGCGTGACGGCCCGTTGGATCGCGTGCTCCCAATCCCGCGCGTCACCGCCCTCCGGACCGCCGTGCAACACCAGGCGCTTCCGCTCGACGTCGGTGAGCGTGTGGAGGAGGGCGGCGCCGGCGGGGGAGGAGCCGCGCGACCGGGTGCGGTGCCGGAAGACCGAGGTGGTGTCGTAGCGGACGACGTGGATCCGGCCCTTCAGGGCGACGGTCATGCCGTGCTCGTACAGGTCCAGTCGCGCGTTCGGACTCGCCCGCGTCGCGCGGTACCGGCCGTATCCAGCGAGGGGAGGCAGCCAACGGACCGGCCGGAACGGGCCGTTCCGGGTGCGCGCGCGGTACGCGGTGGCCATGTGGGTGGCCAGCCGCCTGCCGAGGCGCGCGCGGCCGGCCGCCGCGGAGATCCGCGCCAGCAGCAGCTCTTCGCCGCGGCTGCGCGGCGTCGATCTGGTCACGGCGTCGTCGGGGCGGGGCCGGCATCGCACCCGCGCATGATCGTCCGGTGCGTCCGCCGCAGGAGTTGGCTCGGCGGCACCCCGAGCTCCTCGGCCAGCCGGCGGCGGGTGCGCTCGAACACGGTCAACGCGTCGGCCTGCCGGCCGCTCAGACACAGCGCGCGCATCAGCATCGCGGCCACGGGTTCGTCCAACGGCTGCGCCGCGGCCAGCGCCCACAGCTCGTCGACCGTCTCGACGTGCCGGCCCAGCCGCAGTTGCAGGTTCAGCTTGCGCAGCACGAGCCCGGTCCTGCGCTCGGCGAGCCGCAGCCGCTCCAACTCCGCGAACGGGCCCGGTAGTCCGGCCAGCGGCTCCCCACAGAACAGGTCCAACGCCCGGGTGAGGCAGCGGACCGCCTCGGCCAGTTCACCGGTCCGCTCGGCCGCACCGGCGGCGGTGACCCGTTCCTCCATCCGCGCCACGTCCACCTCGACCGCGCCCGGGACCAGCCGGTAGCCGCACCGGTCGTGCCGGATCACCGACTCCGTGTCGCGCTCCATCTGCAGGGCCTTCCGGAGCCGGTAGATATAGACCGGCACGACCTTCGTGAGCGGCGGCTCCATCCCCCAGATCCCGTCGAGCAGTTCGTCCTTGCTGACCGTCCGGTCCCGACACAGCGTCAACGCCGCCAGCACGGCCTGCTGGCGCAGGTGCCCGAGATCCACGGGCTGCCCGTCGCGCCAGGCCCGCAGCGGCCCGAGCACGGAGATCCGCACCCGCTGCTCGGGCACGCGGTGGACGGTGGCCCGCTGCACGGGAAGGGCCGCCACCCGGGGGCCCCGGCCGGGGACGACCAGCCCGCAGTCGAAGGCGTGCACGATCGCGGCGGCCCGGTCCCGGAGTTTCAGCTTGGCGAGTATCCGGCCGAGGTGGTCGTCGACCGTGTTGTCGGGGAGGGCGAGCGAGCGGGCGATCTCGCTGTCCGTCAGGCCACAGCCGACCGCACGGAGCACCGCACGCTCTTGATGCGTGAGTTTGGTGACGGTCGGTCGGTCGAGAGCCGCGGTCGTCGGCATTGCGGGTACTCCTGGCTTCAGGCGGTCGGCAGTTGCCCTCGACGCTGGTCCCGGGGCGGCCAAACGGACAGGCCGACAGACCGGCCGTATCCGGCCGGTGGCCGCGCTAGAGTCCTCACCTGGGGAAATCGACACGTCGGGGGAAGGCCGAGATCCGTGACCAGTGAGTTCAGCGCGCTGTTGAAAAGGCTGCGACGTGCAGCGAACCTGACACAGGAGGCGCTGGCGGAGCGCGCCGGAGTGGGCGTCCGCACCATCCGCGGACTGGAGACCGGCGAGCGCGCCGACCCACGGGTGACCACCGTGCGGCTGCTCGCCGATGCGCTCGGGCTGAGCCCCGAGGACCGCGAACGGCTACTGGCGTCCGCCGTCCACCGGACCGCGGACGGCGACCTTCCGGAAGAGCCGCCCGCCCCGCCGGCCACCCCCGAGCCGACGGCCGGCGGCCCGCAGGGCTCGCCGTTCCACCAAGCCCTGGCCGACGTCTCCGATCAGGTCGCGCAGGCGGTGGCCGCCCGTTGGCGGCGCGAGGAGGAACAGCGGCAGGTCCACGACCCCTATCCGCTGCCGGTGCGCTGGCGGACGGTCGCCGAGGAACTGACCGACCACTGGGCCAACATCCGCCGCCTGCCCCCGGGGAGCACCCCCGACCCCCTGGACCTGGGCGGCCAACTCGACGCGATCGTGGACGTGTACCGGCGGATACCGTCCGGGCGGCTGGTGATGCTGGGCCGCTCGGGCTCCGGCAAGACGATCCTCGCCCTGCGGTTCGTCCTGGACCACCTGGCGTCCCGGGGCCGCGCCGACGCCGTACCGGTGATCTTCAGCATCGGCTCATGGGACCCGACCGCCATCACGCTCCGGGACTGGCTCGCCACGCAACTGACCCGCGATCACCCCGGCCTCGCCGCCCCCGGGCCCGGCGGCGGAACGAACCTCGCCGACGCGCTCGTCGAGACCGGCCGCATCCTCCCCGTCCTCGACGGCTTCGACGAGATCGCCGACGGCCTGCGCCGCCCCGCACTGGAAGCCCTCAACGCCACCACGCTGCCGCTGCTGCTGACGAGCCGTCCGGCCGAGTACGCCGCCGCGGTGGCCGAGACCGACGTCCTCACCTCCGCCGCCGCGGTCGAACTGACCGACCTCACCCTGAACGATCTCGCCGACTACCTACCGCGCACCACCCGCAAGGCCCGCGGCCGCTCGGCCCCCGCCTGGGAACCCGTGCTCAGCGAGCTGCGCGAGCGACCGCACGGCCAGGCCGGCGCCAACCTCGCCGCGGTGCTGACCACTCCGCTGATGGTCACCCTCGCCCGCGCCGTCTACAGCGACGCCCCCGACAGCGACCCGTCCGCACTGCTGGACACCCGCCGCTTCGGCACCCCCGAAGAACTGGAGGACCACCTCCTCGACAAGTTCCTCACCACCGCCTACCGCCCCCGCCCCGAACACCGCCCCGGCGGCACGTCGTTCCGTACCTGGGACCCGGTACGCGCCCGGCACTGGCTCGGCTACCTCGCCCACCACCTGAACTGCCTCGACACCCCCAACCTGGAATGGTGGCGCCTCGGCTACGGAATGCGCCGCACCACCCGCACCCTGGTGACCGCGCTGGTGGTCGGCCTGGCCGTCGCCCTCGTCGACGGCGTCGTCGGCGTCCTCTTCGACTCCTTCTCCTTCCAACTCGTGGACGGGTTGGTGGCGGGGCTCCTCGCCGGGCTCCTGTTCGGGATCGCGTACTGGTTCATGGTCGCCGCCAAGGACGCGGCGGTCGCGCCGTCCGGCGTCCTCATGAAGATCCGCAGCAGGGAGGGGAGATCGGGGCGGCACCCGCTCCGCCGCCTGGCCATCGGCGTGCTCTGCGGCCTGGTGTTCGGTGCCGGCTACGGCTTCGTACGCGGGGTGCTCAACAGACTTCCTTTCCACGTCGACCTCCCGGCCCTCCTGGTCAACAGCCTCGGCGACGGCCTCATCTACGGCCTGATGTTCGCCCTGGCGGCCGGCCCCACCCTCGGCCTGCTCACCCTCTTCGAGACCCCGCTCGACATCCGCTCCGCCCTCAACCCGGTCAGCCTGCTCCGGACGAACGGCCGCACCGTCGCCACCCAACTCCTCATCTGGACCCCGGTCTTCGGCGTCCTCGTCGGCTTCGGCTCCCTGGCGGTGATCGGCCCCGCCTCGGCGATCCTGGGATCGGTCGTCTGGAACCTCACGGCCGCGTTCAAGCTGGGCACCATCAGCGGACTCGGCGGCGCCCTCGGCTACGTGTTCAGCCTGACCTCCTGGGGCCAGTGGACGGTCTTCTCCCGGCTCTGGCTGCCGCTGACCGGCCGGCTTCCCTGGTCCGTCGTCGCCTTCCTCGAAGACGCCTACCAACGAGGCGTGCTCCGCCAGGCCGGCGCGGTCTACCAGTTCCGCCACGCCCGCCTGCAACACCACCTGGCCCGCGCCTACCGCTCCCCGCGCCCCGAAGCGGCGGAGCAAGCCCGCGTGAGTCCGGTACCCGCCGCCCCCGAAACCGGCACACCGTAAAGCGGACGACGGCGGAGGCGCGGACACGGAGCCCTCCGACGATGCCTCAACCGGCCTTCTTCCGCCGGAGGGCCGAGCCGTCGCGGAGCAGGAAGACGACGATGCCCAACGCCGCCAACAGGACGACGAGGAGGCCGGTGCGCCCGCCCACGTACGTGCTGATCGTGGACCAGACGCCGACCGGCTGGGACCCGGCCGACTCGCCCAGCCAGACCGACCCGTCCGAGGTCGAGGCGGGATGGTCGGTCGAGCTGCGGGCGGCATGGGCAAGCCCGGGGTAGAGCTTGTCCATTCGCGCTGCGCTCAGCTTCCGGGTGCTCAACTTGCTGAAGTCGACGCCCCCGGTCCGCATCACGTAGGTGACGGTCGAGTTGCCGACGCGGGCGGTTTGCCTGTACGTGAAGTCCCCGTTCCGGATCGACCGGAGAAAGCTGTCGTACACGCTCCGCGGCCGCCATGAGCCCCCGAGCTTGGCGGGGCCCAGGTCGTGCGAGTCGATGAGGCGGTCGAACGACGTGGTGTGGCCGTCCCGATGACGGTCGCGGACCCACTGCGCCACGACCCGGGCCAGGAACGCCTGCCGGATCGGCGCGTACGCGGGGGACGAGTTGACCAACTCCGCGATCTTGGGTGCCACCGTTGCCTGTTCGAAGCGTTCGTTGCGTGCCGTGGCCTTCGGATCGGTATTGCACGGGGTGTTGCCAACGGCGCTGATCTTCATGGCCTGGGTCTTGACGTTGAGCTTCGCCTTGAGGACGTAGAGGGACGAACCGTCCTGACGCACCTCCACGTCCCCCGGCACGATCCACAGCCGCGACGAGTAACAGACGGACCCCGAGGAGACTCCGAGCTCCTTCCAATACCGCGCGCCGAACGGCGTGTTCGGGTCCACGAGCCGGCCCGCGTCCCGCTTCATCCGGAAGTCCGCGTCGAGCAGCGCCCGCCCGGCATTCGTCTGACCCAGATCGGAGTCGACGATGCGGTCCGGCTCATCCGGATTGAGGTTGACCCAGAACTTGTTGGGGTTGAGGACCAGCCAAGTCCGCAGGTCCAGGAGGCTGTTCGTCAGCACGTCGAGACCGGAGTCCAGGTCCTGCCGGGTCCCGTGCGCAGCCGGTTGCCCCGAGAAGGAGTACCGCACGCCACCGGAGTCGGGGTCGTCGGAGAGGTAGCGCAGCTTGACGGTGGAGAAATCGACGCCGCCGTAGTCCTTCCCCCCGAGCGCTTCGGCGAGCCCGCTGGACGAGGGTCCCCGTTCAGAGGAGCAGGGGGCGGCCAGTGGACGCGCTGCCGCCATCGCCATGATCGGGCCGCCGTGTTGGCCCCCTCCGGGCTGGCCCGCTGCTCCGGTCTCGCAGGGCGGCCGAAGCCCCACGGCTGCCGCTCGTTCCCGCTCCGACTTTTCGCTCCTCTCCCTGCTTCGCCGAGCAGTCGCCTTGCTCATGACGTTCTTTGAGGTTGCCACGGAAGCGTCGGATTCTGGAGTTCCACCGCGACCGTAACGGGATATCGCGAACCTTTGTTGGAAGTTTCTGGTCGCTTTGTCGCACGTGTTCAGGCACGGACTGTTCTCACTCGCGAGCCCCCGCGACGACTTCGCCAAGACCGTCTCGGTGAGCTGCTTGGCTTCCGCGTCGCTGATGTCCTTGTTCATTCTCCGGATGACCGCGGGAGCCATGGCGCGGATTCGCGCGAGGGGGATCTGTTCGGAATGCGTACCGTGGAACACATTGCTCGTTGCGACTTCCAAGAGGGAACTCGCCTGGTCCGCCCCGAGCTGCGCGTAGAGTTCCTCGTTGCCCGCGTGAGTGATGGACCTGGCTTCGATGCTGTAGTTCCCCTTGACGTCGAAGTCGCCTTGGGACATCTTGAACGTTTCCAGCATGGCGGCGTGGAACTTATCCACCCGAAACCAGGGAAAATCCTTGTTGTTCCTCAGCCAGGAGAAGTCGAACCACTCGACCGATACGTTTCCGGGGCTGACGCCAAACCTCGTACGAGCCGTGACGAGTCTCTGGCCCATAGGGTCCCTCAGCAGTTGCCCGCCCGCCGTCTCCAACTGCTCATCGGTGTCCAGGTTTTTGCCCGGCGGCACGAGGAGCCGAACGCCATTGGCGTCGACGAAGGGCGTGGGTGTGGGCTCCGCGAGCGCCCCGGGCGCCGTGGGCACGAAGGCAACGACCACCGCGCCAAGGAGTGCGGCAATGCGTCGCCTTCGACGTGGAGGTGAGTCTCCACCCGCCTGTCTCCTCGCCCTCAGGCGATGAACAAGGGTACGCATCGTGCTCTCCTTCTTCGGTTTGGTCGAGGTCGGGCGTGGACGGGGCCACGGCCGCGGGCCTGCACGTAGCCAGTCCGAGCCCGCCCGGAACCGGTGACGGCGTCACGGCGAACGCCGCGCCCCGCTTGGGGCGTTGGAGCCGGCGACGGTCAGGACGCCGGCCATGAGAAGAGCCGCGGGAACCGCTCCGCCGCGAAGCGCCGGGAGCTATGCCTCATCGCTCACACCGGGCGCCTCGGAGGCGGTGCCCGCAGCGTGGAGATAGGCGGTCAGCGCTGGGCCGGGTGCTGTCTGGCCTTTGGACGGTGAGCCGGAGTCCCTGTCCCCGAGTCGGTAGGCGACCCAGCCCGCGCCGACGACGCCGGCCAGGGCCAGGGCGTCGACGACCGCGGCGCCGGCGAGCGAGGTGCCCGTGGAGCAAGTCCTGCGGTGGAGCATGTCGTTGATGTTCACCGACGGCCGGTAGCCGTAGCCGACATCGCAGGCCGACGCCTCCTGCGCGGTCAGCAGCGGCACGATCCCGGCGAACAGGGCCGTTACGGCCGTCAGGCGCAAGGTGGCCCGGCGAGAGGCGGTCCGGCGGGCGCTCATCGGGTCACCGCCGGAAGGTCGCCCTTCAGCCGCACTATGCGAGTACGCAATGCATCCCCCTGTGAGGTGTCCGTCGGATCGTTGTGCACTTGTCGGCCCGCGAGTTCCAACTGGGCCGTCTGCAGGCGGTGCAGCGCGCGGGCCGAACCCCGGCCGTACCAGCGCCAGGTGCCCACCACCGCCCAGAACCGCCGTGCGGCGGAGGCCAGGACCGGCAGCTCCGCCTGTGTGATGGCCGGGCCCGCCGCGGCCTCCTGCTGGATCGCGGCCCGCATCACCCGGCCGCGTTCCCGCAGCCCGTGCACCAGGAGCGCGACGGCCAGGGCCGTGAACGGCAGCTGTGGGAGGAGCCACAGCAGCGGCGAGATCACCAACGTGTCGAGCGCACTGCCCAGTTCGACGTGACCCTGGACCTGGCGCGACAGCCACCCGGACACCGTCTCGGCGCCCGATGTGCCGCCGATCGCCGCCACCAGGGCGGCCGTGGCGACGAGCCCGCGCCGCCGCGCCTTGGCGGCCAGGCCGAGCCCGGCCCCCAGCAGCGCACCGAACGTCACCTGCCCGCCGAGCAGGCCGATCGACTGCCGGATCCAGTACTCGAAACCGCCGGACACGCCGAGGAACGAGCCCAACGAACCGTAGATCTTGATGAGGAGGGCGCTCTCCACGAAGTTGTAGCCGAGCCCGACGGCGGCACCGAGGCTCAGGCCGGTCACGACATCGGTGACGCGGTGCCGGAACATCAGCAGGAGCAGCACCACCCCCGCGGCGACGGCGAGTTCGTTGACGGCGTCGAGGTGCAGGATCGTCAGGCCCATGACGTGGTAGAGGCTCTTGAGCATCCGGCCGGGATCGGCCGCGGAGGGGGCGCCGCCCAGGTAGCCGTTGAGGGTCCCGAAGACCAGCCCGCCACAGGCGCGGCCGAACCCGAAGACGATCAACGCGCCCCAGGCGAAGGCGGCCAGCAGCGCCCTCAACGGGACCCGGGCGAACCGCACCCCGCCGTGCAGCAGCAACAGCACCACGGCCGTACTGGGCAGGCAGGCGAGCGCGACCGGGAAGTACTCCACCATGACGCTCAGCGGGATCAGCCCGAACGGCAGCAGCAGACACCCCAGCGTCAACCATGTCAGCAGCACCGAACGCCGGTCGGACGGACGCGTGATGACCGCGTAGACCTGGATGAGCACGCCGGCCGCGATGCCCGCCAGTACGGTCCAGAACACGGCGCGCGGCATGGCGAGCAGCTGGCTGAATGAGTCCGGGGCGCCCAACGAGCCCAAGGCGGCCGGGGGTTTGTAGAAGATGGACAGGGTCGGTTCGTCCGGCGTCAGTCGCGGCCGGGTGAGGTCGAGGACCAATTCGAGCAGGTACAGCGCGATGGCGATGCGGCCGATGAGCAGTGCTCTGGCGCGGACCAACGGGTCGTCCCGAACGGGCAGGGCGGCAGGAAGCCTCATGAGTCACCTCCCGGTTTGCCGGGCAGGCCGGGCAGGTCGGTGGGCAGCGGCGGCAGACTCGGCATGTCCGTGGGCAGGTTGGTCGGCAGACTTGTCGGCAGGTTGGTGGGAAGGCCGGTTGGCAGACCTGTCGGCATGTTGGTCGGTAGGCCGGTGGGCAGTGAGCCCGGCGGGATCGACGGCAGGGAAGTGGGCGGTGTGGGGAAGGACGTGGGAAAGGAGGTCGGAAGGGACGTCGGCATCGAGGGGGGCTTCGGTATCTTCGGCACGCTGACGTCCATGGAACCGCCGAGGCTGATGGCCAGCGAAGCGACCAGCAGCACCGCGCCGGCGAGTCCACCGACCATGACAAGCCGGGTCTGGACGCCCGGCGGCCCCTCGTCCGCGTGCTCCGCGTCGCATGCCTGTTTCACTCTTCCCACCATTCTTCGTGTTCGACAGCGGCCGGTGACCGGTGGCCAGTTGGCCGGTGGCTCCCGACGAGCCCGGGCTCGTGCGGTCCGCGTGTCGGGTCAGTGGCGTCGGCTCCGGTGCCGGAACCGACTGCTCCGTTGACGGCACCGGTCGTCCCCGGCCGCAGTGGCGCATCCACCGGGGTCGTGTTGAGTTCCGGGCCGGTGCCGATGGGGTTGGGCAGCCGTCGGACCAGTCGTGCGGCACGCTAGGGGCGGCCGCTGAAATCGCCGTGAAATGGCAACGGGCCTGCCGCTGGCGCGGGTTGCCGGGGTCCCGAGCGATCCGCCGGCGGCTCCGCGGGCCGGGCGATGCCACCGCACTCGTTTCGGCCGGCGCGATATGAAAGTGCGCTTTCCTGCTTCCACTTCCGGGTGAATCTCCGGCCGCGGGTACACGGCGATCGCGCCCCGCCCGGCGTCGCCCTCGACGCCCCGCCATCGGGCCGGAGGAGCCGCTGGACACCCACGACTGACCTGCGTGAACACCATCGCGCAGGGACCTTTCCCAGCCATTGTGGAGAGGGCGGTGGCGGGTCGACGAATCGATTCGGCGGGAGCGCCGGAGCCAATGGCTGTGCGGATGGACGGGCCTCACGCCCCCTGGAGATGTGCCAACTTTCCCCTGCCACCAAGGCATCAGAAACAAGACACTTACCAGGAGGTATCACCGTCATGACTACGCGTACGGCCTTCGGGCTGCTGGCCGGTGCCGCGGTCCTCGCGCTCGCCGCCCCCGCCACCGCCCAGGCGACCCCCTCCCACGAGGGCCACGAGGGCCACCGGGCCCCCCGGAACTGCGCGTCCGGTGCGCTGTGTGCGTACTCCGGCGCCCACTACACCGGCCGGGTCACCGTGATCCGCGGCGACAACAGGAACCTGCTGCACAAGCGGGCCCTACGGCACATCGAGTCGGTCTACAACAACGGCCGTCGCGACGCGGTGATCTGGGACCGCAAGGACTTCAAGGGGCACCGCATCGAGGTCGCCCGCAACGAGGGCGAGGTGCGGCTGCCGCACCGTTTCGGCCACGACGTGGCGTCCAACAAGTGGGAGACGCACCGCCGCTGACCCGGCGCGCGGGCTGAGCTGAAGCGGCTCGCGCCCGCATTTTCCGGATCGTCCGGCAGTAATGCGCAGGGCACCCAGGGAAGTTGTCCCTGGGTGCCCTTTCGCCATGCGTCCTCGTCCTCACGCACTGCGGCCCCGACGAAGATCATTGACGAGAGGGTCGGGCAACCGCGCAGTCATGTACAGCTTGAGGTCCGTGGCCGACCGGCCGTGCTGGTGGTGAGGGGAGCGACGAGGTTGACGCTGACCAGGTTGCCGGCAGCGGAACAGGCAGCCGGAGGAAGCCGTTCCGGAGTCGGACCGTAGGGTGGGCCGATGCTCGATCCGATATCCCCCACGACTTCGACGGCCGTTGCGGCCTCCGCCGAGCCCGCCGCCCGGCCCCGCCGCCCCGTCGCGGCAGCCTTCCGTGCGCTCGCGGCCCTGATCGGAGTCACCGGCATCGCACTGGACGTGGCCGCCTCGCACGATCTGGGCCGGCTCTTCAGCTACTTCACGATCCAGTCCAACATCCTGTTGGTCGTCGTCTTCGCCTGGTCCGCCCACCGCGCCTGGACCGGGCGGCCGGCCCTCTCCCCGCGCATCACCGGCGCCGCACTGCTGTACATCTGCATCACCGGACTCGTCTTCCACTTCGTGCTGTCCAACGACGCCAGCGGCTTCGCCATGACCAGCCAGCGCACGCCCCTCGAAACGGCCGCCAGTCAACTCCTCCACACCGCCACCCCGCTCGCCGCCGTCCTCGACTGGCTCGTCTTCACGGCCCCCGGCGCCTTCCTGTTCCGCTCTGCCTGGCAGTGGCTCACCTACCCCCTCCTCTACCTCCCCTTCGCCCTCATCCGCGGCGCCCTCCTCGCTCCCGGCACCGAGGGCCGCTACCCCTATCCCTTCGTTGACGTCGACCTCCACGGCTACCCGGGCGTCCTCACCAACGCCGTGGTCTTCGCCCTGGCCTTCTACGTCCTGGCCCTGGCCCTCGTCCTCCTCGACCGGATCCGCCCCGCCCTACGCGGCCACCGGACCCGGATGCCGTCCACGGGCTCCGACCGGCTGGATGGCTGACGCCGGGGGCTGTGCGCCCCGCCCGTCGGCGCCTGATGCCCCTTCTCGTCACAACCTTCCACGCTGTTTGCCGCTGACCCACGAGCGACGGGTGAACACTTTCCGGCTTTCCTCGGCACGGCCCCAGGTTCAGCCCCTACTGGCAGCTCACCAAGTGAAACAACGTCTTAACTTGACTCTGTCGGGGATCTTGGATGGTCGGGCTCAGGTACCGAGGGTTCGCCAGGACTTCGGCCGGGGGATGTCGTTCTGGTCCAGGAAGGTCTGGAAGGCGGTCGGCGGTCTCGGTAAAGAGGCTTCCTCGGTCAGTGACCGGCCGCTGAGGCGCTCGATGTTCACGGCGATGGCCGTGAACACGTGTTGCAGGTGAGTTTTCGGCTGTCCTCGGTAGCGGCAGCGGCGCATGCCGTGTCCGTGGGCGAACTCGTTGATGGTGCCCTCCACTCCGGAGCGAACCGCGTAGCGGGCCTTCCACTCGGGTGTCTGCTGCTCGCTGCGGACGCGGACTTGCAGGTCGCGGAGTTCTCGTGGAGGGAAGCCCACGTTCCGGGCGCCCTGGTGGGAGCTGGTGCACCGGGGTCGGTCCGGACACGGCTGACACTGGCTCTTGGTGAACCGTGCCACGATCAGGGGTGCCGCGGTGGGCGAGGAGGTCGGGTAGGGGCCGTGCCAGCCCTGGCTGACCTTGCCCTGGGGACAGGTGACTTGTCGGCGGTCAAAGTCGATGTGGAAGTCGTCCCGGTCGAAACCTTCGTTCCTGCGGTGCTGGCGGGTGGGGTTGCCCGGCAGCGGCCCGCTGACAGTGACCTGATGTTCGCGCTCGGCTCGTTCCAGATGAACCAGAGAGGTGTAGCCGCCGTCGACCAGGTGCTCGGCAGGCAGCAGGCTGCGACGCGCCAGACGGGTGTGGATGCCAGGCAGGGCCTGGGCGTCGTTGGTGGCGGCCGAGGTGGTGGCCACATCCGTAATCACGTTGACGCTGTTGGAGGCGCACGTCTCGGTGACATGCGCGGCGAACCCCTTCCAGCGGATGATGTGCCCGTGACGGACGTAACGTGCCGTGGTGTCGTAGGGCGAGACGATTGCCGAGGAGGAGGGCGGCAGGCCGCCGTCCTCGGCGGTGCGCCAGCGCAGGCGGCCTGCCGCGTCGCGGTAGTAGTTCTGCACGACGATCTGTCGCAGCGCCTCGGCCTGCGGGCCGGGCCGGTAGCCCGATCCGTGCCGGTGGAGGCGTTCCAGCAGGCGGCAGGCGGCAGGCGTCGCCGCCGGCGGCGAGGATCCTGGTCTTGGGCCGGGTGGGGTTCTTGCCCAGACGGACCGGACGGCCGTAGCGGCGCCCCCAGTCCTCGTCGACCAGGCCGACCAGCAGATGCCCGGCCGTGCGGGCTACTTCTTCTAGCGCGGCACGGACGGCCTCGGTGACCAGTTCCAGCCGGGTCAGGTCGCGCACCGCGGCCAGGACGTGGGTGGAGTCGGTGCGCTGCGTGGTGCGCTCGCGCACGAGTCCGGCCTCCTTCAGGCGCGCGAGCGCCAGATCGAGAAGACGGTCGGCGCGGTCGTCCTGGGTGAGACGCTCGCGGAAGTCGGCCAGCACGCTGTGGTGGAAGCCGGGATCGTCTAACTCCATGGCCAGGGCGTACTTGAAATCGATGCGGCAGCGGACCGCTTCTGCTGCCTGCCGGTCCGACAGGCCGAGCAGGAACTGCAGCACACAGACGGTGGCCAACTGAGCGGGCGAGATGCCGGGGCGTCCGTCGCGCGGGTACCAGTCGGCGAAGTCCTCGTCGCACCACAGCCCGTCCAGCCGGTCTCTCACCCACATCGCCGTCGTACCGCCCGGGTTACTCGCCCGCGCGATCTGCACGGTCAGAGACGGGACTTGCTCACCGAAACGGGGACGGAGCGACAACTGACACCTCGACAACTGCATCGGTCTTCGAAACAGCCCCGAGCATGCCCGCTGATCACACTGGCGCACCGGGAAACGCCACGATCCCCGACAGAGTCAAGCTTAAGACTGAGTCGCGGCCTTGGCGATCTACGCTGTCCCCGTTGCCCATGACGTTCAACGACCCGGCGTCCCGGGAGGAATCTTCGAAGCGTTCCCAGGTGCCCGGATCGCTCCGGCCGCCTGCAGAAGGGACAGTGCGATGGATGCTGACATCCGTACCAGGGCCGCAGTCGAGGAACACTGGCGGGCGTCGGAGCGTGGGGATACCGAAGCCGAGCACGCCATCTACGCGGCGGACGCGATCCTCGACTATCCCCAGTCCGGTGAACGATTCCGGGGCCGCGCGACGATTTCGGCGCAACGCGGCGGACACCCTGCCAGTCGGCACTTCACCGTTCACCGGATCGTTGGCGGCGGGGATCTGTGGGTGAGCGAGTGCGTCATCACGTACGACGGGGTGCCCACCTATTCAGTGAGCATCATGGAATTCGCCCACGGGCAGGTGGTGCACGAGACGCAGTACTTCGCGGACGCCTTCGGTGCGCCTGAATGGCGAACGGCACTCGCTGAGCCGATGCCGGGCAGGAATGTCGGCAGGGCCTGACCCGGGGCTGGCTTCGATCGTTGCGTGGGCGGTCTTGAGGTACTGCCCGTGCTTTGACAGCGTCGGCGTCGCCAGGTTCTAGGCCGTGGCGGTGCGGTAGAACTCGGCTGCCGTGACGGTGGCGGGGACACCGAGTTCGGCGGCGACCTCGGTGATCGCGCTGTCGCCGACCGCGAGGTCGGCTTGGCCGTCGGTGGTGAAGTACGGCGCGATGAACGTCTCGTAGTGGGCCCGGACTTCGTCCTCGGTCTGTCCGCCGAGGAACGTCCGCATGTACCGCACGGTGGTGTCGGGGTCGTCGTGGATCACCTGCAGGGCGCGCCGGTGGGCTCGCACGACGGCCTGGACCGCTGGGTCGTCCGGGGCGATGTAGGTGGGGTCGACGGCCACGCCCACGGTGGGGATCTGGAAGTGGTCGCCGACCCAGGCCGGCACTTGCCAGCCGTGCGCGGCGGCGACCGCCTCGGGCGCCATGGTGCTGCCGACGTAGGCGGCGTCGATCGTGCCCTCGCGAAGTCGGCGCAGGTCCATGCCGTAGTCGCCGGGCGAGCGGACGACGGTGTCGACGTCGCGGTCGGGGTCGAGGCCGGCCTTGCGCAGCACGATCCGGGCGAAGCACCCGGGTGGGGTGTGGGGGGCGTGTACCGCCAGTCGTTTGCCGGCCAGGTCGGTCAGGGAGGTCAGGCCGTGGCGGGCCAGGAACCAGAACAGCGGGTGGTCGGTGTTGACGTCAAGGGCGACCCACGGGATGCCGTCGGTCAGGCGGGAGAGCAGTGCCCGGCCGAGCCCGATGGTGGCGCAGCGGCGCAGCCGTTCGATGTCCCAGGTGCAGCCGTCGCGCAGGGCGACGTGGACGCCCTCGTCGGCGTAGTAGTCCTGCTGGTCGGCGATGTAGGCGGCCAGTTCCTCGTGCAGGCCCCGCCCGACGTAGGCGAGATCGATCCTGTACATGAAGCTGTTCCTTTGATGCTGAGGTGATGGTCCGGCGGATACCGGTCGGGTTTCAGTCCATCGACATTCCGCCGTTGACCGCGGCCGTGGTGCCGGTCATGAAGCAGTTGTCCTCGCCGGCGTAGAAGGCGACCGCTTGGGCGACGTCGGCCGGGCGTGCCAGGCGGCCCAAGGGGGTGAGGGCCACCTGCCGTTGCTTGGTCTTCTCATCAAGCGCGGACCCCATGCGAGTGTCCTCCACCGGGCCGGCTGCGACGATGTTGACCGTGATGCCCTGCGGGCCCAGTTCCTGGGCGAGGTAACGGGCGAACTGCTCCAGGGCGGCCTTGGCCGCGCCCAGCGCGATCATGCCCGTCCGGGGCCGGCGGCTGAGGCCGGTGCTGATGTAGACGATGCGTCCCCAGCCCTGTGCGCTCATGGCGGGCAGGACGGCCTTGGTGACCGCGAACGCCGCATGCATCTCGGCGTCGATCTTGCCGCCCAGTTCTTCCCACGTCATGTCCTGGAACGACTTGACCGCATACGGGATCAGCGCGTTGTGCACGAGCACGTCGATGCCGCCCCACGCCGCCTGGACCTGCTCGACCATGCTCTCGACGGCCGCTGCCTCGCGCACGTCGGCCTGCACGGCCATGGCCTGCCCGCCTGCGGCCTCGATGTCGGCCACGACCTCGTCGGCCGCCTTGGTGTTGCGCAGATAGTTGACCACCACGCGCATCCCTCGTGCGGCAAGGAGACCCGCGGTGGCCGCACCGATTCCGCTGCTGGCCCCTGTCACCAGTGCCACCCGGCCGTCTGCCCCGGTCACGAGCCCACCTCCTGATCGTCATCGTGGGCCGTCGGGAAGACTGCCCGGAGTCCTGAGCCGTCGGTGCCGGGATCTGCTGGGCGGATCGCCCCGTAGAGCACGGTGCCGACGGTCGCCCGCGGCAGATCTGCCGCAGGCCAGTCCAGTTCGCGCGGCAACTGCGAGTTGAGTAGCCGCTCCAACGCGCCGCGAGTGCTCTCACCGAGCGGCTCAGGCGGCGCCGTCGGCAGCCCCCGACGGCGCCCGTCCCGGAGCAGTTCGTCGAGCCGCCCGTAGACCACCGCGTCCACCCGCAGCTCCAGCGGGTACTTCCTCGGGTCAGGCATCGTCTGGGCTCCTCTCACGAAACCCATCTGACTCTCTGTCAACACCTTCCGCATCTCGGGGGAAGCTCACCAAAGCGGGCGGGACGTCAACCAGAACCAGTGCGCGCCCTCACACCAGGACTGATCCCTTACCTGACTCCGCCCCCGGACTGCGGCCGACGAGCCGACCGGCCACGTACGCATCGGCTACGCCCGCGCGTTCACCGTCCGCCAGTCCCTCGACACCCAACTCGACCGTCGTGATCCTGCGCGGTCACAGCGAGTTGACCGCGGGGGCCGTGCTGACGGCTTTGCCGGCGGGCTTCGCGCTCACGGCGGCCTGCGCGGATCGGGTGCTGCCCAGGGCCCTGTCCGACCGCAGCCGCTGCGCGGCGGGAGCCGTCGTGTGTGCGGCGGCATTGGCGACCATGCTCGGCTCACCGCTGAGCCTGGCCTGGCTGACACCACTGCTGGCACTACTCGGCCTGGGACTGGGGCTGTTCACCCCGGCCAACAACGCCCTGATCATGGGAGCGATCCCCCCGTGCTCCTCCGGCATCGGAGGAGGGCTGGTGAACATGGCCCGCGGCTTGGGCACCGCCCTCGGCGTCGCCCTGGTAGCCCTCGCCCTCTACCTCGGCGGATCCTACGGCAACCGCTGGGCCCTCTTCCTGCTCCTGATCGTCTCCCTCCTCACCGCCGCGGCCGCCTGGCCGACCCGGGCACCAGAACTCCAACCCCCCATCGACGAGAGCGGGCAGGAGACTTCCGGCTGATACCTGACGACAGTCCGGCGGCACCACGCTCCGGTGGGTCGCCCGGGCTGGCCGTGCGTCAGCCCGGGCGGCCCGATGGGGCTCAGAGCTTCAGGGTTGCACCACGTTCCAGCGCTCGGCCGGGATGTCGTCGCAGGTGTAGAGGCTGACGTTGCCGTGGTTGGCGTCGGGGGCCAGCAGACAGAGGTGGGTGGCTTCGTTGCGGTAGCGGATGGTGCCGTCCGCGTAGGTCTCGGTCAGCCAGCGTTGGCCGGCCCCGTCGACGCCGCGCGCGTCGTCGCAGGTCCGCAGTACGGCGTCCGTCTGCTCGGTGGCGTGCTCGTCGCGGGCACCCAGGCACTGGTTGCGGCCGTCCAGGCTCTGGATCCGCACCAGATTGTCGTCCGGGCTGATGCGCTGGATGTTCCAGCCGAAGTCCTGACGCTCGTAGAACAGCCAGTAGATCCACCACCACTTGGGCGGAGTGGGCGCGGTGTAGACGCCGGTGCCGGGAACCGAGCCGGTCCGGCGTAGGCGGCCGCCGAGCCAGGAGGATTCCAGGCGTATGTTGCCGGCGGTCGTCGGCCAGTCCTTGGGCAGTGCGGCGGCGTTGTCCCACCAACGCTGGCCGGCGTCCTTGGTGCACGGTGTCGCGGTCACCTGCTTGTCGGACGGGGTCAGGCAGAGCTCGGGGACAGTCACGTTCCGCCACTGCTGAGGTCCCCCGTTGTCCTCGTTCCACTCCGGATCGGGCCGCGGGTCGGTGATCGTCCACTGTGCCCTCGGGTCGTCACACCGACCGGCGACGACCTGGGCGGAGCTGGCGTCCCGACGGACGTTGGGCGATAGGGAGACGCAGTCCCCCATGGCGTTGTTGCGCAGGAAGTGGGCGCCCGCGCCGGTGGTGTACATGCGCCAGGTCTGGTTGTTGTCGTGGTGGGCGGCACCGATCCCGATCGAGCGGTCCGCGTTCTCCTGGAGCAGGTTGCCGGTGGGCGTGGCCAGCACGGTGGCGAAGACGTGTGCCGGGACGGGTGCCTGGGCCGGCGGTGGTGTGCGGGCGAAGTGCACCTCCGCGTGGTCGGATCCACCAGCGCGCGGGCGGGTCGCGGTGAAGCCGGCGGGCAGGCCGCGCGTGACCGCGTAGTCCAACTCGCTGGGCGTGTTGCCGTTGATGTACGTCGCTTCGCCGGTGCGCAGCAGGGGCTCGTCGGCGTTCAGGTGCAGCGACTGGTCGCGGGCCTGGTCGGTGGTGCGGTTGAGGATGTTGATGTTGAAGTCGCCGACCAGGACCCAGTTCCGGCCGCGCTGGTCACTCCGGGCGGCGAAGTCGCGGACCGTGCGCAGAAGTTGCTGGTCGTCGTCGCCGCGGGCGTGGGTATTCCAGTACCAGGTGTTTCCGAACCGCAGGCCGAGCAGTGGGCGTGCCCGGTAGTGGTTGTTCGGGGCGTTCGGGTTCGGGTCGTAGGTGGGGTTGTCCAGCACCTGGACCTGGTCGGCCGGGGTGTCGCTGACGGTCGCCAGGTTGGTCCGGCCACCGTCCCAAGTGTCCTGGCCGCTGGCGCCGACCCTGCGGGGGTCGGTCTGCATGAAGTACACATAACGGTCGACGCCGTTGGCGACCCGCCAGCGGCTGAACTGATAGGAACTGGGTTGGTTGTAGGGGCGGGTCCTGCCGATCCGTATCGAACGGATGCTGTCGCCTTCCGGCGGCTCGGGTGGCCCGGAGCCGACCTCCTGCAGCGCCACCACCGGGATCTGCCTCACCAACGGTGCGATCTCCGAGCGCCACCGGGAGCCGTTGTCGGATCCGCGCATGTTGTACGTGGCGAACGGTGAAGTGCCGTCACCGTTGACCGCGCGCGCCGGCGCGGCGGCCAACGGAACGGTCAGCAGAGCCGCCACCGTGCTGACCACGGCGATCACGGGGGTGATCCACCGTCGCGGCCGTCGTCGCGCCCTGGTGGTCCGCTGAGCCTCGCCAACCCCTGGATAGTTGTCTCTACTCAACGATCAAGCCTCTTCCGTCGGCCCTCGCGCCGGGCGACGCGGGGGACTGTCGAGGCCGCCGATTCCCCATGGCGGCACCACGCAGCCATTTCGGCAGCGGAGCGGAATCGGGGTCGCCCCCGATTCCGCAGTGGAGCAGTGGTGCACGAACCGTCGAACGAGCGGATACCGGCCCGTCGGCCGGAGGGTACGGAAGTCGAGTTCACGCGGTTCAGGGCCTCAGCGAAATCCGGCCTCTCCCGCATCTCGCCTCCCGTGCCGGTCGTCAGACGGCTGGCCAGCGCGAACAGGACGACATTGACCGCACGTGCCCTCGGCCCGGCGGCTCGGCGCCACGACCCCAGATCCGTTCGGGAAACCACTCGGCCTGCCGGAAGACCGCGTCAGGCCGAACTCCGAAAACGCGAGCCGAAGTTGTCCGCATCCCGGGTTCACGATCGGGCACGGCACACAGTCGACCAGCACACCACCCACAGGGCGGAAAGCGCCTCGCGCAGCCCGGCGTAGGCACCGCTGGATCCGCCCTGCCGCATGCTCACGGAGGTCGACTTGCCCGACTCGGAGTGCGAGGTGGGGGTGGTTTCCACGTCAGGGTCGCCGATCAACCGGGAGGGGCTGTCGGCGAAGTCGGGGTCGTCGATGCCGGAGCCGATGATCCGTTCTGGGTGCCGCACCGGGGACGACTTGGCGCGTGTTGGCCCTGGGGAGTGGCGGTGCGGGCTCCATCGGTTCGTGGATCGTGACCGCGCTCGTCGTAGTGGGGTACGCGGTGCACGTGCTCGACGCTCCGCTCTCCGCCGCTCAGCGGGCTGCTTCGCCGACCCCCGGTGAGGTGGTCCACGGCGAGGGGCGGTACGCGTGATCCCGGCGAGGGAGGTGGTACGCGTGATCCCGGCGTGGGACGTCAGCGATCTGTAAGGACGTCAAATCCCTTATGTCCTTTTCGTTCTCGTAAGGTGAGGGGGGTGAGTGAGACAACCACCTCCCCGACCCGGGTCGACGTCGTGTTGCCCTGCCTCGACGAGGCCCAGGCGCTCCCGTGGGTGCTGGACCGGATTCCGCCGGGCTGGCGCGCGATCGTCGTCGACAACGGCTCCACCGACGGTTCCCCCGAGATCGCCCGCAGCCTCGGCGCACACGTCGTCCGAGAGCCCCGCCGCGGCTTCGGCGCCGCCTGCCACGCGGGCCTGACCGCCGCTACGGCGGACGTCGTCTGCTTCTGTGACTGCGACGCCTCCCTCGACCCGCGACGGCTCCCCGACGTCGCCGGGCCCGTCCTCGACGGCACCGCCGACCTGGTCCTGGGGCGGCGTCGCCCGACGGCCCTGGGCGCCTGGCCCCTGCACGCCCGTCTGGCCAACCTCGAACTGGCCCGACTGATCCGCGGGCGCACCGGGTTGCGACTGCACGACCTCGGGCCGATGCGCGCCGCCCGCCGCGTCCCGCTGATCGACCTCGGCCTGACCGACCGGCGTTCGGGCTACCCGCTACAAATGCTGGTCCGCGCCGCGGACGCCGGCTGGCGAGTGCGGGAGACCGACGTGCCGTACCACCCGCGCACCGGGCGCTCCAAGGTCACCGGCACCTGGCGCGGCACCTGGCACGCGGTCCGCGACATGCGCGCCGTGCTCGCCGAACGGCCGGCCGCCACACCGGTCCGGGCGACGAGCCTCCCGGGAGCCGGGCGTTGAGCGCCCCGGCCGGAGGAGCGGCCACGCTGCTGGTCATCGCCAAGGAGCCCGTCCCCGGGCGGGCCAAGACCCGGCTCACCCCGCCCTACACGCCGCACGAGGCGGCCACCCTGGCCGCGGCCGCCCTCGCCGACACGCTGCACACGGTGCTCCGGACCCCCGCCCGGCGCCGTGTCCTCGTCCTCGACGGCGCCCCCGGCCCGTGGCTGCCGCCCGGCTTCGACGTCGTGCCCCAGGCACCCGGCGGCCTGGACGAGCGCATCGCGGCCGCCTTCGCCCAGTGCGATGACGGGCCGGCACTCCTGGTCGGCATGGACACCCCCCAACTGACCACGGCCCACCTGGTGGACATCGGCCGGGACGCGCCCGACGCCTGGTTCGGGCCGGCCGCCGACGGCGGGTTCTGGGCGTTGGGCTTCGCCGACCCGAGGCACGCCGCGACCCTCGTGCCCGGCGTGCCGATGTCCACCGACCGCACCGGAGCGACCCAGCGCCGCCGACTCACCGACGCCGGGCTGACCGTCGCCGACCTGCCGGAGCTGCGTGACGTGGACACCGCCTCGGACATCGCCCTGGTCGCCGACCGCTGCCCGCCCGGTTCGCGCTTCGCCGCCACCGCCAACGCACTGGCCAAGGTGGCCCGGTGAGCGGCCGGCCCAGCGGCACGGAGGGCGTCGCCGCCGCGCCGCCGCACCGCACCGCGCTCGGCCGGTACCCGCTGGTCGAGCGCGCGGCACCGGTCCAGCCACCCACGGCGACACCCCGCACCGACCAACCCGCCCCCGCGCACGCGGGCGAGCCGTGGGCGGACCCCCCCTACGCCCGCGCCCTGCGCACCGCCCGCGGCCCGCTCTTCCTACGCCGCCTGTCGGCCTCGGACCCTCCACAGGGCCCCGGTTGGCGGGGCGACCTGCTGCCCCTGGACGTCGAGCGCTGGTGCGCGGCCCCCGACGCCGCCGACACCAGCGTGCTGCACCGTTGCCTCGGCCCCGTCCTCGACGCCGGGTGTGGCCCCGGCCGCATGGTGGTCGCGCTGTCCGCCCGGGGCACGCCCGCGCTGGGCGTGGACGTCAGCCCGGCCGCCGTGGCCCACACCCGCCGCCGCGGCGGCCGGGCCGTGCGGAGGTCCGTCTTCGACCGCCTGCCGGCGGAGGGCCGTTGGAGCACCGCGCTGCTCATGGACGGCAACATCGGCATGGGCGGCGATCCGGTCGCCCTGCTCGCCCGCCTCCGCGCCCTGGTCACCCCGGGCGGGCGCCTGCTGGTCGAGGTCGCCGCGCACGACGTGGACGAGCACCTCACCGTCCGCGTCGAGGACGCCCGGGGCCGCCACGGCTGCCCCTTCCCCTGGGCCCGCCTGGGCACCACCGCCCTGCTGCGCGCCGCCGCCGCGGCGGACTGGCACCCGACCGACGCATGGACGGCCGGCGGCCGCCCGTTCATGGCACTGCACCGCCCGGACCCCGGGCGGCACGAACCACACCCCACCCCCACCGCAAGGCCCGACCACCGATGACCAACAGCGCCGCCCCCCACCACCTGTCCCCGCCGCCCTCCCGCCGCCCCACCGCACCCGCGAAGCCCACAACCCCCCGCATCCGCACCGCAGTTACCGCCGCCCTCCTCGCCGCCCTCACCGCCGTGCTCGTCACCACGCTCCGCGCCGGCGACAGTCACGGTGCCCCCGGCCGCCTCCTCGCCGGCCAAGCCATCGCCTGGGCGCTCTTCGCCGCCGCCGCGTGGGCCGTGCGCAAGATCCCGGCGCGCACCGCCACCGGACTCGTCCTGGCCGGAGCCGCCGCCGTCGCGTTGGCCGGACTGGCCGCCCCACCCCGCACCAGCACCGACATGTACCGCTACGCCTGGGACGGCCGCGTCCAGGCCGCCGGCACGTCGCCCTACACCCACCCGCCCGCCGCACCCCAACTCGCCGGCCTCCGCGACGACTGGCTCTTCCCCACCCAACGCCCCTGCACTGGTCCGACCCTGGCCCACACCGACAGCGGGCTGTGCACCCGCATCAACCGCCCCACCGTCCCCACCATCTACCCGCCGCTCGCCGAGGGCTGGTTCCTCGCGGTGCACGCCCTCTCACCACCGGACAGTCGACACAAGCCACTCCAAGTCGGCGGCGCCGCCCTGGCGTTCAGCACCACCCTCGCCCTGCTCGCGGTGGCGCGCAGGCGCGTCGACCCTGCCCGGGCCCCCGCCCTCGTGGCCCTCTGGGCATGGTGCCCGCTCGTCCCCTTCGAAGCGGTCAACAACGCCCACATCGACACCCTCGGCGTCCTGCTCACCGTGCTCGCCCTCGGCACCGCCACCGCCGGGAGCCGCCGCGGCGCCCTCCTCGGCGCCGCGATCGCCGTCAAACTGCTGCCCGTCCTGGCGCTGCCCGGCGCCCTGTCCGGCCGGCGCAGACCGGCCCAGGTGGTGCGCCTGGTCGCACCCCTGCTCGCCACCGTCGCGGTGCTCTACCTGCCGTACGTCCTCGCGTCCGGCGCCCAAGTCCTGGGCTATCTGCCCGGATACCTCCAGGAGGAGGGCTACGCAGCCGGGCACGTGCAGCGCTTCGCCCTGCCGCGGCTGCTCCTGCCGGACGCCGCCGCGGGCGCGGTCGTCGTCGTGCTGCTCGCCCTGCTCGCCGGCTGTGTCTGGCTGCGCGGTGACCCCGAACACCCCTGGCGCGGCGCCCTGTTGACGACCGGCACCACCCTGCTACTGGTCTCGCCCAACTACCCCTGGTACGCCCTGCCCGTCGTCGCCCTCGTGGCCCTGGACGGCCGTTGGGAATGGCTGGCCGTCCCCCTTGCCGCCGCCGTCCTGTACCTCGCCGGACCCCTGCTGATCGGCTTCCCCCTCCAGGCGGTCACCTACGGCGCCGCCGCCCTGGCCGTCGTGACGGGTGCCTTGTTGCGCGCCAACGGGCGCCGGTGGCCGCGGGGGAGCGGGCGCGCGGGAGTGCGGCCGACTGCCTGAGGAGGAAGGAGGGTGGTGGTGCGGAGGGTGCGAGGCCGCTGTGGTGGTCGCCGCCCCCGCGGGCCCGGCTGAAGTACCGGTCGCCGCCCACCCGTTACCGCACCGCCGCCCCCTCCTCCTCCCCACCTCAGGACTCTTCCTCCCACAGCGGATGTTCCCGCCTGGCCCAGGCACGCGCGACGTAGCCGGTGCGCAGCCCGCGGCGGGCCTCCGGGGCTCGGGCGGCCATCCAGATGTGGCCGAGGACGAGGGCGCTGACGAGCAGGGCGGTCCAGTCGTGGACCAGGGTCGCTCCGGTCCGCCAGAGCAACGGCACCAGGCTCGGGAACCACAGCACCAGACCGGTGCCGATGAGGACGAGCGCCGCTCCGGCCACCAACGCCGCATACAGCTTCTGCCCGGCGTTGAACTTTCCCGCCGGGCGCCGGCGCCGCCCGCGCAGGGCCGCCCGCAACCAGCCGCGGTCCTGCGGGCCGAACCGGTTCAGCCGGCCCAGGTCCGCCCGGAAGGCCCGCGAGGCGAGCCCCAACAACATCGGCACCGGCAACGCGATTCCCGCCCACTCGTGCACGGTGACCACCAGCCGGCGGCGACCCACGAGCTCGGCCAGGGAAGGGACGTACAGGCAGGCCGCGGTGACCAGCGCGATGCCCATCAACACCGCCGTGCCCCGGTGAATCCACCGTTCGGCTGCGGTGAACCGCCGCAACCGCTCCGCGTCGCGCGGCACGACCGTCCGCTCAGTCAATGCCGGCATCGTCCCGCCCGTTCGACTTGCCGACCCAGGCATCCACGTCGTACCCGTACCGTTCCCAATAGCCGGGCTGCACGCGGTCGGTGACGGTGATGCCGGACAGCCACTTCGCGGACTTGTAGAAGTACATCGGCGCGGCGTACAGCCGGACCGGCCCGCCGTGCGCGTGCGTCACCGGCCGGTCGTTCATCGCGTAGGCGACCAACATGTCCGACCGCCGGGCCTGCTCCAGGGTGAGGCTCTCGCTGTAGACGCCGTCGAAGCAGGTGAAGCGCACGGCCCCGGCCCCGGGCCGCACCCCCGCCGCGTCGAGCAGCCGGGACAGCCGCACGCCCGTGAACGGCGTCTGGGGAACCCGCCAACCGGTCACGCACTGCACGTCCTTCACCAGTCGGGTGCGCGGCAGCCGTTGGAGGTCCGCCAGGGAGTACGTCGTCGGGCGCTCGACGAGCCCGTCCACGGCGAGCCGGTAGTCGGCGGCGGTCCGTTGCGGAACCGAGGGCGCAACCGAGTAGAAACGGAAGCCGCCGGAGCCGGGCAGCAGGCCCGTGATGCCGGTGGGATCCCCCTCGCGCACGCCGGCGAGCGCCGCGTTGAGGCCGTCTTGTAGCGGCGGCCCGAGCGCCACGCCCGCGGCGCCGAGCCCGAGCATCCCCAGGACCAACCGCCGGCCGACGGGCCTGCCTTGTCTTTCGCTGACCATGTGACCAGCAGAGCATCGGCCCGGGGCGCTGACCACCCCGCGCGCCCCGACGTCAGCGTTTCGTAAGCCCCGCTTCGCTGCCGCGGCGGGTACGCCGCAGCACGATGAGGTCGGCACGAGGGAACCCGTCGGGCCCGCCGCTCAACACGTCGTCCGTTCGGCTAGTACCAGGCACGCGTCCGCACGTCGGGCGCGATCGGCTGGCGGACCTGCGCCACCTTGAAGTCGACCGGGCGCCAGGCATGCGCGCGTGCCCCGGACGCCGCCCCCGACACCGGAGGGCGGCCGACCCCACGAGGAGAGAGAATGCCGATGGACGGTGGCGGACGACCGCCAGAGCCGGGCAGCCCCGGCAAGCCCGGCCGCCCAACGCCCCGCGGCCGGCGGTGGTTGCGGCGGATTCGGACCGCCGCGGCGGCGCAGGCCGCCCGCGTCGTCGCCGGTGGGGCGGCACTGGCCCGGCGGGTTGCCGAGCTGCCGCCGCCACCAGGCCCGTTCCGCACCGGGTTCTGGCGCAGCCCGCTCCGCGGACCCTGGCTGACCTCGGTGTTCGGCCTGGTGCTGCTGTTCGGCATCCCGCTGATGTTCCTCACCGGCGCGCTCTCCTACGCCGCCTACAACCCGGGGCTGGACCCGCTCAACGACCAGACCCCCGACAAGGGCCTGTTGGGCTTCTACCTGTTCGACTGGCCCACCCACCCCGCCTGGTTGTACCGGCTCACCCAGGGCGTGCACGTGACGCTGGGAGTCGTCCTGATGCCGGTGCTGCTGGCCAAGTTGTGGTCGGTGATCCCGAAACTGTTCACCTGGCTGCCCGTCCGCAACCTCGCCCACGGACTGGAGCGACTCTCCCTGCTGTTTCTGGTCGGCGGGGCCATCTTCGAATTCGCCACCGGCCTCCTCAACATCCAGCTCCTCTACGTCTTCCCGGGCTCCTTCTACACGCTGCACTTCTACGGTGCCTGGATCCTCGTCGCCGCCTTCGTCGTCCACGTCAGCATCCGACTGGGACGCATGACCCGCGCCCTGCGCTCCCGCAGCCTCGCCGCCGAACTGCGCACCGACCTCGCGCACACCCGGCCCGAACCCCCCGACCCCGACGGCCTGGTCCCCACCGCCCCCGCCGCGCCGACGATGACCCGCCGCGGCGCGCTGGCCATGGTGGGCGGGGGCTCACTGCTGCTCCTCCTGGTCACCGCCGGTCAGAGCATCGGCGGCCGGCTGCGGAGCACCGCCCTGCTGGCCCCGCACAACCGCGAGCCGGGCACCGGCCCGAACGGCTTCCAGATCAACAAGACGGCCGCGACCCTCGGCGTCACCCCGGCGCACGTCGGCCCCGACTGGCGGCTGGAGATCCACGGCCACGGCCCGCCACTGCGCTTCACCCGCGACCAACTCCTCGCCATGGACCGGCACAGCGCCGCCCTGCCGATCGCCTGCGTCGAGGGCTGGTCCACCCCCGACCAGCACTGGAACGGCCTGCGGCTGACCGACCTCGCCGCCCTGGCCGGCCTGCCGCACGCCCGCAGCGTCCTGGTGGAATCCGTCCAACCCCCCGGCCCCTACAGCTCGGTGATGCTGCGCGGCAACCAGATCCACGACCCCCGCTCGCTGCTCGCCCTGCGCGTCAATGGCGCGGACCTCTCCCTCGACCACGGATACCCGGCCCGCATCATCGTCCCGGCCAACCCCGGTGTGAACAACACCAAGTGGGTCCGCCGCCTCACCTTCAGGACCTGACCATGGCCCGCTTCGCGCGCTGGTACGGCGCCAACCCCCTCCATCTCCTCGTCCTGCTCTGCTCCTTCGCCCTCACCGGCTACGCCGTGGTGCGCCTGTTCGCCGTCCGACCGCTGACCGTGGCCGTCTGGTTCGTCGGCGCGGCGATCCTCCACGACCTGATCCTGCTCCCGCTGTACTCCCTGGCCGACACATCGGTGCACACCGTGCTGCGGCACCGCACCCCCGCCCCGTTGCCCGCCTCGCCCTGGATCAACTACCTCCGGGTCCCCGCCTTCCTCTCCGGCCTCCTGCTGCTCGTCTGGTTCCCCCTCATCCTCGGCCTCTCCACCCCCTACACGGGTGCGACCCGGCTGTCCGAAGACGTCTTCCTGGGCCGCTGGTTGGCGTTGACCGGCGTCTTCTTCGGCGTCTCCGCACTGGCCTTCGCCGGCAAACTGCGCCGCCTGCGGCGCGCCCGCCCGCGCCCGCCGCGCCGGGCGGCCACCAAGGGCTGACCGCGACCGGTGAGACGTGGTGACCGGTACACCCGTTACGGCTGGGTAGGTTGGGGGACCGGCAGGACGGTCGGAACGTGCCGCGCGGGTGGGGGAGGACCGCGTACGGCGCGCCCTCCACCGCCGTCCGGCAGCGATCCACGAGGTTTCCATGAGGCGAGTCGGGGCGCTTCCCCTCTGCGGCGGGGCACCCGGAGGTGGAGGAGAGCACCCCATGACGCACGGCACGACGAACGGAACGCCCCGGGCGACGACCGCCGCGGGACCGGTAGCGGTCGAAGCCCGGAGCGCCTTGCCCCAACGGGCCGCCGGACTGGTCGACTTGCTCCGACGCAACGCCGCCCGAACCGAGCAGGACCGACGGGTCGCCGAGGAGAACATCACGGCGCTCGACGAGGCCGGCCTGCTCGGCATCACGCTTCCCGAGCGGTTCGGCGGCCACCAGGCAAGCATCCGCACCCTCCTTGAGGTGGGTGCGGAACTCGGCCGCGGCTGCGGCTCCACCGCCTGGACCGCCAGCCTGATCAACATCTCCGGCTGGCTCATCGGCCTCTACCCCGAACGCGCCCAGCGCGAGGTCTACGGGCCGAACCCCCGCGCCCGCGCCTGTTCCGCCCTCCCTCCCCAGGGCACGAGCCGGGCGGCCGACGGGGGACAGGTCATCTCCGGACGGTGGGGCTTCGCGTCCGGCTGCCACCACGCCCAGTGGGCGCTGCTCGGCATCCCCGTCACCGCGGAGTCCGGCGAACAGCTCTACCAAGGGCTGGCGTTGGTACCCATGGACCGACTGACGATCGAGGACACCTGGCACGTGGCCGGGATGCGCGGCACCGGAAGCAACACCGTCGTCGCCGACGGCGTCTTCGTCCCCGCGCACCGCATCCTGTCGGTGACCGACGCGAGACGGGGCGAGTACCCGACCGAGTTCCGCGACGAGGCCCTGTACCGCGCGGCATTCGTCCCCGCGCTCGCCCTCTCCCTCGCCAGCCCGCTACTGGGCCTGGCCCGCGGCGGCCTGGAACTGGTGCTGGCCTCGCTCGCCCAGGGACGCGGCATCTCGCACACCTTCTACGCGGACGCCCGCGAGGCCCCCGCCACCCAGACCCAGATCGCCGAGGCCGCTCAACTCGTCGACACCGCAACCCTCCACCTGATGCGCGCGGCCGACGACGTCGACGACTGGGCGGCGAGCGGCCGCCCCATGCCCCTGTCCGACCGGGCCCGGGTGCGGATGGACATCGCCACCGTCGCCCGCCGCGCACGCGAGGCGCTGGACGTCCTGCTGAACGTGCAGGGCGCCAGGAGCTTCGCCGACGAACACCCGCTGCAACGCATCTGGCGCGACCTGGAGACCGGCAGCCGCCACGCGATGATCAACCCCGCCATCGCCAACGAGATCTACGGCCGGGCCCTGCTCGGCATCGAGGACCAGATCAGCCCGCTGATCTGAGCGGCCCGCCGAGCGGGGCCGCGCGTCAGCCGGCGGGCGGCTCCGGTCCGTCGGGTCCACCTGATCGACCGTGCCCGCTTCACCGCGGGGGAGTGCTCAGGAGGGTTGTCCGGGACGGGGGAAGGCGACCTCGATGGTGAGGCCGCCGCGCGGGTTGGCCTCGGCATGGGTGCGGGCCTGATGGGCCCGGGCGATCGAGGCGACGATGGAGAGACCCAGGCCGGCGCCCTCGCCCGTGCCGTGCCGGCGCTCGTTGAGGCGGCGGAAGGGCTCGAAGAGGTACGGCACCGTCTCCGGCGGCACCTGAGGGCCGCTGTTGGTCACGCGCAGGGTGCCGTTGCGTACGGTGACCGTGACCTGACCGCCGTCGTGGTTGTACCGCAGCGCGTTGCCGACGAGGTTGTGCACGAGGTGCGTCAGCAGGACCGGATCGCCCTGCACCGTCACGGGTGAGAGATCGGCCCGGACGCTGACGCCGTACTCACCGGCCCGCTCCGACGCGGCGTGTTCGGCGATCACGGTGCGGGCCAGCTCGTCGAGCGCGACGGGCGCGCGGCGGTCCAGTCCCTGCTCGGAGACGGACAGCAACAGCAGGCCCTCGATGAGCCGCTCGTTGCTGTCGGCGACCGCGATCAGCTTGCGACGGATGCGCGCGACCGCCTCCGGGTCGGAGGTGTCGAGGCCGATCTCGGCCGCCGCCCGCTGCACGGCCAGCGAGGTCCGCAGCTCGTGCGCCGCGTTGGCGGCGAAGCGTTTCTGGGCTCCGACGAGGTGTTCCATGCGGTCGAGCATCCCGTCGAAGGTGTCGGCGAGCTGCTTGAGTTCGCCGGCGGGGGCGTCGAGGGCGATGCGCTCATGGAGGTTCTCTCCCGACAGCCGCCGCGCGGTGCGGGTGATCACCCCGACCGGACGCAGCACCCGCCCGGCCATCCACCACGCCAGCACGACGGAGAGGACGGCGAAGGCGCCCAGAGTGACCAGGGAAACGGTCAACAACTGCTGCTGCGCCGCCTGTTCGGCGACCGTGGTGATCTCCTTCGCCGCCTTCGCGGCCGCTTCCTGGTCGGCCGGGGACGGGATGCCGGTGGCAGGAGTCGCCCGGGCGAAGCCGAACATGGCCGGAGCATCGCCATCGGAGTCCAGCGGGCTCCGGGCGACGGCCATGCTGATCGTGGTGTACAGCCCCCGCCCCACGAGGAAGTTGACCAGGCCGATGAGCATCGCTCCGGCGACGACGAGCAGCCCGCCGTACAGCATCGTCAGACGGGTCCGTTCCCCACCGGGCAGGTGGAGGCGGGGCACGCTGCGCAGCGCGGGCCGTTTCACGCGCCGCCGCCGATGCGGTAGCCGTGGCCGGGCACGGTGTCGATGACCGGAGGCTCGCCGAGCTTGGTGCGCAGCTTGCTCAAGGTGACCCGGACCGCGTTGGTGCGGTAGCTGGTGTTCTCCTCCCACACCTGCTCGATCAGGTCGTCGCCGCTGACGACGGCGCCCTCGGCGCGCATCAGCACCTCCAGCACCCCGAACTCCTTGCGCGACAGCGCGAGGTAGCGGCCGTCGCGGAAGGACTGTCGACGCGCCGTGTCCAGGGTGATGCCCGCCCGCTCGATCACGGGCGGGAGAGCGGGCCGGGCCCGGCGCCCCAGGGCCAGGACGCGGGCCAGCAACTCCTCGTAGGCGAACGGCTTGGCCAGGTAGTCGTCCGCACCCAGGCCCAGGCCCTCGACGCGCTCCCGCACGGAACCGGCGGCGGTGAGCATCAGCACCCGGGTCAGCAGGCGCGCCTCGACGACGTGACGGCACACCTCGTCGCCGTGCAGGCCGGGCAGGTCGCGGTCCAGGACGAGCACGTCGTAGTCGCCCAGCCGGAGCCGATCCAGCGCCTCCGTGCCGTCGTGGGCCACATCAACGGCCAGGGCGTCACGGCGCAGCCCCTCGGCAACCATCTCCGCCAGGAACTTCTCGTCTTCCACGACCAACACACGCATGTCATCAGATGTACCTGAGAGGGATGTTTCGTCGGCGTAAACGTCCACGGTGAGGGAAACGAAACACGGGCCCGTGTGAGCCTCCGTGCAGTCGGACTTCGGTCCGGGAACAAGGAGGAATTCCATGGCGGAATTTAGGTATGGCATAGCGGCCGTGTTCGTGACGGGGCTGGCGCTGTTCGCCGTCGGCTGCACCGGCGGCGCTTCGGACTCGGCCAAGGGCGGCAGCGCCCAGGGCTCCGGCGGAGCCGGCGACGGCAAGAAGGAGGACGAAGCCTATGAATACCGCCAGTGCCTGCGCGACAACGGTCTGAAGGTGCAGGAGCCCAAGCCGGGACAGGCCGCGGGCATCGAGGTGAAGGACGAGAAAGCGCTCAAGAAGGCGCAGGACGCGTGCAAGGACCTGCCCGGTGCCGGAAACGGCAAGGAGATGAGTCCGGAGGAACAGCAGAAGGCACTCGACAAGGCGATCAAGCACGCCCGTTGCATGCGCGAGCAGGGCATCGACATGCCGGACCCGCAAATGCAGGACGGCAAGCTGAGCATGCGTGCGGGAGGCGGTCCCGACGTGAGCCGCGAAAAGATGGACAAGGCCATGAAGGCGTGCAATGACAAGCTCGGCGAGTGAGCGCAGGCGGCCCCTCCGGAAGTACGTCATCGCCTCGACGGTCGTGGCGAGCGCACTGGTGGGCGGGACCGCCGTGGTCGCGACCAACGCCGACCACGCCAAGGGGCAGCAACAGCGCACGGACGGCCTGCCGCAGAAGACCGACACGGTCCGGCGGCAGGACCTGAGCAGCCGCACCCAGGTGGAAGGCACCCTCGGCTACTCCAAGGAACGCAAGGTCAACGGTGGGGCACCGGGGACGGTCACCTGGCTCCCGGACACCGGCGCGGTGATCAGGAGCAACGAGTCGCTCTACGAGGCCGACGGGAAAAAGGTCTGGCTGATGTACGGCGAGCGCCCCATGTACCGGAAGCTGAAGGTCGGCGACAAGGGGCCGGACGTCAGGCAGTTGAAACAGAACCTCCGCGACCTCGGCTACGGAGCGGCCCTGACCGTCGACGAGGAGTACACCTCCGGGACCGCGGACGCCGTCAAACGCTGGCAGAAGTCCCACGGTCTGCGGCAGACCGGTGAGACGGGCCCGGACCAGATCGCCTTCGCGCCGAGCTCGGTGCGGGTCAAGAAGAAGGAAGCCGCGGTCGGCGACCAGACCGGCCCCGGCCGTCCGCTGCTCACGGTCACCGGCGCCGAGCGCGAGGTGCAGATCAAAGTCGACGTCGCCGACGCCGCGCTCGCCGAGGTCGGCACCCGAGTGGAGATCACCCTCCCCAGTGGCGACAAGGTCAAGGGCAGGGTCGCCTCCGTCGACCGCAGCGCGAGTTCGGACGAGAAGGACCAGGGCGGTGGTGGGCAGGACCAGTCCGCCAAGGTCACCGCGCGGGTCACCTTCAGCGATCCGGGACGGGTCAAGGGCATTGACCAGGCCCCGGTCACCGTCGACCTCCAGGGCGAGACGCACGAGAACGTGCTGACGGTCCCGGTCAACGCGCTGCTCGCCCTGTCGGCCGGCGGCTTCGGCGTCCAGGTCGTCGAGGACGGCAAGGCCCGCGAAGTGCCCGTCAAACTCGGCCTGTTCGGGCAGGGAAGGGTCGAGGTCAGCGGATCCGGCCTCAAGGAGGGCATGAAGGTCGGAGTGCCCAAGGCATGAACACCGTCGTCGAACTGAACCAGGTCACCAAGGAGTACCCCGGCGGGGTCGCGGCGCTGCAGGGGGTGAGCCTCGGCATCGACCGCGGGGAACTGCTCGCCCTGGTCGGCCCGTCCGGCTCGGGCAAGTCCACCCTCCTGCACATCGTCGGCACCCTGGACCGCCCCACCGCCGGGACGGTCACCATCGCGGGCCACGACGTCGCCTCCCTGACCGACCGTCGGCTGTCCGCGCTGCGGGCCCGGCACATCGGCTTCGTCTTCCAGTCCTTCCACCTCGTGGCCGGAGTCAGCGCCCAGGACAACGTCGCCGAGGGCCTGCTCTACTCCGGCCTGACACGCACCGAGCGCCGCAGGCGCGCGGCGGAGGCCCTGGCGCGAGTCGGCCTCGGGGACAGGATGAGCCACCGCCCGCACGAACTGTCCGGCGGGCAGCGACAACGGGTCGCCATCGCACGGGCGGTGGTGGGCGAGCCGGACCTCCTGCTGGCCGACGAGCCGACCGGCGCCCTGGACTCCGCCTCCGGCGACGCCGTCATGCAGCTGCTGCACGACCTCAACGCCGAGGGCGCCACCATCGCGGTGATCACCCACGACACCGAGATCGCCGGCGCACTGCCGCGCCAGGTGCGCATCCGGGACGGCCGGATCGTCGAGGACACCCACCGGAAACCCCCGGCACCGGCGCAGCCACCGGCACCGGCGCCGAAGCCGTCGGGAGGTGAGGAACCGTGCGCCGCGACCGACTGACCCCGGCCCGCCTCGGCCCGCGCGACGTCCTGCACGTCGGCTCGGCGGGTCTGCGCAGTCGCCCCATGCGGGTCGTACTGTCCGCACTGGGCATCGCCATCGGCATCGCCACGATGATCGCGGTGGTCGGCATCTCCGCCTCCAGCAAGGAACAACTACTGCGCCAACTCGACGAACTGGGCACCAACATGCTGACGGTCGCCCCGGGACAGGACATGTTCAGCGGTCAGGCCACCAAGCTCCCCAAGGAAGCGCCCGGCATGATCGGCCGGATCCCCGGCGTCGAGCACGTCGGAGCGACCGGTGACCTGACGCCCACGGTCCGGCGCAGCGAGAAGATCCCCGCGAGCGACACCGGCGGACTCACGGTGAAGGCCGCCGGCGAGGGCCTGTTGAAGGCCCTGCGCGGGACGGTGAACGCAGGCACGTGGCTCAACGGGGCGAACGGGCGCTATCCCTCGGTGGTGCTCGGAAACGTCGCCGCCCAGCGCCTGGGCATCACCACGCCCGGCCAGCAAGTCTTCATCGGCAACCGGTACTTCACCGTCATCGGCATCCTCGACCCGCTGCCCTTGGCACCCGAGGTCGAACGCGCCGCCCTGGTGGGCTGGGAGGGGGCGGGCACCCTGCTGGGCTTCGACGGCCACCCCACCAAGATCTACGAACGCTCCACGGACGCCTCCGTCGAGGCGGTCCGCAAGCTGCTCGCCCGCACCGCGGACCCGCAGAACCCGCAGAACGTCGAGGTCTCCAACCCGTCCTCGGCCCTCCAGGCCAAGGCCGCGACGGAGGGCGCGTTCGACAGCCTGCTGCTCGGGCTGGGCGGCGTGGCACTGTTGGTCGGCGGCGTCGGGGTGGCCAACACCATGATCATCTCGGTGTTGGAACGCCGGCACGAAATCGGCCTGCGCCGCTCCCTGGGCGCCACCCGCGGCCAGATCCGCATCCAGTTCGTCACCGAGTCACTCCTGCTCTCCGGCCTCGGCGGACTGGCCGGCGTGGTGCTCGGAGCCGCGGCCACCTATGCGTTCGCCCTCACGGGCGGGATGCCCTGGGTGGTCCCCCCGTGGGCGGTCGGCGGCGGTTTCGCCGCCACCCTGTGCATCGGGACGGTGGCCGGCCTGTACCCGGCGGTCCGCGCCGCACGCCTTTCTCCGACGCTCGCCCTCCAAGCGGCATAGGCGGAGAGACGGTCACCACGTCCGAGCGGAGCCGACTCCCCTTCGGGGGAGTCGGCAGCGCCCCGTCGACACCGCCCTTCTCCACATCCGCGGCGCGGGCCCGTCCCCCGCCGCATCAGCAATACCCTGAACGGCAACGCCCCGGCGCTCGGTCGGTCAACGCCGCCTGACAACCGGATACCGCCACCCCGCGGAAGGAACGAGACCCGCATGAGTGCGCCGCCGCTGCCCGGAGTGCTCGGCCACCTCGCACCGATCCTGGACGACTGGGGCTACTGGGCCGTGGGCGTCCTGATCTTCGTCGAGGACTTCGGTGTCCCCTCGCCGGGGGAGACGATCCTGATCGCCGCGGCGGTGTATGCGGGTGCCGGTCACCTCCACATCGCGCTCGTCGTCACCATCGGCATCGTCGCCGCCGTCCTCGGCGACAACGTCGGCTACCTCATCGGTCGTACCGGGGGACAGGCGCTGGTGCGGCGCTACGGCAAGTACGTCCTCCTCCCGCCCGAACGGTACGAGAAGGCCGAGCAGTTCTTCACCCGCCACGGCGGGAAGGTCGTCACCGTCGCGCGCTTCTTCGAAGGGTTGCGCCAGCTCAACGGCGTCATCGCCGGCACCACCAGGATGCCCTGGCCGCGCTTCCTCGTCTTCAACGCGCTCGGGGCGGCCCTGTGGGTCGGACTGTGGGCCGGCGTCGGCTACACGGCCGGCAACCACATCACCACGATCTACACGGGGATCGACCGCTATTCGACCTACCTGCTCATCGCCCTGGGCCTGGTCGTCCTCGCCCTCGTGGCCCGCGCGGTACTGCGCCGCCGCCGCGGATCAGCCGACTGAGCCAACCGGACCTACTACGCGCCTGGCGGTCGGCCAGCACCACCGAGGAGAACCGAGCGTCGCGATCGGAGCCAGGTGCGCTCGGCCCTCATCTCGGCCGCATCGCCGCGGGCGAGGAACGATGCCCAAGGCTCGTGGCCGCGCCGGCCGCGCCGTTCGATGCGTTCGGCCTCGCGGGACTGGACGGCCTCCAGCGCGTCGAGAACCGCCGCCGGGCGCACCCCGTAGGCGGCGCACAGCGCGTTGAGGCGGCCGCTCAGGGTTGGTTCGCCGCCGACCGACGTCCTTCCGCTGCCGTTCGACGGGGCGCAACGGTACGGTGTACCAGGCGAGTTGGGTGAGGTCGTCGAGGGCATGGCCGGGTGCCGCGAAGTCCCAGTCGATGAATCCGGACAGCCGGTCGCCGCTCCAGGTGGAGTTCCACGGGCCCAGGTCGCCGTGCCGAATGATCATTCCGGGCCGCCACTCGCACTCTTGCCCCTGCCAATGCGCGTCGGCCGGCGGGCAGAAGTCCCGGACGGCGTCGTGGTAGTCGCGCAGCCAGATCCCCAGTTCGCCGATTCCCGCGGTTGACCGCAGGGTCGTCGGCCAGGGCGTGAACGCCGGTTCGCCGTGCAGCAGGGACAGCGCCTCGTCGGTGCCTTCGGTGCCGAGGACGCGCGGAGCCCGGGTGAAGCCCACGGATTCCAGGTGGGTCAACAACCCGTGCACCGCGGGCGTCCACGCGCCGACCGGCCGGCGGATCGTCCCGCCGACCCGCCGAACCACGGTCACGGGTCAGTAGCCCCGCCGCCGACGTCGGTGTCCGCAATATCAAAGCCCAGTGCGGTCAGCCCGATGTGCCTGCGAACGCGAACGCGTGCCCGAGGCATGACATGACTGTCCGTCAGGCGGGGAGGGCGAAGGCGCATCGAAAGACGTCTAGGAGCGAGGCGGAGCGGTGGGTCACCGAGTCGGCGTACGCCGGTCGTCAGCCGTGGCGCAGCGTGGCGAGCGTCGCGGCGAGGTCCGTGGGGCGGGGGCGGTTGTGCGGGAGTTTGGCCAGCAGGACGGCCATGCCGCAGGTGTTGGTGAGTGCGGAGAAGACGAGGCCGCCCGCGATGCCGGCCGAGAGGAGCTGGAAGGCCGGGTGCACCAGCAGACCGAGGAGTAGCCCCAGGAGCACCAACGCGCCGGCGGTGAGGCGTACTTGGCGCTCCATGCTCCATGAGGCGCGGGTGTCGCAGGCGGCGGGCCGCTGTAGGTCGTGTCCCTCGGTGGCCCAAGCGGTGGTGCCGCCGGTGAGGTTGGTCGTGGTGATGCCCTGCTCGGCGAGGAGGCGGCAGGCGTTCGCCGAGCGGTTGCCGGAGGCGCACACCAGGAGGACGTCGCCCCGGTCGGCCGCGTGCCGGAATGCGGGCACGGCGCGACGGATCTGGTCCAGCGGGATGTTGAGGGCTCCGGGCAGGTGGCCGGAGGCGTATTCGCCGGGGGTGCGGACGTCGATGATGGTGAGGGCGTCCAACCGGGCGCGGGCCTGATGGACGTCGAGGGTGAGGGGAGCGGTCATGGCAGTGGTGATCCTTAGTCGGTCGCCGTCGTCCCGAACCGGGGCGTACAGTACCCCTAGGGGTATTTTTCGAGGAGTGATCGTGGAACTGGATCTTGAGGGTGCGTCGCTGCGGGCCGTGCTGAACCGGCTGCGGCGGGCGCAGGGTCAGATCTCCGGCGTGATCCGGATGATCGAGGAGGGTCGGGACTGCGAGGACGTCATCACGCAGTTGGCGGCCGCCTCGCGCGCCCTCGACCGGGCCGGCTTCGCGATCATCGCCACCGGCTTGCAGCAGTGCGTGGCCGACATCGAGTCGGGCCGTAAGAACGGTGAGGACACCGAGGCGATGCGCGCGCGGCTGGAAAAGCTGTTTCTTTCACTGGCGTAAGACGTTCCGCATCGAGCGGACATCAAACCACCGCGTCCAGCAGCATGACCCCGGCCACCGCCAACAGGACGAGCGCGAACGCCCGTTGAAGGACGGGCCCGGACAGCTTCGCCGACAGGCGCTTGCCGTCCCAGGCGCCCAGGATCGCCGCGCCGGCGAACGGCCCTATGACGGCCCAGTCCAGGCCGTCGGCCGTACCGGTGCGCATCGCCAGGGCGGCCAGCGAGTTGACGGTGATGACGAGCAGGCTGGTGCCCACGGCCTCCCGCATCCGCATGCCGAGGACGTTGACCAGCGCGGGGACCGCGAGGAAGCCGCCGCCGACGCCGAGCACGCCGGTGACCGCGCCCAGACCGGCGCCGGCGGCGGTCGCCCGACCCGGCCGTACGCGGACGGTGCGCTCCGCCGAACCGCGGGCCGTGAGCATGCGGATCGCGGCGGCGGCCGCGAGCACGGCGAAGGCCACGGTCAGCGCGCTCGCCGGGAGGTGCCCGACCAGCGCGCCGCCCAGCATCGCCGGGCCGACCCCGGCAGCCGTGAACAGCAGCCCCGTGCGCCAGCGGACGTTACCGTCGCGGGCGTGCGCGGCCAGGGCGGTGGCGGAGGTGACGGTGACGATCACGAGGCTGGCGGTGGTCGCGGCGACGGGGGTGAACCCCAGCAGATAGATCAGGGCGGGGACGGCCAGCACGCTGCCACCGCCCCCGAGCGCTCCGAGCGCCAAGCCGATGACGGCACCGGCGACCAGGGCGAGTATCACGGCGCTCATGGGGCGGTCCCGATGCCGCTCCGAAGATCTTCGGTGGCCGCCATCAGCGCGTGCGGCCCGTGAGCAGCCCGGCCTGCTCGGCCGAGTCGAGGGAGTCGTCGACGGCGACGACGTCGCGCCCGGCGGCGTCCAGCATGGAGGCGGCGATGGCGGCGCGCATGCCGCCGGCGCAGTGCACCCACACCTGGCCTTCCGGAACCTCGTGGAGACGGCGATGCAGGTCATGGAGCGGGATGTGGACCGACTGCGCAAGGTGACCGCCCGCTCGCTCGGCGTTCCGGCGGACGTCCAGGACCACGATGCCGGGCGCGCGACGGGCGGCGAGTTCGGCGAAGGTGGCCCGCGGGAAGGAGGCCGGGGCCTCGCCCTGTCGAACCCAGTGCGCGGGTGCCCCGGTGGCCGCGGCGGCCGGGCGGTCGATCCCGACCCGGACCAACTCGCGCTGTGCGGCGGCCAGTTGTTCGGGTGAAGCGGCGAGCAGGGTCACCGGCTTGCCCCACGGCAGCAGCCAGGCCAGGTAGGTGGCGAGCTGCCCCTCGGCCTCGAAGTTGAACGAACCCGCCACGTGGCCCTCGGCGAAGGCGACCCGGTTGCGGAGATCCACCACCCACTCCCCGGCGGCCAGCCGTGCGGCGATCTCCTCGCCGTCGGCGACGGCGGGCGGGGTCAGGTCGACCGGCGCCGGGCCGGCGGCGTTGGTCGGACCCATGTGCGTGTAGTACGCGGGAATGTCGTCCAGGCCGGCGAGCAGATCGGCGACGAAGGTGTCGACGTCACGGGTGAGGGCCGCGTTGGACGCCCGCTCCCGGCCGATCGTGGTGGACTCGCCCGCCGTCTGGCCTGCGGAGCAGAAGCTGCCGAAGCCGTGCGTGGGCAGCACTGCCGCGCCGTCCGGCAGCTCGGCGGCCAGCCGGTGGGCCGAGGCGTGCTGGGCCCGGGCGAGGCGTTCGGTCAGCCGGGGCTCGACCAGGTCGGGCCGGCCCACCGTGCCGATCAGCAGTGAGCCGCCGGTGAACACCGCGGCGGCCAGGCCGTTCTGCTCCAGCGCGTAGGAGGTGTGGTGCGGGGTGTGCCCGGGCGTGGCCAGCGCGCGCAGCGCCAGGCCGGCCGCGGCGTCGATCTCGTGGCGGTCGCCGTCGTGCACGGGCACGTGCGGGTAGGAGACGCGGGCCCCGGCGGGGACGAGGTAGCCGGCGCCCGTGACGCGGGCCAGCTCCAGGCCGCCGGTGACGTAGTCGTTGTGCAGATGCGTCTCGACGACGTGGGATATCCGCACTCCGCGCCGCGCGGCCGCCGCGAGCACCTGGTCGATGTCGCGCGGCGGGTCGACCGCCACCGCCGTCCGCTCGCCTCCGGCCAGGTAACTGCGGTTGCCGAGCCCGGCCACCTCGATCGTGTCGATGAAGAACACGAGGCACTTCCTTCCAGCTTCCGATGAAAATTACCCCGGGGGGTATACGTCGACCGTAGCACGAGTACCCCGGGGGGTATTTCTGAGGCGGAAGGGGGTGGCGGGGCTGAAGGGAAGGAGTGCGTCGCGCGTCGCCGTATTGCGCCGCACCGCCCGAACGTTCATCGGATGCCCTCCGGGTGTGAATCCCTCGTCCCCGGAGGGCAGTTCGGCGCGTGGAGGTGCTAGTAAGGCTCCCCCTGGCGATCATCGGAATCGTCGTACCGAACCAAGGAGCAACGCATGAAGCCCCTCGTCCGCACGGGTGTGGTCGCAGCGCTGGCCGCTGGAGCGCTCGCCGCCGCCGTACTCCCGGCCGCCGCGGCCGCGAGCGCGGAGAGTGCCCGGCCGGCCACTGGAGCGCACAGGGCGCTGGCCAACCCGCAACGGGTCAGCGCCGCCGCCTACAACCAGGCCCGTAGCATCCTGGCGCAAGCCGGCAGTCAGACGGCGGCCAAGTCCCATCCCGTTCACGGAAAGAAGGACGTGCCGGTGAGCCACGGCACCAGCCTGCTGGCCGCGGCACGTGACGAGTTCCGACAGGCGGACCGGCACCTGCCGCCGAAGGACAAGAGGTCTGACATGTCGATCCCGCACTACAACGCGATCCACAACGCGGCCAGGACCATGGGCATCGACCGTTGGTGAACTCCGTCATCGCGGGGTAGCGGCCGCGGCCGGCGGGCGCCTCGTGGGTCCGCCGCGCCGACCGCTGGGGCCTTCCGAAATCCCCCGGAGCGTCAGCGTTGAGGGGGGCTTGCTGACTCGGTGAACATGCCGGACTCACCCCGGTGTTGGGGCAACAGGCGTGGCACGGAGGCGCGGGGGAGCGGGGTGGAGTCGGGGCGGCGAGGGCTCCGGTCGCCGCCGTTCCGCCCCACCACGACGGCGGCCAGGCCCAGTTCACCCAACGGCCCGCGCCTGAGGTGACGTCGCCCTCCATCGATGGCGCCCGCTGGCCGCGGCAACTCCCGGACCAGGCAAGGATCTTGCGGGTGGCTGGCAGCCCTGGCCAGAGCACTGCCCTTACTTCTACGATGCCAGGTAACGGGGAAGGGGACTCGACGTGGCACAGCGTGTGGGGCGGGTGGAGTTCGGCGTCGCCTGGGTGATCAAGAACCTGGACGGGGTCGTCGCCGTGGGACTCGGCCTGACCATCGGCATGTTGGACGTCTTCAGCGACGTGATCAGCGACAAGGTGTCGTCCGGCGCGACGCTGCTGGTGCTCGGCACGCTCGCGGTCGGCTCGTTGACGGAACGGGTGCGCCGCAGGTCCGACATCCACGCCGCGTCCGCGGACACCCGCCGCGCCCTGGAAGACCTCGCCATGGTCCGCTCCCTCTCGGGACACCAGGTCGGCGACGCACTGGAACGGGCCCGCGCACACACCAACCGCTGGTACTTCAAGGGCGGCACCGGCACCTACCTGCGCGCCGTCACGCTGCCCCGGTGCGTCGAGGCCGCCACCCGCCAGCGCGCCCAACTCAGCATCAAGATAGACATCATCAACCCGGCCGACGAGGGCACCTGCGCCGCCTACGCCCGCTTCCGCCAGACCTTCGCCCACCGCCGCAACGACGGTGCGGCACACGGCTGGACCGCCGACCGCACCCGCAAGGAGGCGTACGCCACGGTCCTGGCCGCCTGCTGGTTCCGCCAGCGGCTCGACACCCTGGAGATCAGCGTCCACCTCTCCTCGGGCGTCCCCACCCTCCGCTTCGACCTCTCCGAGTCCTGCCTGATCATCACCCAGGACGACCCGAACCGCGTCAACCTCCTGGTCGGCCGCGACCAACCGCTCTACGACTACTACGTCACCGAGCTGCACCAGAGCCGCGAACAGGCCGTCCGCCTCGACCTGCGCGGCGTCGCCCCCCTGGGCGACGAGCCCACCGTCGACGAGGTCCGCGCGGTCTTCGACGACGTCGACCTCCCCCTTCCCGCGGTGTTCAGCGACGCCGACGTCGCCGAGATCGTCGACAAAGCCCTGCACGCTGAGGACCCCTACCGGAGGTGAGACGCCTCGGGCGCGGCTCATGGACTACGACACGCTCGACCGACTGCTCCGGCCCGGCACCCCGCGCGAGGCACCCCGCGCCAGCGTCACCGGCGTCCTGGAGGACATCGCCTGCGGCAAACGGGAGTTACGCGCGGTCCACCACCCGCTCGGCTTCCTGTGCCTGCCGCTCGTCCGCGACGGCGCCCGCGGCGTCTGCGTCCACCTCTTCGGCACCGACACCCCCGCCGACCCCACCGCCTCCCCCATGCACGCCCACAGTTGGGAGCTGCGCAGTTACGTCCTCTACGGCCGGGTCGGCAACCTCCCGGTCACCGTGACGGACGGGGCGCGCACCCCCACCCACCGGATCTTCGAGGTCCTCAGCGCCCCCTCGGGCGTCGACGAACTGCGGCCCACCTCCCGCCTGGTGCACTGCCGACCGGGCCCCGCCGCCTCCAGCGGCAGCGGTGAGACCTACAGCCTGCCGGCCGGGGAGTTCCACGCCACCGTCGTCACGCGTGGACAACCCGCCGCCACCCTGGTGCTCGGCCAATCGCTACCCGGCCACACCGACCTCTCCCTGGGTCCCCTGCACGGCCGCGGCCACACGACGGTGCGCCGGCTGTGCGGTGCGGAACACACCGAACGGACCGTCCGCACAGCACTCAGGAGGATCCATGCCGAGCAGCGCGAGTGACCGGGACGCCGCACCGTACGCCGGCGAGACGCGGGTGGCCGTCGCCGCGGCCGAGGAGGCAGGGGCCCTGCTGCGCTGCCGCTTCGGCGCGGCGCGCACGGTACGCGTCAAGGACGCCGAGGGCGACGTCCTCATGGACCTCGACCTGGCCGCGGAGAAACTCATCCTCGCCCGCCTCCAGACTCACTACCCGCACGACCGGATCCTGTCCGAGGAGGCCGGCCTGCTCGACGCCGTCGGCCGCCGCACCTGGCTGGTCGATCCGCTCGACGGCAGCAACAACGTCGCGATCGGCCTGACCGCGTACGCCGTGGGCATCGGACTGTGCGTGGACGGCGCGCCGGTCGTCGGCGTGGTGCACGAACCGGTCACCGGCTCCACCTGGCGGGCCGTCCGCGGCCAGGGCGCGTCCTGCGGCGTCGACCGGCTGCCGGGGCCGCCCGGCGCGATGCCGCGCAGCGGGCCGGTGGTGGCCTGGACCCAGGGCCACGCGGTGGGCCGGGCCGACCCGGTGGCCGCGGGACTGCGCGGCCAACTGGAGTGCCGCACCCGGCGGACGCTCCAGCTCTGGGCCCCGCTGCTGGGCTGGAGCATGCTGGCGCGCGGCGCGATCGACGGCTTCGTCGGCTACCGCGCCGAGGGCATCGACTTCCCCGCGGGCGCCCTGCTGGCCACCGAGACCGGCGTGGAGTTCCGCACGCTGACCGGCGACCCCTTCACGGTGAGCTCCACAGGACCGGACACCGACCGCAGCTTCGTCGCCGCCCGCGGCGACACCCTGACCTACCTGCTCGACGTGGTCGCCCGCGCGCGGACGAGCTGAACGGGGCCGGCAGACCCCGAAGGGACGGCGGTTCAGCTCACCGCCAGCGCCAGCGTCGCCGCCAGCGTCGCCGACACGGCCAGCACGAACCCCGTCCCCATGAAGCGCCGCAGCGGGATCACCGTGCCCTGGCCGCGGCACCGCTCGAACCACAGCAGCGTCGCCAGCGACGCCCACGGCGTCACCAGCGGGCCGACGTTGGTGCCGATCAGCAGCGCCAGCAACTGGTGATGATTGCCGACCGGCACCGCCGCCTCGCCCGCCATGTACACCGGCAGGTTGTTGAGGACGTTGGACAGCCCCGCGCCCACCCCCGCCGAGCGCAGCATCCCGCCGACCCCGCCGTCCGACCCGATCGCCGCGGTCAGCAGCGCGTGCAGCCCGTGCGCGTCCACCGTCTCGACGACCAGGAACATCCCCGGCACCAGCACCAGCAGCCGCCACGGCACCAGCGACAACCGCAGCTCCGCCGGGCGCCGCACCGCGAACGCGACCACCACGATCACCATCGTGGTCAGCGACGCCGACCACAGCGGCACGTCCGCGACGAGGATCGCCACCAGGAAACCCGCACACGCCACCGCGCACACCCGGAACAGCACCGGATCGACCGGCGCCCGCCGCTCGGGCGGCACATACGCGTCGGCACCCCGCCGGCCGCGCCGCCAGTAGAAGCCCCACAGACACCCCATCGTCACGGCGATGGCGGCCAGTTGGGGCAGACCCATCGTGGCGGCCATCTCGGTGGGGGAGAGGCCGACCCGGTTCGACGCCAACAGGTTCGTCAGGTTCGAGACCGGCAGCAGCAGACTCGCGGTGTTGGCGAGCCAGACCGTCGTCATCGCCAGCGGCACCGACGCGATGCCCACCCGCCCGGCCAGCGCCAGCATCACCGGCGTCAGCAGCACCGCCGTGGTGTCCAGATTCAGCGCGATGGTGGTGGCCGACGCGAAGAGCACACACAGCCCGAACAGCCGCGCATAGCTCCCCTTCCCGGTCCGGGCCACCCAGGACGCCACCGCGTCGAACACCTCGGCCCGGCCGGTCAACTCGGCCATCACGATGACCGTGGCCAGGAAGACCAGCAGCGGCCCGATGCGCGCCATCGCCTCCCCGGCGCGCGCGGTCGGCAGCAGCCCCGTGGCCACACACACCAGGCCGCAGACGAGCAGTCCGGCGGCGAGCCAGTCCAGAGGATGCAGACGCTTGAGAAATCGCACGCCGGACAGGGTCGCACACCCGCCGGACGGGACGGGGAGCAGGCGGGGTCCGGATTCCCACCCACATCCTCGCAACCACCTGTCCCGCCACCCCCCGACCTCCTACGATGGCCCCATGGTGACTGACGGGGAACTGCTGGGCCGGACGCGGGACTTGGACTTCTTCATCAGCTATTCGCCCGCCGACGAACAATGGGCGTCCTGGATCGCCTGGACCCTGGAGGAAGCCGGGTACCGCACCGTCATCCAGGCATGGGACTTCGTCGCCGGCACCAACTTCATCGACTTCATGGACCGCGGCGTCAGCGAATCCGTCGCCGTCATCGCCGTCCTCTCCGGCCACTACGGCCGCTCCACCTACGGCCGCATGGAATGGCAGGCCGCACTCCGCGCCGAACCGGAGGAGCCCGAGCGCAAGCTGCTCACCGTCCGCGTCGAGGACACCCCCATCGAGGGCCTGCTCGCCACCATCACCTACGTCGACCTCGTCGGCGTCGCCGACCCCGCGACCGCCCGCACCCTGCTGCTCACCCGCGTCGGCCAGGCCGTCGAGGGCCACGCCCGCCCCGGCCACCACCCCGGCTACCCCGGCGCCGAAACCGCCACCGGCCCCCGCCAACTACCCCGGCCCGCCGCCCCCGTTGACGACCGGCAGCGCCCGCTCGGCCGCACCGGCTGGTCCGGCCGCCGCCGCCCCGCCCGCGCGCCCCGCTACCCACAGGCCCCCTGCGTGGCCCGCGACCAGGGCGCCCTGACCGTCCTGCACCTCGCCGGACCCGACTTCGGCCGCGGCCGCGAACCGGAAGCGCTGCGCCGGGAGATCCGCGGCGACCTCGTCGAGCTGAAGGACGCCGGCGCCCCCGCGCCCGACCTCCTCGTCGTCACCGGCGACCTCACCGCCTCCGGCAGCCCCCGCGAATGCGACCAGGCCCTCAGCTTCCTCACCGGCCTGCGCTCCCAACTCGACCTGCCGCCCCAGCGCGTCATCGTCGTCCCCGGGAACCAAGACGTCAGCCAGGCCGCCTGCCGCGGCTACTTCCACACCTGCGAGGCCGACGAGATCCCGCCGCAGCCCCCGTACTGGCCCAAGTGGCGCCACTACACCCGCCTCTTCCGCGGCCTCTACGAGGGCTTGGACACCGTCTTCGACAGCGACCAGCCCTGGACCCTCTTCCCGGTGCCCGAACTCCACACCGTCGTCGCCGGGTTCAACTCCTCCATCGCCGCCAGTCACCGCCCCGACGACCAGTACGGCTTCCTCGGCCGCGACCAGGCCGCCTGGTTCGCCGAGGCGCTGCGCGGCTACGAGGAGGAGGGCTGGCTGCGCATCGGCGCGCTCCGCCACCCGCTCACCGCCCGCCGCCGCCCCCAGGACGCCCCCGGCGGCCCCGGCACGCTCCGCGACGTCGACACCTTCACCCGACTCGCCGCGCCCCGCCTCCACTTCGTCCTGCACGGCCCCAGCGGCGGCCCCCGCACCACCGGCACCGAGCCGGCCCTCGACCACCTCCCGCTCCAGAACGGCACCCTGCCGCTCTACGGTTCGGCCGCCCCCGCCGGCTTCGAGCTGCTGCGCGTCACCGCCGACGGCATCACCCGCTGGACCGGCGACGGCGGCACCGAACCGGCCGTCTTCCCCCTCACCTGGCACGGCGCCGGCCGGATCTTCACCCCGCCCGGCGAGCCCGCGGACCCGCCCGCCGCCACCCCGCCCGCCGACAACCGCACCGTCGACGCGCCCGCAGACTCCCTCACCGAACGCGTCAAGGAGGTCTGCCGCGCCCGCCAGGAAGGCGTCCGCCTCCGCGACGTCCCCCGCACCGACCCCGACGACCTCGCCCAGATCATGGTCACCTGGAGCGACGAGGGCGTCGTCCGCCAACAGCGCATCGCCGTCCACCCCGGCACCCCCACCGACGACGAACTCGACCGCTTCCTCGCCCAGGCCCACGCCACCGACACCGGCTCCGAGGCCGAACTGATCCACGACGGCCCGCCCCCCGAGCCATCCCTGCGCGAACGCGCCGGACGCCGCGGCATCCGCGTCCGCAGCTTCCTGGAGTTCCAGGGCCTCCTCGACCTGCGCGCCTACGTCACCGCCCAGACCGCCCGGCTCAGCAACGACGACCGCTACGCCCCCGACCTCTACCTCCCGCAGCGCTACCGCGACGCCGAACGCCCCGACGCCGACGAGCGCGACCACCTCGTCGAGGCCATGCTCCAACTCCTGGAGACCGACCACGGCCGCTTCCTGCTGCTCCTCGGCGACTTCGGACATGGCAAGACCTTCGCCCTGCGCGAGCTGGCCCGCCGCATCCCCGAACGCCTCCCGCACCTCACCCCGTTGCTCATCCCGCTGCACACCCTCGACCGCGCCCACAGCCTCGAAGGGCTCGTCGCCGCCCACCTCGCCGGCCACGACGTCGACACCATCGACCTGCGCGCGCTGCGCTACATGCTCGGCCAGGGCCGCGTCGTCCTGCTCTTCGACGGCTTCGACGAACTCGTCAACCGCGTCAGCTACGACCGCGCCGCCGACCACCTCCAGGTCCTCCTCAACGCCGTCGTCGACAACGCCAAGATCGTGGTCAGCAGCCGTACCCAGCACTTCAAGTCCCAGGACCAGATCCTCACCGCCCTCGGCGAACGCATCGGCCTGCTCCCGCAGCGCCGCATCCTCGCCGTCGAGGGCTTCGTCCCCGAACAGATCCGCGCCTACCTCGTCAACCGCTACGGCGACGAGGAGACCGCCGCCCGCCGCTTCGAACTCCTCAGCAACATCCCCGACCTGCTCGCCCTGTGCGCCAACCCCCGCCTGCTCAGCTTCGTCGCCGACCTCGACCCCGACCAACTGCGCGCCGTCGCCGGCGCCGGCCGCGCGCTGAGCCCCGCCCGGCTCTACGAGGACGTCTTCACCTCCTGGCTCGCCCACGAGGAACGCCGCGGTCAGGGCGGCCCCGGCGCCGCCCCCGGCCTCACCCTCGACCACCTCTGGGCCGCCGTCACCGCGCTGGCCCGCCGGCTGTGGGAGACCGGCCGCAGCGGCCTGCACCTCGACGAACTCACCGACACCGTCGCCACCGCCCTCACCGGACTCGCCGGCACCACCCTCACCACCCAGGAGAGCGCCCAAGCCATCGGCGCCGGCAGCCTGTTGATCCGCACCGACGAGGGCCTGTTCCAGTTCATCCACGGCTCCGTCGTCGAATGGCTCATCGCCCGCGAGGCCGCCGACCGCCTCGCCGACGGCGACACCAGCCTGCTCGCCGCCCGCCAACTGAGCGCCCTCGCCGTCGAGTTCTTCTGCGACCTCGCCGACCACGACCTGAACACCGCCTGGGTCCGCACCGTCCTCAACGCCCCCGGGCCCGGCGTCAGCGACGCCGCCCGCGCCAACGCCGTCCGCGTCATCGACCGGCTCCGCGTCCCCGCCGGCGCCGACCTGCGCGCCGCCCGCCTCTCCGGCGACGACCTCTCCGGACGCGACTTCTCCGGCGTCGACCTCACCGGCGCCGACCTCACCGACACCCGCCTCATCGGCGCCAACCTCTCCGGCGCCGTGCTCCGCGACGCCCGCCTCAACGACGCCCGCCTCGACCACGCCGACCTCTCCGGTGCCGACCTCACCGGCGCCGACCTGCGCGGCGCCCGCCTCACCCGCGCCGACCTGCGCGGCGCCCGGTTGACCCGCAGCCGCTGGCACCGCGCCGCGCTCATCGAACCGCTCATCGACGCCGAGGTCCGCGCCGCCCCCGAACTCCGCACCGCAGCCCTCGCCCCCGGCATGCCCGTCGAGGTCGGCTTCCGCCCCGCCGCCGTCGGCGTCCCCTACGGCTTCGACATGCGCACCAGCAGACTGCCCGAACCCCTCTCGTACAGCCCCGGGGGCGAACTCCTCGCCGTCGGCAGCGAGGACGGCGGCGTGCTGGTCTGCGCCGCCGACACCGGCCTCGCCCTGCGCACCCTGCACGGCCACGAAGGCCGCGTCTACGCCGTGAAGTTCCGCTCCCGGGTGCTGGCCACCGGCGGCGCCGACGGCACCGTCCGCCTGTGGGACCCGGTCTCCGGACGCCAACTGCACCGCCTGGACGTCCACCCCGGCGGCGTCTGGCCGGTCTCCCTCGACGAGGCCGGGACCCTCGTCGCCACCGGCGACGCCGACGGCCTGGTCACCCTCTGGGACGCCGCCACCGGTGAGGCGCTGCGCCAACTCCCCGGCCACACCGCCCCCATCTACACCGCGGTCTTCAGCCCCGACGGGCGGACCCTCGTCACCGGCGACGCCGCCGCCAACCTCCGCGTCTGGGACGCCGGCACCGGAGAGTGCACCGGCAGCCTCGACGGCCACGAAAACGCCGTGTTCCGCGCCCGGTTCAGCCCCGACGGCACCCTCCTGGCCACCGGCGACCACGGCGCCGACGGCCACGGCACGGTCCGCGTCTGGCGCGTCGCCGACCAACGCCTGCTGCACTCCTTCACCGGCCACACCGGCCGCGTCTACACCCTCGACTTCCACCCCGAGGGCACCCTCCTCGTCAGCGGCGACACCGACGGCCAAGTACGGCTGTGGGACCCCGTCGTCGGCGCCCCCGCCGGAGCCCTGGAGCGCTGCTCCGGCGCCGTCTACCAGGTGATGTTCGGCAACGGCGGACGCCTCCTGGCCGCCTGCGACAGCGACGGCACCGTCCGCCTGTGGCGCGTCGCCCTCTCCGGCGGCCACCGCACCATCAGCCTGCTGCGTCAACAACCCATCGAACACCGCGGCTCCGCCTGGGCCTGCCGCTTCCGCCCGCACGGCAGCCAACTCGTCACCGTCGGCAACGACGGCGGCGCCCAGATCTGGGACGCCGACACCGCCCAGGGCCAGCGCATCCTGCGCGGCCACGGCCGCCGGGTCAACACCGTCGCCTTCAGCGCCGACGGCACCCGCCTGGCCACCAGCGGCAACGACGGCATCGTCCGGCTCTGGGACGCCCGCACCGGCCGCCGCACCGCCGAACTCACCGGCCGCGGCGACCGGTTGGTCTCCGCCACCTTCAGCCCCGCCGGCCCGATCCTCGGCACCGCCAGCAACGACGGCGACATCTACCTCTGGAACGCCGCAACGGGCGAGTACCTCCGCGAGATCGACGTGGAGACCGACCACACCTGGGCCGAGGCGTTCAGCCCCGACGGCACCCTGCTCGCCACCGCCAACGACGACGACTCCGTCCGCCTGTGGTGGCGCGCCACCGGCGCCCATGTCGCCGCCCTCTCCGAACACCGGGGCCGGGTACGCTCCATCGCCTTCTCCGGCGACGGCACCGCCCTCGCCACCGGCTGCGACGACGGCCGGGTCCGCCTCTGGGACAAGGAGAGCGCCGCCCTGACGGCCGAACTCGACGGCCACGGCGACCGCGTCTACGCCGTTGCCTTCGGCTCCGACGACGACTGGCTGGCCAGCGCCTCCTGGGACGGCACCGCCATCATCTGGCGCGACGGCGCCCCCCGCCACGTCCTGACCGGACACCACGGCCGCCTCTGGGCGGCCGCCGCTCACCCCCGGCTGCCGCTGCTCGCCACCGCCGGCGACGACCGCGTCATCTGCCTCTGGGACGCCCGCACCGGCACCCGCACCGCCCGCCTGACCACCCGCCTCACCGGCCACACCGGACGCATCTTCTCCCTCGCCTTCAGCCCCGACGGCACCCGTCTGGCCAGCGGCGGCGAGGACGGCATGGTCCGCCTGTGGAACCTCCCCACAACGGACGCCCCGCCCACCCCCCACGCCACCCTCATCGGCGTCCCCGGCGGCTGGGCGGCGCTCACCCCCGAGGGCGGCTACAAGTACGAGGGCGAGGTGGCCGGCGAGTTCTGGCACGTCGTCGGCATGGCCCGCTTCACCCCCGGCGAACTGGACGACTACCTCCCGGGCGTCCAACGCATCCCGCTCGACGAGGAGTTGTGAGACCGGGGGCGGACATCCCGCCCCCGGCTCTCCGCCGCCCCCTCAGTGCCTGACCAGGCCGCCCACCGGAACGGCAGCGACATGCCCCGTCGCCGGCAGCGTCCGTGCCAGCTCCAGGCCGACGTCCACCAGCGACGACCGATGCCGGACGACCACCTCGGAAAGCGGGGTCCACACCGACTCGACGATCTCCCCGTTCGGCTCCGGCCGCAGCCGGCCGCCCACGAGGCGCACCCGGTAGAAGACGCCGACGTTCTGGTGCTCCGCCCCACCGGGCACGGCACGCTCGGCCGCGGGAATCACCCTCGAATCCACGCCCAACAGCCGTTCCACCACGGCCTCACCACCGGTCTCCTCCGCCACCTCCCGGATCACGGCGTCGAACGGATCCTCCCCGTGCTCGACCCGACCACCGGGAAGGGTCCACGTGGAACCGGTCACCGCCGACACATGACGAGCGAGCAACACCCGCCCGCCCTCAACGCACACGGCATACGCCGCCAGCCGGAAACTCATACCCCTACCTCCCGCTCGACCCATCGGACAAGCCCCAGCCAGCCCGGACTCCAGCGTCCCTGGCCACTCGCCGGCGTACCCCTCACAGGGGTTGGAAGCGACAACTGCCCGGACGCTCGACATAGACCTGACCCGTCTCCACCGCGTAGAACCAGCCGTGCAACCGCAGCTTCCCCGCGGTGATCCGCCTGGCGACGAAGGGGTAGGAGCGTATGTTCCCCAGCTGTATCAGCGTGTGGAGTTGGGCCATGGTGTCGGGATCCGTCCGGCCCGTGCGGGACGCCCGGGCCGCCTGGCGGGCCATGGGCAGCTCGCTGGCCGCGCGCGTCCCATGGCCGGCCAGGTCGAGCCACTTCGCCAACAGCGGCATGAACGTCAGTTGGCGCGGGTGCATCAACCCCTGTACCGCTCCGCAGTGCGAGTGGCTGCACACGACGATGTCCGGTACGTGGAGCGCGGTGACCGCGTACTCCAGCGTCGCGGCGATGCCACTGGCCGCCTGCGGCCGGTAGCGGGGGACGATGTTGCCCGCCACGCGTAATTCGAAGAGCTCGCCGGGCCGGGCTCCGGTGAACAGGGTGGGGACCACCCGGGAGTCCGAACACGTGATGAACAGGGCCAACGGCCGCTGCCCATGAGCGAAGTTCCCGAGATTCCAACCCCGTTGGGCGACCCGGTGCGGAAAACTTCGGGCGTTGTCCAGGAATGCTTTCATGATCGACCTCGTCTTCGGTGGAACGGTCCCCGTCCCGGGGCAGCACAGGGCGATGCGACGGCCGCCTGGGACAGCCCGTTGAGGCGGCTCGTCGGGGCAGTTCGTTACACGGCATGGCCGCGAGCACGGGGAGGTGCCGTGCGCAGGACGGACGGAGTGGGGTGAACCGCCGCTCCGACCCCGGCCGACGCACCGGCGGCGGAAACTCAGGCGCGCTCCGACGGTCCCCGCGACGTTCCGGGCGCTTCTGGGCCCGGGCCGCGGTCAGCTGTCGGTGGCCCGACCACGGCTCGTCGTGGCACGGGACCGTCTGCGGTCCAGTCTGTGCACGGAACGGAGTGCGGTGCGCCTCCCCGAAGACAGGGAGGGGAAATCGGCCTGCCATGTTTGCGGGGAAGACTGCCGCGCATGGCCATTGGGCGTCAGGAAGTTGCGCACCTCGCACCCGTCCTTCCAGCGACAACCGAACTGTAGAGGCGTGGATCCGGCGGAATCGGTCGTATGACCGAGCGTCATCCGGCACCCTCCCCAGCGGTCCGCAGGGAACACTTTCAGCCAGTTTGATGCCGGGTGATCACGGTGTGAACCAAGGAAGTGGCAACGGTGCACCGAGAGTTCACCTAGGACCCCCCAGGCAATCCCCAAGAACGCAATCCCACCCCGGTGCGAATGCGACGCCACCCGGCTAACCGGTTCCGCGAGCAGCATGAGCGCCTCCCTACGGGCCCGGTCGCCCGACACTCCGGGCGGCCGGCCCGCCCTCCGGTACCCACCACTCCACGGATACTCACACCATGCAGAAACTCTCTCTGGACGCACAGGCACGTGAACACCTGGAACTCGCCGCGGCCTCCACCTCCGGACGCAGCGCGGAAACCGTCTACGGCGGACACGAGCACACGTTGCGTCAGACCGTCCTCGCCCTGACCGCAGGTTCCGAACTCGCCGAGCACGACAGCCCCGGCGAGGCGACCCTTCTGGTGCTCCGCGGACGCGTGCGGCTCACCAGCGGCGACACCTCCTGGGACGGCCGCATCGGTGACCTGCTCGTTATCCCCCCGGACCGGCACAGCCTCCACGCCGTCGAGGACGCGGCGGTGCTCCTGACGGTCGCCAAACGCGTCACCTCCGCCTGACGCTGACGACGCGTACGCCGTCACGACCCGCAGTTGTGGCGGCGTACGCGCGGACCGGGTGCGGGAACTTCCCGTCGGTCATGCACCCGTCGTCGCGGCGCGGCGGAGCTGGCGCCCCGTCCGTACGCCTACGGAGCGTCCCACAGCGTGACAGTCGGGTCATCCGTCGTGCTCGTCCGCCGGATCGAGCAGGCCCTGAATCTCGCGGATCACGGCGCGTTCGTCGTGGGCCCGTTTGACGTCGACGCTGACCTTCCGGCCGTTGGGCAGTTCGACCGTGAGGGAGACGTCGGGGCGGCGGCTGGTCAGCCAGGTGCAGAGCGGAGTGATCAGCGCGGCGACACCGCCGGTACCGAGGACGACGGTGAGGGTGTCCAACATCGCGCCCATATGGCCCGGTTGCGGGGAACCGCGCAGCCAGTCCACCCGCCCGCGCAGTCGGTCGTCCGACGCCAGCCACTCCTGCAGCGACCGCAGCAACGCCTCCGCCTCGTCCCCGTCGACCGCCACCGACCACCGTTCACCAACCGAACCCGAACCCGAACCCGCACCCGAACGCGGCATCAATTCCCCCCTGACGTGAAGAAGTTGGAGCCCGAGCGCACCATCCTGACACGAACGGGCCGGCGGCGGATCCGATTCACGGCGGCACGGTGCACCCGGCCGCCGAGCCTGGGGGATTGCCAAGCGCGCCGGGACGTTTCACTCGTCCTGGGCCAGGCCCGACCCCGACGGGGGGCTTGGCTGCCAGCACAGACAGCCCCGGTGGCACAAGTGGCCGGACCTGACGAGGAGTTGCCGGATGCCCGAGCGCCCACCGTTCCCGCGCCCCATCGGGAGGTCCACCTCGTCGCCCGTCCCACGGGTTTGCCGTCCGAGGAACCCTTCGCCGTCGTGGCAGCGCCCGTGCCTGTGCCCGTGCCTGGGCCGGGCCAGGCGGCCGGCATCACCCTGCGCGGCACCGCCCTCGACGACCATCTCGACGTCATCCCCGAGTGGATCGATGTCTTCGGCCGTGAACTGCGCAACGGCACGCTCGCCTTTCCTCGCACGGTGCTGTCCGGAATCGATCAAGCCCCGTGTGCCCTAAGGGAGTTGCTGGTCGGCCAGCACGTCGGCGCCGTGCACGTGGAGCTGTGACCGGCTGGCTCCGGGCTACTGGGCGGAGACCTTGTGGACGGTGGTGTCGTCGGGGCGGAGCCGCCGCCCGTCCGCGGAGAGCACTTCCAGGGCGCGCAGGCGGTGCCCCTGCCGGCGGTCGACCAACTCCGAGTGCGGTTCGTCGGGTTCGAAGAAGTTCTGTTCGCCCCACTGCCGTAGCGCCACGATGACGGGGAAGAGCGCCTCGCCCTTCGGTGTCAGTGCGTACTCGCGGTAGGCGCTGCCGTCCGAGGCGGGGACGGATTCGAGGATGCCGCCGGCGACCAGGGTGCGCAGGCGCGCGGTGAGGATGTTCTTCGCCACGCCGAGGCTGCGCTGGAACTCCCCGAAGCGCCGGCTCCCGTCGAAGGCGTCCCGCACGATCAGCAGGGACCACCAGTCACCGATCGCGTCCACTGACCGGGCGACGGGGCATTCGCTGTCGTCGAAGCGCGTCCTGCTCACCATGGCGTCCCTCTCCCTCTCTCCCGCTCTCGAATCTCTCTCACTCCAACTTCGGTTGCAACATGCTACCAAAGGAGTTAGCGTCACGACTGGTAGCAAGTTGCAACCACAATCCGAGGGGGTACTGATGCCTGGCAACTCTGAGGCCATGACGCGACGGTCCGAGACCTGGCGCGAGAGAGGACCGGCGTTCGCCCTGTCCCGCGGCGTCGTCATACTGTTCGCCGTCGCCTGCGGGGCCGCGGTGGCCAACGTCTACTTCTCCCAGCCGCTCCTGGTGACCATGGGGCACGACCTGGGCATGAGCCCGGCACTCGTCGGCGGCGTGGTCACCCTCACCCAGGTCGGATACGGACTGGGGCTCTTCCTCCTGGTGCCGTTGGGCGACGTGGTCAACCGCAGGCGCCTCATCGTGGCCCAATTACTGCTCCTGGTAGCGGCGTTGCTCGTGATCGCCAGCGCCCACACGGCGGCGATCCTGCTCGTGGGCATGGCCACCATGGGGCTGCTCGCGGTCGTCACCCAGACACTGGTGGCCTTCGCTGCCTCACTGGCCCCGCCCGCCGGGCGCGGGCGGGTCGTCGGCCTGGTCACCAGCGGCGTGGTCACCGGAATCCTGCTCGCCCGCACCGCGTCCGGCCTGATCGCCGACCTCGCGGGCTGGCGCTCGGTCTACCTCGCCTCGGCCGCGCTCAGTGCGCTGCTCGCCCTGATCCTCTACCGGGTGCTGCCGCGCCACGTGGAGGCCCCGCCGACGACCCTGCGCTACGGACAACTCCTGCGCTCGACCCTCACCCTGTTCGCACGGGAACGACTGTTGCGGCTCAGGGCCCTGTTCTGCCTGCTGATCTTCGCCGCCTTCAGCACCCTGTGGAGCAGCATCGCACTACCGCTCAGCGCGGCCCCGTACTTCATGTCCCACAGTGCGATCGGGGCGTTGGGTCTGATCGGCGTCGCCGGCGCCCTGGCCGCGAGCGTGGCCGGCCGCCTCAACGACCGCGGACTCGCCCAGCGGACCACCGGCATCGCACTGGCACTGCTCGCCGCCTCGTGGCTGCCCTTGGCCTACACCCGCAGCTCGCTCTGGGCCCTGTTCGCCGGCGTGATCCTGCTCGACCTCGCCGTACAGGCGGTCCATGTCACCAACCAGACACTGATCTACGCGCTGCACCCGGACGCGGGCAGCCGACTGATCGGCGGATACATGGTCTTCTACTCGATCGGCAGCGCCACCGGCGCCATCACCGCGACCGCCCTCTACACGACGGCCGGCTGGGGCGCCGTCTGCGCCCTGGGCGCCACGTTCAGCCTCCTCGGGCTCGCACTGTGGACGTTCACCCGCCGCAGTGCCCCGACGCCCACCACCAACACGCCTGCCCACAGCGGTGGTTGAGACTTCTCATCGAGCGGCTGGGTGCCTGGGGAGTGGGGTACTGGGTGCCTGAGCGCCTGAGTGTCTGGGGCAGGAATCCTAGGAGCCCTTGACCTTCGGTTTGTTCTTGCCGGAGTCCCAGGTCCATTGGGGGCTGGAGAACGGCGTGCGCGTGAGATAGGTGCGGGCAACGGTTCCGAGGTTGGTGTATGCCTCCTCGGCGTAACCCGTCTTCTTGCGGTCCTTGGCGTACTGGGCGATCTTCGCGTCGACCGTTTCGAGCGTCTTGTACTGGGCGCTGCTCGCGCCGATGATGAAGCGGACGGCGGCGTCGAACTTGTCCCCGGGGTCGTCGGCACGGTTCCTGGGGCCGGTGAAGAGGTTGCCGGGCAGCCAGATGTAGATCTGCGCGAAGCTGTCCCAACCGGTGGGCCGGGCGGCACCGGCCTGGTGGGTGATGGTCTTGTTCTTGATGCCGGTGGCGAGGTCCTTGACCTGCTGGCGGTCCGTGGGGACGAGCGTGGTGCCGTACTTGTCGACGTTCTGGATGATGGCGTTGAGCACGGGGGTCGCGGCGGCCAGGACCTTGTCCTCCAGGACCGCGTTCCACAGCCAAATCAGCCCGACCTTCGGGCTCTTGGGGACGATGTGGTGGTACATGAGCTCGACCTGGTGGCCGGAGACCGTCCCGTTCCCCGGTGCGGGGTAGGGGTGGGACAGCTCCTGCATGGCGAGGTTGTAGGCAGGCACGGCGTCGGCGCTCCTCGACTCGTCAGCGGTGCGGGGCCGGAGAGCCCGATGCTGCCAGGGGTCCGTCACGGCGGACAGGGCGCGGGAGGTGTTCCGGCCACCGGGGCACTCGTACGGTGCCCGTCAGCGCGCCACCCGACCATGCCGAGCGGACGACAACCAACGGGCACCGCACAACCCATTGAGCAGCACACGGACCGGGGCTCACCCGGACTCCGGCCTAGCTCACGTTGCGTCAGTGGAACTGCCCGGCCACGTAGTTGCCGGCCGGCTGCTGGGTGATGATGTTCAGCCGGTTCGCGGCGTTCATGAAGGAGACCAGGGTCACCAGGGCGACCAGTTGTTCCTCGTCGTAGTGCCTGGCGACGTTCGCCCACACCTCGTCGCTGACGCCGGTGGCCGCGTCCGCGACCCGGGTGCCCTCCTCCGCCAGTGCCAACGCGGCACGCTCGGCCTCGGTGAAGACCGTGGCCTCCCGCCACGCCGCGACCAGGTTCAGCCGCACCGCGGTCTCGCCGGCCGCGGTGGCCTCCTTGGAGTGCATGTCGATGCAGAAGGCACAGTCGTTGATCTGGCTCACGCGCAGCGACACCAACTCCTGCGTCGCGGCCGGCAGGGTGGTGTCCTTGAGAGCCTTGCCCGCCGACATGAAGTGCTTGAGGGCCTTGCCGGCGGTCGGGCTGGCGAAGTAGTTCAGTCGCGCGTCCATGGGGTGCTCCCGAGGGGTCGTCTCGTCAGTGGCTACAACTCTCAGACGAGACGGCCCGCTCCACTGTGACATGTGCGGGGGTGACCCGCGTCTCCCTGGGCGAGGGGTTGTTGGGGCGTGCCGGGCCTCAGCGAATTTGCTCGGGCGTGACGGTCAGCCAGTCCTTGTCGGCCGTCACCCGCTGCCCCAGTTCCTTCTGCCGCTTCGCGTTGGCCTGCTTCATCGCGTTGAGCTCCTTCATGGAGCTCTCCTTGCGGTTCACCCAGATCCGCGCCCCGCCGTGCTCCACGTCCGCGGACTGGAACAGCATCGGCCCGTCGCTCTTCGGGGTGTCACCGGCCGCGAGGATCGGCTTCCGCCATGCGTCGATGTACGCCCTGATGGCGGCCGGCTTGCCCTCGTACCAGGTCAGTGGGGCCCACAAGGTGGGCGTCAACTCCCAGTCGGTGAGCGCCTTCCGCTGCCCGGGACCGAAGCGCCCCTCGGCGATCTCCTTGCGCGAGCTGGTGACATCGCCGGTCTTGCGGTTCTTGAGGAGCGTGGACACGCCGATGACGTGGTCCGGCTTCACGCCGTAGCCGTACTTGGGGTCGGCCAGGACCATGCGCGCCAGTTCCTCGTTGGCCGCGCTGACGACGTAGACGTCGATGCCGTGGGCGCGCAGCGTCCGGTACAACTCCTGCATACCGGTGGAGAATTCGGGAGCCCTGACCTCCGTCTTGGTCAGCTTCCCGTCCTTGTAGTACTCGGCGGGGATCGGCTTCCCGTAGGCGAGTAGCTCGTCGACGTACTGCTTCAACTCCTTGAGGGTGAAGCCGGAGAAGATCTGCGCGGCCCACGGGTAGGAGACCTGGTCATCAAGGTCGCACAGTCGCATGTAGTAGCTGTAGAGGCTTTCCTTGTGGGTGGCCGTGTCCTTGAAGGGGATGACCTTCAGGGAGGGGGCCATGGACTTCCGGGTCAGCACGCCCTTCATTTCCAGGAAGGGGAGGAGCGCCTCTTCGAGGTCGTTGCGGTAGGTGGTGTTGTCCGCGTCGAAGGTGGCGTACGCGCCCTTGTGGTCGTGGTTGGCGATGACCTTGCCGAGCTTCTTCGCCACCGGTGCGGGCCAGTGCTTCAACTCCTTTGCGACCGAGCGTGACGAAACGCCCGCGGCGGAAGCCGCACTGCCCGGCCACAGCGTGCTGCCTGCGACCACTGCGGCCGTGAGCACCCCCGCCGCTCCGCAGACCGCCAGTTTGCCTTTGCCGCGTACGTTCACGTCTGTCCATCCTGCTGAGACGAGTCTTATGGTGAGCAGCCCGTTACGGGCAGCGCGCCATGTTAGGTCGTCTGCCTGGAATTTCCCATGAGTGAAGTCACGGTGCGTGAGGGGTGTGAGGCAGGGGGAGCCGGGTAGCAGCGTGCGGTGGTGTGGGGGCGGGGGAGTTGGGCCGATGACCTCGTGGGAGGGGGTGAACTCCCGCCGCCCGCGGCCGATCTGACTGAGGAACAGCGCGTCGAGGCCCCTTGGCCCCGGCCTCGGCCGTCATGGGTTCGCCACTCCCTCCTCGCGGCCGCTCAGTGTTTCGGGGGAGGGGGCGCGGGAGCGGTTGGTCTCTTGGCTGCGGTGGAGACCGCCGTCCGTTGTCGGATCTCGCGTTCGGCGTCCTCGGCCTGGTGTACGTGGTCAGTGGTGGCGCCGACTGCCTGGCGTGCCAGGCGCAGGTCGTCCTCGGCCTCCGCCAGCTTCCTGCCGATCTCCAGGACGCGCTGCTGTGCGTCCCCCAGCCGGTCGAGCGCCCGCCGCTCCCGGCCCCTCGCCGACGCCAACTCCGCTTCGGCGGCGCACAGTTCCCGCTCGGCGTCCGCGGCGTCTGCGGCGTCCGGGCCGGACCGCGGTCGATCCTGCTCGGCGCGCGTCTCCCGTCCACGACGGCGACTGCGCGCCATGTCGAGGTCAACTACCTTGTCGGTGAGGGGCATTGGTGCGTGGTCCGGTGCCTGGGTGGCGGGGGTGAGGGCGGGGACCGTGACGAGACCGACCGCCGTCAGCGGTTGCGTCAGACGGCCCCGGGCCCACTCGTGGGCTGACTCCTGGTCGGCGAGGACGGCCCGCAGGATGTCCTCCAGTTCCCGCTGCGCGTTCGCGCCGAGGCAGTGGCCTGCCCGGGCGGCCAGGTGGCGTGCCTGGCCGGTCAGCGCGGCGACCATCTCGTGTTGCCGTCCGGCGAGCTCGCGCAGCCGCCGTCCGTCCAGTTCCCGATGGGCCTGCCGCAGTTCCTCGCCGAGCCGGAGCAGTCGCGCCGTGTCTGCCCCCCTGTCGCGGGCCAGGAGGTTGCTGGCCCAGGCGGCGTGGGTGGGGCGGCGCAACTGTCGGATCCGTTCGGCCAACCCGCGGTCGCCGGCTGCCCGCGCGGCTCGCGCACGGGCGTCCCGTGCCGGGGTGAATTCCCCCGGCGGCAACGCGTAGAGCTCATTGACGACGGTGTCCAGATCCATCTGGCCCTCCATCGGCGCGTGCGGTCGATTTCCACGATGCGTGCCCGTGGGCATGTTTCGCGTTCGGTGCGAGACGCCTGGCTGTCTACCTGCCTCTCTGTCTCGCCGCCCCGTCACCCTCGGTTGCCGCGCGGACGCCACGAGCTCGTGGCGGGCGAGGGCCGGGCGCAACCCAGGCCCAACGAGGCGCACGGCGCCAGGCCCAACGAGGCGCACGGCGCGGCCAGCACCACACCCGCCGATGGCCGCAACCACCGGCGGTCGTCGACGCCCGGCACGGCTCCGCCCCGTCGCCCTGCGCGGCAATCGCTCACCACTCAGTGACCGAACCGGAAATGGTGGTGTTTGGGGTGCTCGGACTGCGCGTCCGCCTGCGCGGTGCGGGCGGCCTGCCTGCGGTGTCGGGACCGGGCGAGGCTGCCCGTCATCAAGGCAATTCCCAGGCCGAAGATCAGGGTGAGTGCGATTCCGGCCAGGAAGATCCCGAGGCCGTTCAGGGTGGCGATGTGGTTACCGAGGATCGTCACGCTGTAGCTGGGCCCACCCACGAGGTTGCTTGCGATGGACAGGCCGACGAACGCCCCGGCCACGACAAAGAGAAGAAGTCCCAATAGCGCCATGATGTCCGCCCTTCTGCGACACCGACACTTCCACTTTCGCACCGTGGGCACCTGCCGTCTCGGCCACGGGGAGCGGTGCAACAGAACGGTTCCGGGCGACGACAGCCCGCAAGCGACGCGAACCAGTCGACCCCCTCCGCGTGGCCTCCGGCCAGCGCAGGATCGTCGGCGTCCACAAGTGCCTGGGCGCCCTGGGAGGGGATGCCTCGGGTACCTCCAGGCGGGCGGTTTTCCGCGCCCGGGCCTACGCGGCTCCGCCGGCCGCCATGTGTGACGAACCCTCAGCTCGGCGCAGGAGTTGGGGGATTGGGGTCGCTGCCGGGAAGGGCGGCCCGTTCGGGCGCGCGGGCCCGGGCCGGGGTGCGTAGCCGGGGACCGCGGGCCGCGCGACGTAAGGTCGGGACGGGTGCCGCCGCGGTCCGCGCGGCCTCACCGGGGCGGTGCGGCGAAGTCCGGGGCCGGCCCCGGCACACGGTACGGAAGGGACCACCCGATGGCTGACCGGATCAGCGATGTGTGGGGCAAGCGAACCCCCTTTGCCGCCGGCGAGAGCTGGCCGCTGCGCGTGGACGAATGCCTGGCGATCCCGCAGGACCACGTCGAGCGCTGGGTGCCGTCCGCCTGTGTGCTCTGTTCCAACGGTTGCGGACTGGACATCGCGGTCGCCGACGGCCGCATCGTGGGCGTACGCGGCCGCGCCGAGGACCGCGTAAGCCACGGCCGGCTCGGCCCGAAGGGCCTGTTCGGCTGGCAGGCCAACCACTCCCGCGACCGTCTGCTGCACCCGCAGCTCCGGATCGACGGCGCCTTGCGGCGGGTCGACTGGAACACCGCCATGAGCGCCGTGACCGAACGTTCCCGGGCGGTCCTCGCCGATCACGGCCCCCTGGCGATGGGGTTCTACACCAGCGGCCAACTCTTCGCCGAGGAGTCCTACGCCCAGGCGTTGATCGCCCGGGGCGGGATCGGCACGCCCCACCTGGACGGCAGCACCCGCCTGTGCAGCGCCACCGCGGAACGGGCCCTGATCGAGAGCTTCGGCAGCGACGGCGACCCCGGCTCCTACACCGACATCGACCACTGCGACACGTTGTTCCTCGTCGGGCACAACGTGGCGGAGACCCAGACGGTGCTGTGGTCCCGGATGCTCGACCGGCTGCACGGCCCCGACCGCCCCGGCCTGATCGTCGTCGATCCACGCCTGACCGCGACCGCACGCGCGGCCGACGTGCACCTCGCCATCCGGCCGGGCACCAACGTCGCCCTGCTCAACGCCCTGCTCCACGAACTGATCGACAACGACTGGACCGACCAGGCATTCCTCGACGACCACACCACCGGGTACGCCGAACTGGCCCGGACCGTCGCCAACTACCCCGTGGAGCGCGCCGCGGAGATCTGCGGCGTCCCCGCACACCTCATCCGCCGGGCGGCCCAGCTCATCGGCACCGCACACCGACTGGTCTCCACCGTCCTCCACGGCGTCTACCAGTCCCGCCAGGCCACCGCGGCCGCCGTACAGGTCAACAACATCCACCTCGTGCGCGGCATGATCGGACGGCCCGGGGCCACGGTCTTCCAGATGAACGGCCAACCCACCGCTGAGAACGCCCGCGAGACCGGCGCCAACGGCGCCCTGCCCGCCCATCTCAACTGGCAGAACGACGCCCATGTGCGACGCCTGGCCGACCACTGGAACATCGACGAACGGCGCATCCGCAACTGCTCGCCGCCCACCGATGCCCTGGAGATCTTCCGGCGCTGCGAGAGCGGGGCGATCAGGTTCCTCTGGATCACCGGCACCAACCCCGCCGTCTCCCTCCCCGAACTGCGCCGCATCCGCGCGATCCTCAAGGCCGACGGGCTCTTCCTGGTCGTCTCCGACGCCTTCCCCACCGAGACCACCGAGCTGGCCGACGTGGTGCTGCCCGCCGCCCTGTGGGGCGAGAAGACCGGCTGCTTCACCAACGCCGACCGCACCGTCCACCTCTCCCACAAGGCCGTCGATCCGCCCGGCGAGGCCCGCACCGACTTCGCGATCCTCCTCGACTACGCCCGCCGGATGCGCTTCACCGACCGCGACGGCAGGCCGCTGCTCGCCTGGCACCAGCCGGAGGATGCCTGGAACGACTTCATCGCCCTGACCAAGGACCGGCCCTGTGACCAGTCCGGCCTCACCTACGCGCGACTGCGCGGCAGCGGTGGCGTCCAATGGCCGTGCACGGAGACCGCGCCCGACGGGACCGAACGCCGCTACACCGACCACGTCTTCGCCACCGCCGCCGACCACTGCGAGGACTACGGCCACGACCTGGCCACCGGCGCCCCGCACGAACCCCACGCCTACCGCGCGCACGACCCCGCGGGACGAGCGAACCTCAAGGCAGCGCACTACCTTCCGCCGCACGAGCCGCCGGACGAGACGTACCCCCTGTGTCTGACCACCGGTCGCGGTGTCTACCACTGGCACACCCGCACCAAGACCGCACGCGTCCCCGAACTCAACGACGCCGAGCCGGAGTTGTGGGTGGAACTGCACCCCGACGACGCCCACAGCCGGAACATCGCCGACGGCGACCTGGTGCGGGTGACCTCCCGGCACGGCGCCATCGAGGCCCCGGTCGTGCTCTGCGGAAGCCGCCCCGGCCTGGTGTTCGTCCCCTTCCACTACGGCTACTTCGACCAGTCGGACCCGCACCGGCACGACCGGGCCGCCAACGAACTCATCGGCACCGAAGGGGATCCGATCTCCCTACAGCCCGTCTACAAGGTCACCCCGGTCCGGTTGGCCAAGGTCGATGCGGACGCGGACGCGGACACGGGTGCGGGGCGTAGGCGCTGAGGGGCGTCGCTCGCCGCGGTGGCACGGGCGTCCTCACGTGCCACCTGGCCACCGAAGCGCACAGCGCGAAACGTGAAGTAAGTCACCAGGCGCGCGAGAACCGGACTTTTCGCCCTTTGCGTCTCTCCAGCCAACATCTGCTGCCCGCGCCGGGCCGGATGCGCGAGCGAATGGAGAGTACCCGTGTCTTTTCCCGTGGCCCTGAGCATCGGCGTCCTTGGGTGCGCGGTCATCGCGGCGGTGACGTTCATGTTCCGGAGCCCCAGGCGGACGTCACATCGCGTCTGCGCCGCCTTGGGATGGTTGTGGGTGGCCGGGGTCGTGGGCCTCACGTTCGGCACCCGCTCCGGCGGTGGACAGGCGTTGAACCTCAAGCTGCTCGACCTGTCGAACCCCGCCGACACCTGGGACTTCTTCCTCAACGTGCTCATGTTCGTCCCCGGTGGACTGCTCCTGGCGAGCGCCGGCGCGCGCTTCGCGACCGCGGCGGCCTGCGGCTTCCTCGGCTCCCTCGCCATCGAGGCGACGCAGTACCTCGCCGCCTCGGGGCGTACGGCCGACATCAACGACCTGTTGGCCAACACCCTTGGCTGCGTGGCTGGTTACGCCTGCGCGGCAGCGGTCCGGGCCGCGTTCCGCGGGACCCGGACGGTCGCCGGGCCGCGGCTGCGGGCCTGACGCCGATCGTGGTCGCCGCGCGGCCGCAGAGGAGAAGGCGGCGCTCCAGGTCGGGACGTCCACGAGTGCTCGGTGCTCGCTGATTGGGGTGGAGATACCCGCGACGGTGCGCCCGTCGAGGGTGGGGCGTGATAGGTGAGGAATCGGCTTCCTGGGACTCCGCCCGGGGCAGGGCCCGACGACTCAAGGAGTGAGCGGATGACGCAGTGTGCGGCGTCGATCGAATCGATGGAACAACTCGCCGTGGCCTGGCGGAACATCGTGCTGGACCGCGATCCGGGCGCGGACGTGCGGGACCTGCCGGGCATCGCCGTTCGCTGGGCCGACTGCCGCTTCGCGTTCTGGAACTGCGTCACCTTGACCGACGTCGGCGCCGGCGCGGCGCTCCTCGCCCAACGCCTGGGCCAGGCAGCGGACATCATGCGCGCCAAGCAACGCCCCGGCTTCCTGTGGCTCTTCGAGGACCTCCTCGACGACGAGGCGCGCACGGGGCTCGGGGGAGCGGCCGAGGAGGCCGGACTCGCCTACGCCTTCCCCGGCACCGGCATGGCCGGCGACCTGCTTCCGCTCCCCGAACCCTCCCACCCCGACCTGACGTTCGCACGCGTCACGACCGAGGAGCAGCTACAGGTCTACGCGGACCTCAACTCCCGCGCGTACGGGCTTCCGTTGGCGGACGGTCGCGACGGGCTCGCCGGCTCCCGACTGTGGAGGGAACGGACGTACGCCTACCTGGGCATGCGGGACGGCGTACCGGTGTCGTGCGCCGCGACGGTGGAGGCGGAAGGCCGCCTCTTCGTCGCGCTCGTCGCCACCGCGCCCGAGTGGCAGCGCAGGGGCTACGGCGAGGCGGTGACCCGGAAAGCCCTGTACGAGGGCGCCCGGGACACCGGACTGACCCGCGCCACCCTGCACGCGACCGCCGCCGGCGCGCCGGTGTACCCGCGCATCGGCTTCCGGCCGAACTCACCGATCCGCTTCTACGGCTTGGCGAGTTGATCCGGCCACCCTGGTGCCGTTCCCGTGGCGGTGCGGGAGCGCCGTGCCGCCAGCGCAGTCATCAGCATGTCAGCGCGATTTCAACGACCGTGCCTAGCGTCTGGACCCTTCGTTGTCGGACACGTCGTCCACGACCTCAGGGGGAGATCAGGCAATGTCGAAAACGAGCCGGACGGCACGGGCCGTTCGCACCGCGGCCATGGCGGCGGCGCTGACCGCCGGCACCGCCGTCGCGTTCCCGTCCGCCGCCCACGCGGCCGGCGCAGAGCACTACTACATCGAGATCGGCGGCACCGGTCCCACGGACTCCGGACCCGGTTGCTCCACGATCTCCAGGTCCTACAACACCGCGAACGACCATCTGCACCTCGGCTCGTCCGCGGTCGAGGTGTGCTACCCGGCCACCGCCGGCCCGCTCATCGGTGTCCACGGCGGGCTCATCGAGCCCCCGTTGAAGTTCAACCCCGACGCCCTCACCGCGCCGACCTACGACGCCAGCATCCAACTGGGCTACCAGAAGGGGTTGCAGGCGGCGGAGGACACCCACCGCGCGCACCCGGGGGCGCGCCTCACGATCACCGGCTACTCCCAGGGCGCCCAGGCCGCCGACGAGGTGCTCCAGAAGATCGCGAGCGGCAGCACCGGCATTCCGCGCAACCAGGTCGACGGCATGCTCTACGCCGACCCGATGCAGCCCGACTCCGGCCTGTTCGCGCGCCTCCCCAGGGGGCTGGGCATCCCCGGGGTGGCCACCGTCGGCGCCCCCGGCCCGACGAAGTTCAACGGCATTCCGGTCAAGCGGTACTGCATCATCGGCGACCCGGTGTGCGACCTGAGGTCCCTCACCAACGCACCCGGCTACTTCGGCCTGCACTGGAAGTACCCGGACTCCGTCATCCCCAAGAACCTCAACCAGAGCGGTCAGGACGGCGTCCAGTGGCTGAATGAGAACGGAGACCCCGTGTAGGGCTCCTGACGGGACCGTGGGCCCTGCCCTGTCCGAGACGCCATGACGCGTACTCGCCGGCGGCCGGCCGCCGTTGTTGTCATCGGCGGCCCAGGTCGTCCAGCGCGCGGGAGATCCTCGCCCGGTTGGCGTCGGTGTCGGGCAGGGCGGTGCCCCGTTCGAAGAAGTCGCGTCCCCCGGCCAGGTCCTCGGCCGCGGCGCCGTGCCAGAGCAGCCGGTGACGCGTCGCTACCTCCGACGCGGTGCCGGTCTCCTCGTCCAGGACCGCGCGCGACCGACGCCGGAGTTCGGCGGCCGCCTGCACGTTGCCCAGCTTCGCCTCGGCCGCGGCCAGCCCGCCAAGGACGGCCGAGTGCAAGGGGGCGTCCCCGAGACGCCTGGCCAGGTCCTCGGCCTTCCCGAAGGTGCCCACGGCCTCCGCGGGCCGGCCGAGGTCGAGTTGGAGACCACCGAGGCGGAGCAGGGCCTTGCCGTGCAGCCTGGGACTGCCCGACCTCTCGGCCCGGGTGATCGCTTCCAGGTAGCGGTCGTGCGCCTTGTCGTACTCGCCGAGCCGGTGGTGCATGTCGCCGGCGCGGGTCATGACCGAACCCATGAGCCAGTCGTCGTGCTCCAACGCCCCGGCCAGGCGGGCGACTTCGGCGAAGTGGGTCATGGACTCGGCTATCCGGCCCGCCAGGTTGGCGAACGTCCCGAGGCCGGCCGCGGCCCTGGCCTGCTCGTGCGGGTCGCCGGCCCGGCGGCTGATGTCCAGCGCCGCCGTGAAATGGGTGCAGGCTTGCCGGTATCGGCCCTGTAGCCCGTACATGATGCCCAGGCCCGTGTGCAGCGCGGAGTCCATCCGTCGGTCGCCGGACCGAGCGGCGAGCGGCAGCAGCATCTCCAGTGCGGTGCGGCACTCGTGGAAGCGGCCCTGCCGGGTCAGGTGGTCGACCAGGCCCTCGGCGATCCAACAAGCCTCGTCCACATGGCCCGCGGCCGCCGCCTGGCGGATCACGTCGAGCAGTTCGCCGCCCGTCGCGTCCAGCCAGGCCGCGGCCCCCTCCCAGTCCGTGAACGGGCCGGGGCCCTGCGGGCCGGTCGGGAAGGACGAGGTGCCCCAGTCGCTGGAGCGGCGGGCGACCCTCACGTACAGCCGGAACACCCCCCTGCGGGCCGCCGCGGCTTCGTCGGGCGAGGCGGCGGCAACGCGTCGGGCGTAGACCGCCACCAGATCGTGCAACCGGTAGTGGCCGGCGGTCACCCGCTGCACCAGACTCGCGTCGGCCAGGCTCTCCAGGGCGCGTTCGGCGTCGGGCGGCGCCCAGTCGAGCAGCGCGGCCAGCGTCAGCCGGTCCAGCCGTGTGGTGGGCGACAGGCCCAGGGCGCGGAAGGCACGCTGCTCGGCGGCCGGAAGCTGGTCGTAGGAGATCCGGAAGGCGACTTCGACGCTGCGGTCCTCCACCGCGAGTTCGTCGAGCCGGTGCTCGCCGTCGGTCAGCCGCGCCACCAGGGCCTCCACCGCCCACCACGGGCGGTCCTGGATCCGCGCCCCGACGATGCGCAACGCCAGCGGAAGCCGGTCGCACAGCGCGGCCAGTTCGCGTACCGCCGCACGCTCGCGGTCGGACCCCTCGCCCCCGACGATGCGCGTCAGCAGTCCCGCCGCCTCGTCGAGGTCGAGCGGGGTGAGCGAGACCCGGCGGTCCGCGTCCAGCCCGGTCAGCCGTCGGCGGCTCGTCACCAGCACCATGCTGCCGGGACCGGCGGGCAGCAGCGGTCGTGCCTGCCCGGCGCGGGAGGCGTCGTCAAGGACGAGGAGCAGCCGTCGGGAAGCGGTCGCCGCCCGCCACGACGCGGCCAGTTCGTCCAGGTCCTCGGAGTCCTCCCCCTCGCCGGCGCCCACGGCGCGCAGCAACCGCCGGAGCAGGCGGTGCTGTTCGGCCGCCTCCTGGTCTTCGCGGTGCCCGTGCAGCTCCACGAACAGGCAGCCGTCGGGGTACTGCTCCCGCAGCGCCCGCGCGGCGCGCACCACCAGCGCGGTCTTCCCGACCCCGGCCATGCCGTCCACGGCCCGTACGGTGACCACGTGCGGTTCGGCGGGCGCGACGAGAAGGCCGAGTTCCCGGTCCCGGCCCGTGAAGTTGCCGACGTCGGCCGGGAGTTCTTGGCGCGCACGGCGCAGCCGCCGGGCGGGGACGGCTTGCCGAGGCCCGGCCGGCGCCCGGTGCCGCACGTCGGCGCCGAGCAGGCAGGCGTCGTCGCCCCGCAGGACCGCCTCGTGCACCCGGCGCAGTTCGGCGCCGGGCTCCACGCCCTGCTCGTCCACGAGCCGGCGGCGCGTCGCGGCGTAGACCTCCAGCGCGTCGGCCTGCCGGTCGCCGGCGTGCAGGGCACGCATGAGGAGGGCGGCCAGGGCCTGGTTGTAGGGGTGGGTCGTGGTCAGGGAGAACAGTTCGCCGATGGCCTCGGAGTGCCGCCCCGACCGGAGCAGACAGCCGGCCTTGTCCTGCACCAGCACGAGCCGCTGTTCCACCAGTCGCAGCCGCTCGCCCTCCGCGAAGGGCCCGGGAATCCCGGCCAACGGCTCGCCGCGGAACAGCCCCAGCGCCGTCGACCAGGCGTCCACCGCGGCGCCCAGGTCTCCGGCATCCCGCGCCGCCCGCCCCTCAACGGCGATCTCCGCCAGTCGGACCACGTCCACCTGCGTGTCCTTCGGGGCGAAGCGATAGCCGCCGCGAACGGTGTCGATCACGGCACCCGTCGATGCCTCTCCCCGCGCATCCAGGCGCCGGCGCAACCGGTGTACGTAGACCGGGATCACCTTGTCGCCCGTGCCGGGTGGCTCCGCACCCCACACCCCGTCGAGCAACTGCTGCCGGCTGACCGTCCTGCCTGGTCGGAGCAACAGGGCGGCCAGGAGCGCCTGTTCACGAACCGGCCCGAGCTCCAGACCCGTGTCACCGCGCCAGGCCTGGAGCGATCCGAGCAGAGCGAACCGAAGTTGCTGATTCGCATCCGCGGACGACTCACGCATCATCGGCACGCCGGGAGTGTATAAGGCGCCCACTCACCTGCGGTGACCACCACAAGACCTACGCCGATCAGCTACCACGGCACCACAAGCGGCCCTGGGGGAGTTGATGGTGAGCACGGCGACGTTGGCCGCCGTCCGGGTTCGCGGTCCTGCGGTGGACCCGTGCGGGAACGCCTGCGGCCACCGCGGATCATCGGGACTGGACGGAGTCACGAGGATCGTGCGGTGGCCGCGCATCACGAAGCGGGCCGCTCGGGGCGGCCGTTGCTCAGGTGCGGTACGCGTAGTACGCGGCGCGCGGGTACGCCGCGATGAGGCTGGCCACCGACCTGTTGTAGGTGTTGGTGGAGTGGTACGTGAGGTACGGCATGCCCTGCTGGCTGCGCTTGGTGACGATCATGGAGTGGTCCTTGGACCCGTCCCGGTCGAAGTCCAGTTGCAGCACGTCGCCGATGTCCATCTGGTAGACGTTGGCGAGGCTCCTGGCGCGCTTGGACGACAGGGCGAACCAGGAGAACTCGTTGACGCCGACGAAGGAATCCGACTGGATCTCGGAGTTGCCGAACCACTTGTGGAAGTCGGTGGTGTAGCCGGGGACGTGCTTCCAGCCGCCCGCCTTGAGGGCCTGGCTGACGAAGTTGGTGCAGTCCCCGCCGGCGCCGGCGTCGCTGAAGTCGGGGTAGTCCGGGTTGTACCGGCTCCAGTACTTCGTCGCGTAGGCCGCCATGGCGTTGTAGTCGTAGCCGGTGGCCTTGAAGTCCTTCGGGTCGGCCGGCGCGGGGCGCGTGGTGGCCGAACGGGTCGCCGAGGGCGGGTCGTCGCTGGTGGCCGGTGCGGCGACGGACGGCTTGGCGACCTGGTTCACCGCGAGGTAGCCGGCGTCGGTGTCGCGGACGCCGGTCAGTTGCCAGTCACCCTTGCGGTCGGCCCGGAAGGCCAGCTCGTGGTGGGCCTGGAACCCGGTGGTCCTGGGTTCGTTGCCCTTGGCCCTGTCGTACGTCAGGGTCGTGGTCTCGGTGACGTCGACCGTGGCGTGCCGGCCCCGCACCCGGGTGGCGTCCAGCGTGACACGGGTGTCGGACCCGCTGTACTTCTCGCCGAGTTGGGCGAGGCGGGACTTGCGGGCGCGCAGCGCGTCCAGCGTCGAACCCTCCTCGCGCGACTGCCCCTCGGACAGCCGCACCTTTCCGGTGAAGCCGGACGTCCGCTGCGGGTGCGACCGCTGACGCCCGCCCGGGGCGTCGTTGATCAGGGACTGGGTGCGATCGGTGAAGACCGCGTCGGCCAGGCGTTGGAAGGTGGCCTTGGTCGCCGAGTCCACCTTCGGGTCGTCGACGACCGCCGCACCCGCGGTCCAGTTGGGCAGCACGATTCCTGCGGCCACTGAGGCTGCCGCCACCGAAACCATGGTGACGCGGCTCCGCTTGCGGCCTATTTTTCTTGATTTCAACGCTGTTCCCCTCTACTCCGGTACATGGACCGGGCGTTCGCATTTTGGCATGAAATGTGTGGGGAATGTGAAGGGGTGTGCGCGATTGAAGACAGGCTGATCCAGGGCTACTTGACGACCGTGGACCAGTCCGGGGACTGCGCCGGGTCCAGGCCGCGCAGGCGTTGCAGCGTTTCGGGCTGCTGTACGTCGAGCCAGTCGGCGAGTTCCTTGAAGGACACGCACTTCACGCCCTCCTTGGAGCAGGTGTTCTTGACCACCTGGTCGATGGCCTTCATGTAGATGCCGCCGTTCCAGTCCTCGAAGTGGTTGCCGATGAACAGCGGCGCCCGGCTGCCGTAGTAGACGCGGTTGAAGCCCGCCATGTAGGAGTCGACGGTCTGCCGTTGCCAGTCGGCGTACTTGGCCGGATCGCCCTTGGTCTCGCCGTGGGACTGGTTGTAGAGGAAGTTGAAGTCCATCGACAGGCCCTGGTAGTTGCCGCCGGGGTACGGAAGCATCTGCAGCGGGAAGTCCCAGACGCCTTCCTTCTTGGTCGGCCATATCTGGAAGTCGCCCGGGGAACTCGCGTCGTAGCGCCAGCCGTAGCTCTTCATGGCCTTGAGCAGGTTCGGTTGGCCCTCCAGGCAGGGGGCGCGACCACCGGTCACCTCCTTGCGGAAGTCGAACGGCAGGGCGGGAGTGTCCTGGTTGCCGGTGTTGGTCTTCCACTTCTCCACGAAGTCGTAGAACTGGTCGATCTCGCTCTTCCACTCGGCGACGCTCCAGTCGCCGCCCCCCTTGGCGCCGCAGAAGTGGCCGTTGAAGTGGGTGCCGATCTCGTTGCCCTCTTCGTAGGCCGTGGCGAGTTGGGTCAGGGTGGTGCGGATGTGCTCGTCGGTGGGGTAGCTGATGGCGGCGGAGCCCGCCGGGTGCTGGGGCGGGTGGTAGAGGCCCTGCTTGCTCTTGGGCAGCAGATAGATGCCGGTGAGGAAGAAGGTCATGTGGGCGTCGTGGGCCTTGGCCAATTCGCGGTAGTGCGAGAAGAGCCGTTCGTCGCCCTCCAGCGCGCCGTCCCACGAGAAGACGACGAACTGGGGTGGCTTTTCACCGGGCTTGAGCGGCTCCGCCTTCAACTGCCCCTTCTGCGGGCCGGTGTAGGAGGTCGAGCCGTCCCCGAGGATCTTGGTCTTGCCGTCCCACGGCGGTTCCTTGCGCGCCTGCGGTGACCTCTGGTCGTCCGGTGCGGCCGCCTTGCTGCCGGAGGGGGCCAGCCCGTCGCCGTCGGCCTGGGCGAACACCAGGTACCCCGCGACGGCCGAGCCGACGACGAGGCCGGCGGTCGCGAGGACGGCGAACCGGGTACGGACGGTGCGGCGGGATGCTCGGGCCTTGCGGCGACGGCCTGGGGTCGACTTCATGCGCGGCTCTCATCTGCGAGGGAGGTTCCGGTGCGGTGCGGGTGGGCGCGGACGGTCCGCCGCTCAGCGCAGGGGGCTCATGGCGCCCGCCCAAATGTCGTAGGGGACGCCGTCGGTGGCGGAACCCGCGAGTCCCTTCAACGGCAGCGGTTCGAGGCTCTTGGCCAGATCCATGCGGTAGACCACCACGGCCGTCGACACGGCGCGGGCCGTGCCGACGTACCAGGCGGCGGTGTCGTCGGCGGTGGTGCCCGCCTTGCCGGACACCGCGGCCGCGGCGGGAGCGGCGCCCGGGTGGGCGGAGCGGAAGGAGTCCGTGAGCGCCTGCGTCACCTCCCCGGCCACCTGGGCGCCGACCGCGCGGCGCGCGTCCGGGACGTCCAGCCGCACCGCCGAGCCGTTCCGGGTGATGTGGCGCACCGAGTACGGCTCGGTGTGCTGCCCCGCGGCGGCGAAGGTGGTGTAGCCGCTGGCCATGCGGATCGCGCTCGGCGTGGAACTGCCCAGGGACAGCGCGGGCACCTGGGGCCCCATGCTGGACGACAGCAGCCCCGACGCCTGGGCCGTCTGCTTCACCTTGTCCAGGCCCGTGTCCATGCCCAGTTGCATGAACGGGGTGTTCACCGACCTGGCGAGCGCCGCGCGCAGGGTGATCCGGCCCCACGACTTGCGGCCGTCGTTGTGTGCCGAGACCTTCTTGCCGCTGCGGTTCCAGTAGGGGCCCTCCGGCGTGCTGACGGGCACGTCGTCATCGCCGTTGTAGAGGGACTGCGGGGTGACCTGTTCCCGGGGCGCGTCCCGCCGCTTGACGGCGCCGTGCTCCAGACCGGCCGCGTAGACGAACGGCAGGAAGGCCGAACCGGACGGTACCGTAGCGGCGTTGGACTCGTTGAAACCCTGCTTGCGGTGGTCCGGGCCGCCGTAGACCGCGAGGATGCGGCCGTCGGCGGCCACCGACGCGGCGCCGTAGTGGGCGGCGGACGCCTCCTCCGGGTGGGCCTGTTGGGCCTTCCGGCGCGCCTTGGCCACCACGGCGTCGAGGGCCGCCTCCCGCTTGCGGTCGAAGGTGGTGTAGATCTGATAGCCGCCCAGGTCGAATTCCCTGGCCGTAAGGTGCCCGGCGTCCTGGGCGTATTGGGAGGCGAGCTCCACCAAGTAGTCGCTCTGCTCACCGGTGTCGTAGAGCGGGTTCTGCTTGAGCGGCTCGGGGAAGGTCCGGTACGCGGCCCGCGCCGACGGCGATAACTTGCCGATCTTGACCATCCGGTTCAGGACCCAGTTCCAGCGCTCCACCGCCCGCTTGTGGTTGGCCGCGCTCAACGTGGGGTCGTACAGGCCGGCGCCCTTGAGCAGCGAGGACAGGAACGCGGCCTCGCTCACGTTGAGTTCGCCGACGTCCTTGCCGTAATACGCCTGCGCGGCGCGCTGGATGCCGTAGGTGCCGCGGCCGAACCAACTGGTGTTGAGGTACCCCTCCAGGATCGCGTCCTTGCTCATCCGGTTGTCCAGCTTGAGCGCGAGCATCGCCTCGGTGAACTTGCGGCTGACGGTCTGATCCTGGTTCAGGTAGACGTTCTTGACGTACTGCTGGGTGATGGTCGAGCCGCCCTGGGTGTCGCCCCGGCCGACCGTGCGCCACAGGGCGCGGGTGATCCCCGTGAACGAGACGCCGGCGTCGCTGTAGAAGCTCTCGTTCTCGGCCGCCAACACGGCCCAACGGACGTCCTCCGGTATGTCCTTGAGCGGCATCGCCTGGCGCTGCACCCAGCCGGTGCGGGCCATGGGCGTGCCGTCGGACCAGAAGAACACGTTGTCCTGCTGGGTGGCGTAGGAGTTGAGGTCCTTGGGGATGTCGGTGGCGGCGTAGGCGATCCCCAGGAGCAGTCCGGACAGGCCGATGACCGTCGACGCGATGCCCAGCCACTGCCGGCCGGAGGGTGCCCAGCGGCGCCAACCGGTGCGGCCCGGGCGCGGATAGCGGGGCCTGAACCGGCGGGCGTACGGTGCCAGCCGCGCGACGAGGGCGGCCGGCAGCGCACTTCTGCGGAGGGAGCCGGACGGTGACTGTGCGGCCCTCCGGCGAGCGGCCCGTCCGCCGGGCCGCTCCGGCCGGCGTATCAGCAAGGTCTCCTCGGTGAGCGAGGGAGGCTCGACCCGCAGCTGTAACGTGCGCTCGGGGTCCCCGGGTTGAGGTGTCCGGGCGTCGCTTCCCGCGTCGGCGACGGGCTCCCGGGGTGTGGCCCGCCGGCGACCCGATGGCGCACGGGCCTCATCCGGAGTGTCCGGCCCCCGCCCAGTCCCTGTCACTCCGTCTTCCCTCCGCACGGTGCGTGTGGCTCGCACGGGGTGACGCAGTCGCCGCCCCCATCCCCCCAGCCACACCGCGGCCTTCACTACTTATACAAATCTATCAGCGATATTTTCGAAATCTCCACGCAATGGCCGAACGGAAACAAACGGAACAGATGGACGGGGTCGAACGGCCCCCGCAACGCAGTTGGGGGTGAGGCCGCCCGGCCCCGCCCCCTCCGCCCAGTGGTGCCGACGCGTCACATGAGCAGGGCGAACATCGCGGCCATACCCAAGCCCATGGCCGCGTGACAGGCCGGGCCCAACGCCCCCGCGGCGCTCCGCGGGACCGACCCTGACGCCACCTCAGGGGCGGAGCGCGCCAGGTCGAAGGCGCGCGCCAGCCACCGCAGCGCGACCACGACCAAGAGGACGGCGAGTACCGCGGCCGTCAGCCGCTGACCGGAACCGGTGAGGCCCATCGTCGTGGCGCCGGAAGGCCCCGCCATCCGCATGCCGGGCATCTCGTCCATCGCCCGCCCTCCGCCCTGACCGGCGGGCATGGGCGAGGAACCCATCACGGCGACCATCCACGCCATGGCCCCCATCATCAGGACGTGCGGCAGGGCGGCGAGCAACGCCCGGCCGCGGTCGGCGGATTGGGCGCGGAGCGGCCCGGCACAGCCGAACCACAGCGCGCCCGCGACGAACAACCAGACCTGCGGTCCCGCGGGCAGGCCCATGCCCCAGGGCCACACCATGGCGATCATCAACAGCCCCATGACGGCATGGAGTCCGTGACCGATCCGGTCGACCAGGGCCCCGTCGCGCGCCACGACCGACCGCAACCCGTAGAGCGCCGGAAGGGCGTAGAGCACCGTGAGGACCCAGCGCAGCCCGCTCGCGGCGATCACCGGGCGACCCGCTCGCCACGCCGTCGCCGTACGGCGCCCACGGCCAGGTCCGCGAGGAGGAACGCCAGCAGCGGCAGACCGAACAGCGGGACGTAGTAGCCCACGACGGCGGTCGCGACCGCGGCCGGTGCGAGTACCCGCCCCGGCAGCCGGCGCCAGGCACCGCGTGCCGGTGCCCGCCCGAGAGCGCCGCCGGACCTGGTGGGCCGGCGCAACCACCACATCCGGTAACCCCAGAGGACCATGACGATCAGTCCGACCGCGAGGAGCGCCAACACGATCTGGTTGGCCAGGCCGAACAGCAGCCCCATATGGGCGTCGACGCCCCAACGGGTCAGCTTGGCCAGCACCGGATAGTCGTCGAACTTCAGGGTGGCGGTCACCTTCCCGGTGGCCGGATCGACGGCCACCGAGTCCTGCCGCTCCGGCCAGGAGCGGGTGTTCTCCTTGACGACGTAGGCCGAACCCGCCTTGACAGGTGGGGAGATGACGACCAGTCCGCGCAGCCCGGCGCCGTGCGCCGCGGCCGCGACGGCGTCGATGCCGACGTCCTTCGTGCGGGCGGCGCCGGAACTCGCCCCGGAAGCGCCCCCGTCGCCCGGGGCGAGGGCCGTGGAGACCGCCGGAGTGTTGCCGCCCAGCGCGTCCTTGAGCTCGCCGATGCTCGCACCGGCATGCGCGGACCAGGTGAGGCCCGTGGCGGACAGCCCCAACAGGCCGACGGACGCCCACACACCCACCGCGCCGTGCCAGGACATGGTGCGGCGCCGCCCCTTGGCGCCACGGTGCGGCAGGACGACCGTGCGCAACCGCTGCCGGGTGCGGGGCGCGCCGATCCACAGGGCGAGCCCGCCGAGGACCTCGACCCAGAGCCAACTGGCGGCCATTTCACTGTAGTTGCGGCCGAGATCTCCGAGATGCAGCGTACGGTGGAGATCATCGAGCCAGGCGCGGACCGGAAGCCACTGGCCATTGGTGCGCAGCGTGCCGAGCACCTTGTGGTCGTAGGGGTTGACGAACGCGGTGAGCGTGGTGCCGGCGGGCAGTCCGGGCCGGTCGAAGACGACGCGGGTGCTGTCCGTACGGCCGGGTGCGGGGCTGACCGACACCAGTGTGCCGTCGGGCACCGCCCGCCGGGCGGCCGCGACCTGACTGGCCAGCGGGGTGGCGTCGCCCCGCGGGGTGACCTTCAACTCGTGCTGGTAGAGCACCGATTCGAGTTGCGGCGCGGCGGTGTAAGCCAGCCCGGTCAGCGCCGCGACCAGGAGGAACGGGCCGACGAGGATGCCGGCGTAGAAGTGCAACCGCAGCAGCAAGGGGCGCAGGCTGCACCAAGTGCCCGGCCCGGCCGAGGCGTTGGCCGTGACACCCCCGGGCCCGTCGCCCGCCGCGGACAAGTCGCCGTCGCCCGGCGCCTCGTCCGGTGGCGCAGCCGTCCCCTCTGATGCGACTGACGTGCTGCGACTTGCGGCCATGGCGGACTCTTCTTCCTGCGGATGTCGTCGATCGTCGACCGATGTCTACGGTCCGCAGCAGGAGTCGGATCACTGGCGCGAGAAGTTCCCGCGCGGGCGATGTGAGCGTCGTCACGCGGGGGTGAACGGCTACTGGTCTACGGTGCGGGCTCCTTCGCCGGCGACCGGGTGACCGTGGCCCCCCACGGTCACCCGGCGCCGGCCCCGCGCCGCCTCAGCGGTCGTCGTGGAGTTCCTGGTGCATCTGCGGCTGGTCGTCCTGGTCGTGGGTGAGGGCGAACCGCTCGACGCCGTTGAACGCCTTGGAGGCGATGCCGAGGATCTCCTTGTACGGGTTGACGCCTACGGCCTCCTCGGCGGCGCCGCCGAAGAGGCCGCCGCCGATGCCGCTGAGCACGTCGTGCCCGGCGGCGAGCGGCTTGCCGGCCAGGTCCAGGACGCTGCGCGGGAGGCCGGCCAGGTCGGCGTACTTGTCGGTGAGGGCCACGCGCACCATGGCCATGTAGGCGTCGTGCGCACCGGGTGGCAGGAACTTCCGGTAGAAGTCGACGGCCTGCCGGGTCATGAAGACGCCGTCGTCGGTCTTCTGCCACTCCTTGTCCCGCTGGGAGTTCCACAGCCGCTCGACCTCGTCGGAGTCCTTGGGCAGCAGCCACTTCTCCGGCGTACCCAGGTAGTGGCTGATGTAGTGCCAGGCGCAGACGAAGCCGCGGGCGTCCTCCCGGGAGACGTTGATGCCGAGGTGCTCCATGGCCTGGAGGATCTGGGTGCTGAAGACGCAGGCGGCGCCGGTGGTGTACTTCTGCGAGACCGGCTCGCCCCACCTCGCGTAGTCCCACTCACCGCCCTTCTTGTGCAACTGCCGCACCGAGGCATGGACCAGTCGCACCTTGGTGACGGTCGCCGCCAGCGATCCGTCCCGCAGCGCGCCCTTGTCGCCCATGTCGATGAACAGCCGCGAGGACTGCGACAGCCGCCGGCCCGGCCCCTCGACGCCGCCCAGGCGCCCCGTCGAGCGGAGGGTGAACGCGCCGGTGGGGGAGAGGTAGGTGCCGATGAGCCCGACGGTTCCCTGGAGCATCGACGCCTCACCGTGGTGGTGGGCGAAGAACCCCTCGGCGGCCCTGACGTCCGCCTCGCTCCAGCCCGGCGGCTCGGCCGCGGCCTCGTCCAGGAACTCCCGCAAACGGTGGGGGAGTTGGGAGTTGTCCTGGCCCGGCTTCAGCGTCCCGAGGGTGCGGAACAGGCCGTTGACGCCGTCGACCTCCCTCTTGTCGATCAGATCGGAGACCAGCGCATCGGCGAGCGGGTCACCGACCTTGTTCGCGGCTTCCAACTCGGCCGCGACCGTCTCAACCGTTAAGGCCACAGTGGGACTCCGTTTCTTGATTCTTCTCGTCTTCTCGCCATCGGGTCGTCCGGGTTGTCCAGGGGCTCCGGGATGTCCGCGATGTCCGTGTCGTCATCCGTGTCGTCCGCCTGGGGCACCGCACTGCGCTGCCATCGGCAGACGAACCGGTCGGGCCAAGATGTCCGGAGAACCTCACGCCCATGCGGCGAGAATCCGACGACTACCCTTACGGGGTAACCCGAGGCGCACCCCCGCGCACGACGGCGCACTCCGGCCCACAGAGGCGCACTTGTCCATGACCGGAACCGCGGGGAGGCTCTCGGGGGCGCCCCCACCGAGCAGGGGGCACCACGAGAGGGCGCGGACATCGGGGCCGGGGCTCTCGACGTGGACCACCTCATCGTCGGAGACAGCCAGGGCACGGGCCCGCCGCACTGCGGCAGCGACGCAAGGCGTGGCAGACCGGCAAGTGACCGCCGCTCCGCCGACGTTGACGAGTACCGGACCGCGCCGTGCAAGGGGCGGCGCGGCTACGAGCTCCAACTGTCCGAGGAATGGGTCACCGTGAAGACCGTCACGGGCGGGAACATCGCCGACCGCGTGCTCTTCACGAGCACGACGCGGAGCCGGCGGGCAGGGTCTCGTCGTCTCGGGCGAGGCGCCGGTGCAGCAGGGGCCACTACCGCGACGGACGGCGGGCTGCCCGTCCGGCGCCGAATCGGTGACGGCGTGCCGTCAATGGCCTTGTGTTCCTGGGGTGTTGACGGCGTACCGTCGCTGTGCGCGCCGGAGCGTGGTGCCGCCGGACTGTCGTCAGGTATCAGCCGGAAGTCTCCTGCCCGCTCTCGTCGATGGGGGGTTGGAGTTCTGGTGCCCGGGTCGGCCAGGCGGCAGCGGCGGTGAGGAGGGAGACGATCAGGAGCAGGAAGAGGGCCCAGCGGTTGCCGTAGGGTCCGCCGAGGTAGAGGGCGAGGGCTACCAGGGCGACGCCGAGGGCGGTGCCCAAGCCGCGGGCCATGTTCATCAGCCCTCCTCCGGTGCCGGAGGAGCACGGGGGGATCGCTCCCATGATCAGGGCGTTGTTGGCCGGGGTGAACAGCCCCAGTCCCAGGCCGAGTAGTGCCAGCAGTGGTGTCAGCCAGGCCAGGCTCAGCGGTGAGCCGAGCATGGTTGCCAATGCCGCCGCACACACGACGGCTCCCGCCGCGCAGCGGCTGCGGTCGGACAGGGCGCTGGGCAGCACCCGGTCCGCGCAGGCCGCCGTGAGCGCGAAGCCCGCCGGCAAAGCCGTCAGCACGGCCCCTGCGGTCAACTCGCTGTGACCGCGCAGGATCACGACGATGGGCGCCAGAACCAGCGGGCCGAACAACACCAAGTAGCCGCACAGTGCGGCGAACAGCCCGACCGACACGGTCCTGACGCGCAGGATGCCCAGATCCAGCAGCGGCTGCGTGATGCGCCGCTCCCTGGCCACGAAGCCCCAGGCCGCGGCTGCAGCAAGCCCGGCGAGGACGGCGACCGCCCAACCCGGCACGGGCAAGCCCGACGCCGCCGACACCGACAACAGCAACCCGATGGTCGCTACGGACAGCAGCATCAGCCCCCACCCGTCGAATTCCCTCACCGGGTTACGGGCACGGGTGCGGGGCAGCAGGAAGTACCCGGCTACCAGGCCGAGCACTCCCATGGGAACGTTGACCTCGAACACCCAACGCCAGCCAAGCGTGGACACCAGAGCACCCCCCACCGTGGGACCGAGCACCAGACCAAGCGCCTGCGCGGCAGTCTGCACGCCCAAGGCCGTCCGCATCCGCTCGCGCGGTGCACTGGTGGTCACCAGGGCGACGCCGTCGGCCTGCATCATTGCCGCCCCGCCGGCCTGTACTACTCGGAAGGCCACCAGTGTTGCCAGTGACGGCGCCAGCCCACAAGCGGCCGATGCGCCACTGAACGCCAAAAATCCGTACAGATAGAGCAGCTTTCGGCCATGGGCGCCGGAGAGCCGACCGGCCGGTATCAGGAGCGCCACCAGTATCAGCAGATAGGCCAGCGACACCAACTCGACGGCCGCCAGAGAGCAATCGAAGGCCGCGCCAGAGGGGTCAGGGATTCGGCGGGGCGCTTCGATGCCGCGGTGGCGGTAGGCGTCCCGGCGTGGGTGGGCTGGCCGAGGCGGGTACAGCCTGTGGCCCGGCCAGCGTGGAGACGGCGAGGAAGCCGCCGGCGATCCGCAAGGTGATCACGAGGGATCTCCCGTTCAGCCTTCGGTGACGCGGATGATCGTCTTGCCGCGGGTGCGCGTGGCCGGGGCGAATGCGGCGGGTGCTGCACCGAGTGACCGCACGGCGCTGACGACCGGCCTGAGCCGTCCGTCCCTCAGGCGCGCGGCGAGATCGGTCAGCCGGGCGCGGTCGGGTTCGACAACGAAGAAGACGGCCCGCCCGTCCTTGGGTTGGACCTTGGGCGGCATGGCGATGGTGACGAGCGTGCCGCCGGGCCGGACCAGGGCGGCCGAGCGGTCGAGGATGTCGCCGCCGATCACGTCGAACACGACGTCGGCCTCGCCCCCGTCCTCCAGTTGCTCGGTCTGTAGGTCCAGGAAGGTGTCGACGCCCAGAGCGAGCGCCCGGTCCCGGTCGGAGGACCGGCCCGTGCCGATGACGCGGGCGCCGGTCTCGCGGGCGAGCTGGACCGCGATCGAGCCGACGCCGCCCGCGGCACCGTGGATCAGGACGGTCTGGCCCGTGGTGAGGCGGCCGTGGTCGAACAGGCCCTGCCAGGCGGTCAGTCCGGAGATCGGCAGCGCGGCGGCCAGGGTGTGGTCGATGTCCGCCGGCAGCGGGGCGAGGTTGCGGGCTTCCACCGCGGTGTACTCGGCGAGCGTGCCGTTGCGGGTCCAGTCGGCCAGGCCGAACACCCGTTGCCCGACGCTCAGGCCGGTGGTGCCGTACCCCAGCTGTACGACGACACCGGACAGCTCGTGCCCCGGCACGCTCGGCGTCCGGTCGCGGCCTGCGCGATCGGTCCACGTGCCCGGCCAGTCCAGCTCGCCAGGGGTGAAGCCCGCGGCGTGCACCCGCACGATGACGTCGTTCTCGGCTGCATGGGGGTAGGGCATCTCCGTCAGGGACATGCCGGCAAGACCGGCGTCACGGTCCCGCACAGTGATGGCTTGCATACAAACTCCTTACGGGTAGGGCGACTCAAGCGCGCGGCCCGTTCACACACGGGGCTCACGGCAGCTTGTCTTGGGGAAGACGCAGCAGGTGGATGTATGCCGTTCCGCATGATCGATTTCACCTGCTCGCGCATTCCTTCGTCGCCCGTTTTGAGCTCGGCGATCCCCTCATCGAAGGCCATCACCCCCTTCGCGAGGCGGACCACCATCGCGGCGGCCGTCTTCTCGCCGGGCGACGGCGATCTCATCGCCCGGCCGCAGCGGGCCCAGATCGCGGCGGACGCGGGCTTGGTCAGCGATGACGAAGGCGTCCTTCGCGTCGGTCTTCCCCGTGCCGCCCTTACAGGTGGCCGAGGCCCGATGGACCGTCAAGCCGGTGCGGTAGGCGACCGGCTGGCCGGTGGCTGATCAGCAGGCCGCGAGAGCCCCGAACTCGTCGACTCTGTCCACCACTTACGGCGCGGGCCCGGGATGAAGCCGGCCCGAGGAACTGCCCTGCTCGCCGGCTCCCGGCTGCGCGTCATGGGCTGAGGGCGGTGCCGAGGGCGGTGAGGCCGTCGGTCAGTTCCTTCAGGGTGACGTCGGTGATCAGGTGGTGGCTGACGATCAGTCCCGGCATGAGGGCGAAGAGCACCGAGGCCGCTGCCACCGGGTCGGCATCGGGGTTCAAGTGGCCCTCGGCCTTCCAGCGTTCGGCCAGTTCGGTCAGCCGCTGACGGGCCTGCGTGTACTGCTCGCGCGAGAGGTCGCGTACCTGAGGGTTGCCCAGGGCTTCGGCCCATGCCTGGACGGCGAGGCTGGTCATGTCGTAGCGGGGGTGTTCGGTGCGGGCGTGCAGTTCGTCCACCAGGATGGCGAGCGTCTGGGCTGGAGTGGGGGTGGGGCGCTGGGCGAGCAGCCGTACGAAGGTGTCGCGCACCAGGCCGATCCCGCTTTCGGCGCTGGCCTTGATGAGTTCGTCCTTGCTGCGGAAATGTCGGTAGACGGCGCTTGAGGACATCCCGGTCGCGGCGATCACGTCGTCCATGGATGTGGCGTGGAAGCCCTTCTCGGCGAAGCAGGTCCACGCACTTGTGAGGACGTGGTCGCGCCGCTTCGCGCGGGTCTCTTCGCTGAGTCGGGGCATGGACCCATCGTAAACGAAAACGAACGTTTGCGTTTCGGTACGCTGCGGGGCTAGGTTGAAGGCATCCATACGGGAACGATCGTTTCCTCTTGGGTGGGAGGTCGACCCGCCGGAGCGGCCTCCGGGCGCACCGCAGTCTGCCGGCGGCCCCCTGCGGCACGATCAAGGAGTTCGTCATGTCCCCGATCCGTACAGAACAGGGCCAGACCAGCGGCATCCACCACAGCAACGGCGTATCCGCCTTCCTGGGCCTGCCCTACGCGGCCCCGCCCGTCGGCAGGCTGCGCTTCGCTCCGCCGGCACCTGCCGAACCGTGGGACGGCGTACGTGAGGCCGCCGCGTTCGGCAACGCCGGCATCCAGATCCTGCCCGGTGTCGGCGACCTGAGCGCCGCGCAGAGCGAGGACTGCCTGTACCTCAACGTGTGGACGCCCAGTGCAGACCCGGCAGCCAAGCTCCCGGTCATGGTGTGGATCCACGGCGGCGGCTTCCTCTACGGCGCGGCCTCCGAGGCGCTGTACAACGGCGCCGCGCTGGCCGAACGTGGCGTGATCGTGGTGTCGTTCAACTACCGGCTTGGAGTCTTCGGCTTCCTGGCCCACCCCGAGGCGGGCACCAACTTCGCGGTCCTGGACTGGGTTACGGCGCTGCGCTGGGTGCAGCAGAACATCTCCGCCTTCGGCGGCGACCCCGGCAACGTGACCGTCTTCGGTCAGTCCTCCGGCGCCGCCGCCGTCCGCGCGCTGCTCTCCACACCCAGCGCCCGCGGCTTGTTCCACCGGGGGATCATCCAGAGCGCCGGCTTCGAACATCCCGTCTCGGCCAACTACACCGCCGACTCCATCGTCCAGCTCAGCAACACGCTCTTCGAACGCGTCGGCACTACCGACCTCGACGCGCTGCGTGGCCTGCCGCAGGACACGATGGTCAAAGCCTCGCTGACGAGACCCGCCGCCCTCGCCACTCCTGGACGGCTACACACCCCCGCGGACCTGGTGTGGTTTCCCGCAGTCGACGGAGACGTGGTCACCGACGGCTTCGCGGCCTGGCCGAACGACATGCCGGTGATGTTCGGCACGACGCAGGACGAGGCCCGCTATTTCCACCGCCCGGGCGGCCCGGTCGGCGGCCCCCCGGTGAGCGCCGAGCAGGCGTACACCCCCGCGGCGCTCGCCGTAATGGCCCACACCTTGGTGCCCCGGCGCGCCGACGACGTCCTCACCCAGTTCCGCGACCGCGGCCTGTCCACCTACGAGGCCCTGACCGAGCTGACCACCGCTGCGGTGTTCCACGAGCCGGCTCTGGCGGCCTACGAGCGCTTCACCGCCCTGGGGCGCACGGCCTACACCTACCGCTTCGCCCGGGTGTCCCCGGGCAACCATCGCTCGCGCATGCTCGCCTACCACATGGCCGAACTGCCCTACGTGTTCGGGCACGTGGCCGCCGGTGACGGACCGGACGCCGAGTACGACACCACGGACACCACCCTTCGCGATGCCGTGCAGCATGCCTGGGTGGAGTTCGCCCGTACCGGTACCCCCCGCACCCTCGCAGGCGAGGCGTGGCCGAGCTGCCGGACCACAGACCCCCAACTCACCGTGATCGAGGACACCGTGGAATTCCGTCCGCTCAACCCCAGCCCGCTCACACAACTGATCCGTTCCACACGCACAGACGCCGGGAACTGAGAATCACCGGGCGCGCACCACGCGAAAGCGAGTCACCCCTCGCGCTGCCCCACCCGGGCCCCCTCACCGCCACCGCCCTTCCCGGAAGCCACGGCACATGCCTCACGGGTGAGCACAGCACGCACCATCGCTCGCCGTGTCCGCCTGGAGCTGCCCATCGGTCACCGCTGCGGCGGTCCTCCCGTGCCGTGCCGGGGGCCCGTCGGCGCCTGGTCGGTGCGCGGCCGTCGAACTGATGGCCTGTGGCCGGGTTTTGCTTACCCCGGCGAGCCGGCTGCTGAGATGATCGTCCCGTAGCGGGTCATGACGTGTCTGGGGTGGGGCAGATGCTGGAGAGGCTCAACGAGCAGGTGGAACGCGGGTATGTGTTGCTGCAGGCGGGGGTGGCCGAAGGCGCCCTCGGTGAGATTCCTGCCGCCTACCGTCGAGCGCAGGATCTCGCGCAGTTGGACAACGCGGCGCTGGCCACCCTCGCTCGGGTGGCCAGCGATTTCGTGTGTCGCCTCGGCCTGGCCAGTGGGGCGGACTGGACCACGAGCACCGACGCCAGTGGCAACTCGGCCAACCTTGAGGGCCGCTCCCCACAACAGCGGGTCTTCGCCCGCCGCATGATGGCGGCCTGGTCCTCGGGGGACACCGATTCCTTCGACGCGTTGCTGAGCGCCGCCTGCACCGAACATCCACAGCGTCGCCGCTCCTACCTCGAAGGTCTCTTCCAACTGGCCATCGATGAAGCCGACATGCACGGCCAGCGTATGGCCCGCCCCTTCACCGTCGTGGGCCAGCTGACCCATTCGATCCTGGAGGTAGGGCTCAAGACAGCCGACGGGAACGCTTGACCTTCGATGGCTGTGTCGCTGCATGGCGGTCGTCCGTGATCGGGTCGGAATCCTCGATGATGGGCTGCCCAAGGTGACGGATCACGCAACGCTGGGAGCGCGGACATGACGGTGGAGGGTGGCACGCAGCACGAGCGCGTCGCAGGGCGGGTGTGGACGGTGCGGTTGGACCCCTACGGCCGCCCCTGCGCCGGCACGGTCCGCCTCTCGTGTTCCTGCACCGCCTGCGCTGACTTGCGCTGTACCAGTGCCACAGAGGGACGAAGGGCCGCGGTCGCGCACGTCAACATGCACCTGGCCCACCTCCGCAAGGATGGCGGACCGCGCAGCGCGGCATGGTGTGGCTGTCGCGTCGCCGAGTGCGGTTGGCACGCGACGACGGGGGCGGTGCGGTGCGGTGGCCCGGTGGTCCTGGCCGTGTACGCGGACAAGACGGGGCGACTGTGGCGGATCGCGGAAACCTGTGCGCGGTGCGCAGCCGCCACCCCCGGTTGCCGCGTCGTGGCCACGGCCCCACCACCCCGTCCCGCCGCGCCCCCAGCCGCAGCACGACGAGCGCCGGCGTCCAATGTTGCGGCCGCGGTGTTCTCCGACCACGACCGCTCTGCCTGCGCCGAGTCCTCCGCCCTGAGCGACAGGACCGCCGAAGTGCCCCGGGCCCGCACCGCCTCGCCTGGCGAAACGTCACCAGGGACGAGGCAGGGGGGAAAGATCGCGCAGCGGACCGTCCCCTACAACCTGCGGCCCGACGCGCTGCGCGTCGAACTCATCGACCTCGGGGACGCGTTCCGCGCCTACCAGCAACGCACCGAACCCGACCTTGTGCTCCTCGCCACCCTCCACGAGCGCAAAGCCCGCGCCTTCGCCCAGTGGGCCGAGGTCGCCGGCATCCCCTCCCTCCAACACGAAGCGGACCGCGCCCACAAAGCCGCGCAGACCACCCGCGAGATGCACCACAACCGTGCCGGCACGGTCGACGGTGACGCGACGAGCGGCAACGTGCCGGTGGTGGAACGGCTTTTGACCCCAGGACAGGCCCTGCACGCCCGGACTGTCCTGGACCACGTCCCCGCCCAAGCTCCGCACCCCGAAGCCGCGGTGCACCTCGCGGTGCTCATGCTCACCTTGCGCGCCGCGCGGAACGGCACTGGCAACATCACCGGTCAGGACCTCACCAGTTGGCTGCACGGCGAAGCCGAGCCGGTGCTGGAGAAACTGGTCACGACCGGCTGGCTGCGCCTGCCCGGCACCATCACCGAAGCGCTGACCTCCCGGCCCGAGGATCCCACCGCCCTCACCATCCCCACGTTGCTGCCCGAGCAGTGCCCGTTCACCTTCGGCAAGAACACCCGCGCGAAGCTCTCCGGTTGGGCCCAGAAGGTCGTAGGCGACCGCAATCTCCGCAAGAAGAAGTTGGGCGCCGCAAGCCGACTTCTGGCCTTGTACACCGCCGCCCACACCCGCCCCGACGGCCGCCTCGGACATCCCGAAAACGACGGACTCCACCTGGGCAGGATCGCCACGTTCTGCGCCCTGCCCGGCGAGGAAATCGCTGAGCACGCTGAGCTGTTGCTCCACGCGGAATGGCTCGCCGAAGCCGACACCGCTGACGGACAGTTGCGCGGACGGCTCGCCGAAAGGGTCCTACCGCTGAGCGGACTGCTGTGAGGCACCGCCGCCGTCACACGTGCCGGACAACTGAAGGCAGCGGCGTCCGCGCAGGACGCCCCGGCCCCGATACCCCGCGCTGCCTCACACTCCGCCTTCGCGGCGGGAGTTACCTCCACGACCGCGCAGGGTGACACCGCCCTCGACGAGCATGCCGTGGACGAAGCCATAGGAGCGCCCCAGGGATGCGGCGATGGCCCGGATGGAGGCGCCGCCCTCGTATGCCTTCTCAATGTCACCGGCAAGCTCGTCGCGCGCCGCGCCGGTGATCCGCTTTCCCTTGTCCATGAGTTCGTCCCCTTCAACTTGGATGTGCAGAAGGTGATCATTGCAGGGGTTTGGCGCCTGTCGATGGGTTTTGGGGTAAGTGGCAACGACTCAGAGAACGCGGAGTGAGATGAGGGTTTGTGGCGCGTAACGCCCCCGCCGATGCAGATGTCGTGGTCACCGGACTCGGAGCGGCGACGCCTCTGGGAGCGAACGTCGCTTCCACCCGAGACTTCCCGCCCGCGTAGGCGTGGCCGATGGACCGTGCCGCGCGAATGGCGCCGATGGCCGCGCGGGAAGCCTGGGCGGCCGTCTCTGCGCCGAGCCGCTCATGTCAACTGTGCCCGGCGCGATCAGGCGGGGCCTGCGGAGAGGGCGACTTCGACGGTGGCGCCCTCGCAAGCTGGGCGGCGGGCGGCTACCACCCGAGCTGAACCTGGGCGGGCGGCTGGTCAACGCCGGCCTCAAGCGCAGTCTGCCCAGGCACCACCGAGCCCGCGACCAGGCCCAACTCGCAGCCGAAACCGCAGGTTCTCCCACCGCCGCCAACCACACGTCATCCGCGGCTACTTCGGCGGCCCGCAGGTCTACTACAGCCTCGAAGAGAACCCTTTGAGTTTCGGATCGATATGTCGTCATGGCTCGCTGAGGGCACACCCGGTAGCCGGGCGGGTGGCTGAGGTCAGGCAGTCTGCTGTTGAGGGTGCAGGTCGAGTGCGATGTGCGGGGCGAGCGCGTGCAGGAAGTCCGGGGCGTCGAAGATCTCGCCGGCGGAGGCGACGCCGATGGCCTTGGTGCGACCGGTCAGGACGCGCTCAAGGGCTTCGACGACAAGAGGCGCGGTGACGGCGTAGATGTCCCGGCCGCTGGCCGTGGCCCGGCGTTCGACTCCGCCCGAGCGCACGATGACGTCGACGAGGAAAGTCTGGTCCGAGCGCCCGCCCTCGTCGGCGGCGGTCGGGGCTGGTGTGTGAGGGTCGGCGATGTCGCGGACTGCCTCAACGGTCATGTAGGTGGTCACGTCGGGGATGGACATGTGCTGGGGGACAGTGACGACGTCCGCCATCGTGAACTCCCCGATCACCGGCCGGGGTCCCGTCGGAGCCGGGAAGGTCCACTCCAGGGCGGGCGCGTCGTCGGTGCGGTGCTCCCACTGTCCGCCGCTGTAGCGCAGCCGGTTGGCGCCGCGCCGCTCGCGGGAGACCGCGCCCGAGAGCCGAGTGCCGGCCGTGGGATGCCAGTTGCTGAGCGCATAGGCGATGTGTGCCTCGTCGGCTTTGGCCCAGTCGCCCATCGCCGCGGTGGCCAGCAGGTCGCCGAGACCGCCGAAGAAGGCCATGGCCGGGACGATCAGCGCTCCTGCGTCCCGTGCCCGCTCCCGGTAGTGGGCGAAGGTGTCGAGGTTTGCTTCAAGCTCGGCGGCCACGTCCAGGTACGGGATCCCCGCGCGCAGCGCGGCATCGATCACGGGGCCGGTGGTCGAGGCGAAGGGGCCGGCGCAGTTGATGACTGCCGCCGTTCCCGACAGGGCCCGGTCCAGCGAGGCCGGGTCCTCGACCGACGCCACCCGAGCCTCCAGCCCGTGCTCGTCGGCCAGTTGCTCCAGAGCCTGCGCGTTGCGTCCGGACGGCAGCGGGACGAACCCACGTGTGGCCAGCTCCGTGACCACGAACCGCCCGGTGTGACCGTACGCGCCGAACACCGTCACCAGCTGACCTGACTCCATGAGACTGCTCCCGTGCCCTCGAACGCCCGCTGCGATACCGATCCGCTGCGGCCTGACACCCCCATCCTGTCCTCGCGGCAGCACCCCACACGAGTGTCGGAAACGACATGACGCGTACAGTTTCGGACGTGCCCACTGTCGCGCTGGCCGTCACCGACGGCATGCTCCACTACGAACTGTCCGTGGCCGTCGAGGTCTTCGGGGTCGATCTGACCCACCTCGTGGACCCCTGGTATGACTTCTCCCTCTGCGGGAGCGGTCCGGTGCGCGTCGACCGCTTCCGCCTGGAACCCGACCACGGACTCGACCACCTCGCGCACGCGGACACCGTGATCGTCCCCGGCTGGGCCGACACGGATCGCGAACCGCCCACCGAACTGGTCACGGCGGTGCGCGCCGCTCACGCTTCCGGCGCCAGGGTGGCCTCACTGTGCACGGGCGCCTTCGTCCTGGGCGCGGCAGGACTGCTCGACGGCAGGCGCGCGACCACACACTGGGCGCACACGCGGGAACTGGCCCGGCGCCATCCGGCGGCCACCGTCGATCCGGACGTCCTCTACGTCGACAACGGCGACGTCCTCACCTCCGCGGGCAAGGCCGCGGCCATGGACCTGTGCCTGCACCTGGTCCGCCTCGACCATGGCTCGGCCATCGCCAACAAGATCGCCCGCCGTCTGGTCATCCCGCCGCACCGCGACGGCGGCCAGGCCCAGTTCATCGCAACCCCCGTCCCCGCCCCGGGCAACCACCCCCTGAGCGAGCTCCTCCCCTGGGCGCTGGAGCGACTGGACCAACCGCTCACCGTAGAGGATCTGGCCCGCCAGGCCCGCATGAGCTCACGCCACCTTGGCCGCCACTTCAAGCACCTCACCGGCACCACACCCCTGCAGTGGCTCCACGCCCAACGCATCCGCCACGCCCAGGAACTGTTGGAGACCACCAACGCCACCGTGGACACCATCGCCGTGGCCACCGGTATGGGCACCGCCACCACACTGCGTCGCCACTTCCACCGCAGCGTCGGCGTCCCACCCGACACCTACCGCCGCACCTTCCGCCCCTGACCTTGTCGTTCATCTGGCGACGGCGAAACGTACCTCGAACTGCGTCGCCCACCTGGGCATTTGCCAGGTCCAGGGGCAACCCCGGCCTGATCATGTGCTCCGACCAAGGGCGCACCGACCAGACCGATGCCGCGGCGATGAGCGTGCTGCAACAGCGGGACGGGCAGGAAGCTTTGGCGGGACCATCCCGCTTCCGGGGCGACTTCCGCGACTGCCTGAGCGGATGCCGAGATGCCTTGTCCAAACTCACCGATGCTGTGCTGTGCTGTGCACGGACGGAACGGTCAGGACACTGGTGGATCCGACGCTTCCCTCCGAACACCTTCGTGGCCCCGGCGCGTTGTACGGAGGCTTGAACAAGGCACGGGAGCGCGGCCACCGCGACGCCATGGCCGCCGAACCGCGGACGGGGCCGTCAGCCGGTCAAACTCCGTGTGGTGAGCGGGAGTTTCCACACGTTGCGACGGTGTATGGCGGTGAGGCTGTGGTGCAGGGGGGAGGGCGGGACGGCCAGCACCGTGCAGCAGGCGCGTGCCACGCAGTACCGGGAGACCGAAGGCCACATTCCGCGACGCAGCCTGCCGCGGGCCCCGGCGCCGATCACGAGCAGATCGTCGCTCCGGTCGGCGGTCGCCACCAGCGCCCTTCCCGGCGTGCCGCGCGCGACCAGGGCGTGGAGCGGAACCCCCGGGCCCTCGCTGCCGAAGGCGGTGTCCAAGGCGTCCATGAGTTGCTCGCTCGCCATGCGGTGCCACGTGGTGACCAGTGACGCGCCGCGGGAGGGGAGGTCGCCACCGGGTGGCTCCCAGGCCAGTACGGCCCACAGTTCCGCACTCCGCACGCGCGCTTCCGCGGCGGCCCGGTGCAGAGCCGTCACGCTGCCCAACGAACCGCTCACGCCGACCACGACGCGCTGGCCCAGGGGTTCGGCCATGGGCCACGCTCCTCGGATGTGCTGCCCTCACGGGACCCGAGCCGCGATGACGTGTCGCGACCGGGCCCCGCGTGTCTGTCGAGTTCATCGAAGCGCCGCCGACGTGGCCGTTCCGCCTCGTTGGCGCTTCCCTTACGCGGGTGGGGAAGACCCTGACGACGTCATGACGCCGACCGGTCGCCGGTGAGCGGGGCCGCGCGGCCTGGGGCCCGTCCGATGGGTCAGGGGCGGACAGGCCGTAGCCTGGCTCTCGTGATCGTATGGCTCAACGGCACCCACGGTGCGGGCAAGACGACGACCAGTGCGCTCGTGCAGCAACTGATTCCGCATTCCCGAGTGTTCGACGCCGAGAAGGTCGGCGAGACACTCATGGACATCAGGCCGGGGCTGCCCGAGACGGACAACTTCCAGCACTGGCCGCCGTGGCGGCCGCTCGTCGTCGAGACCGCCCGCCGGGTACTCGACTACGCGGGCGGCACCCTGGTGATGCCCATGACCGTCCTGGTCGAGCAGTACTGGCGCGAGATCAGCTCGGGTCTCGCCCAACACGACGTCCCCGTACGGCACTTCGTCCTCCACGCTAACCAGGAGACCCTCCGCGGACGCATCATGGGCGACACCGTTCTCGGCCCCTCCGCCTTCCGCCTGAGGCACCTTGAGCCGTACGCCGAGGCGGCCCGCACATGGCTACACGGCGAGGCCGAGGTCGTCGACACCACGCACCTCACGCCCGCCCAGGCCGCCCTACGGATCGCCGAGGCCGTCAAGCGCTGAGGCCCGCCCGTCCTCGCGCGAGGACGGGCCGACTTGCCGCAGCCGTCAAGGTCGCAGCCATCGGGGTCGCGGTCGTCACTCGGGAGCCCGGTCGAAGGGGTTGATGCCGGCGCGTTTGGTGGTGCGGATGACGGGTGCGCTTTCGATGTGGGCGAGTCCGGGCAGGGCGGCGAGGGGGCCGGTCAGGTAGGCGTGCAGGGCGCGGCTGCTTTCGCAGGTGATAGCCGCGTAGAGGTTGGTCGGGCCGGTCGTGGAGGCGGCGAAGGAGGCTTCCCTGTGTGCGGCCAGGGCGCGGCCGGCGGCGTCGAGGTGCGCCGGCCGTACCGACGCCCACAGCATGGTGTTGCGCTGCCGGTTGACCAGGGAGGGGCGGTAGTCGATGTCGAAGTAGAGCACGCCGCGTCTGCGGAGCTCCAGCACGCGACGGTGTGCCGTGGCGGGCGAGCAGTCGGCCGCCCTGGCGAGCTGTTGGTTCTCGGCGCGTCCGTCGGTGGCGGCTCTAGGAAACGATCGTCACGTCCATGCCGCCGTCCGTGAGGTGCGCCGCCACGCAGGAGAGGTCGGGGATCACCGCGTCGGCCGCCGGGGCCAGGGCGTGCGCGTCGTGGGTCGTGGTGAGGGCCACCGTGAGCATGCCGGCAGCCCGTGCGGCTTCGAGACCGGCGGGGGCGTCCTCGAAGGCGACGCAGCGCGCGGGGTCAACGTCCAGGAGTCGGGCGGCGGTCAGGAACGGCTCCGGGTGCGGCTTGTGCTCGGTGATGTCGTCGACCGTCACGAGGTGCCTGGCCTCGATGCCCGCCGCGGCCAGGCGGGCATCGGCGATGCGGCGGGTGCCGGAGGTGACCACCACCCAACGGTCCGGGGGAAGCGATGATGGTTCACGATCAGGGCTCTCCGGCCCTGGGGGCTGTTGGCCGAGGCGCGGATTCCCGTGGTGGTGCACTGCGGCTCCGGGTCGGTGCCCGGCAAGCACACCGGCCCCGCGGCGCTCGCACGGGTGTTGGCCCGCCACCCGCAACTGCCGCTGATCGTCGCGCACTTGGCAAGACCGAGTACGGGGAGCTCCTCGACCTCGCCGAACGGTACGACCAGGTACGGCTGGACACGACGATGGCCTGCACGGACTTCACCGAGGGATGTATGTCGTTCCCCCGCCGGGCCCTGCCGCGGCGCGCCCGTTCGGCCTGTAACGCCGCGTCTCGGTACGGCGGGCAGCCTCCTTCTGGTCGGTGCGGGATACGCACGGTGACCGGGTGGGAACGCCGCGGCCGCGGCCCTGGGGGTTGCGGTCGCGGCGTCGGGGGTTCGGCGCGACGCTGGCAGGAGAGCGCGGCTCGCCTTCCCGATGCGGGTGCGTCGGCGACCGCGCCGAACAGGAAGGCAGCGGTCATGGCAGCAACGCCGGACAACGGGCGGCAGCGGAGCGTCTACAACGGCAAAGTCGTCGTCGGCGACGCATTGTTCGCCGGCGTGGCGCTCACGGTAAGCGGCCCCCTCAGCATTCTTCAGGGCATCACCGGGATCACCCGGGACAGGCTCTTCTCCTCGTTCGGATACGCCTACCGATTCGACCTCACCGCGTGGGGCTGGATTCACCTTGTCATCGGTGTGGCACTCTTCGTCGTCGGCGTCGGAATCCTCCTCGACAAGGCATGGGCGCGCGGGGCCGGCATTGCAGTGGCGGGGGCCAGTCTGATCACCCAGTTCATGTTCGTGCCGTACTACCCCGTGTGGTCCATCATCGTGATGGCATTCGACCTCCTCATCGTGTGGTCGCTGAGCAGGTCGTTCCACCCTGCGGCCCGCGGCAGTTGATAGGCGGGGCCCGGGTCGCCGTCATCTGAGGGGTCCCCGGTAGGACGGGAGCGCCCGTCCTACCGGGGACCGCGTGCGTCCCGATGCCCCACCCGCCGGGAACCCTCAGGGGCCGAGCGCTCACATCGCGTTGTGTCGAGCAGATCAATAAGAGGTTAGGCTTGCCTAAGCCGAACCGGGGGTGGGGTCTTCTCTCGCGCCGTCCGGACGGACTGTCGACCGCAGTCAAGTGGGCCGTGCACACCGCGGCCCGGGAGAAAAGGACCTGGCATGGCCATCGCTTCGCGCCGGATATCGCGCCGTCTCTTCGCCGCCTCGGCGGTGACCTCACTGCTGTTGGTCACCAGCGCCTGCGGCGGCGGGGGAGACGACGACAGCGCCGCCGCGAGCGACAGTAGCGGTGCCTTCCCGGTGTCCATCAAGAGTGCGCTGGGCACGGCCACGATCAAGAAGGCACCCAAGCGGATCGTCACCCTCGGCCAGGGCTCGGCCGAGACGGCAATCGCCCTGGGGCACACGCCCGTTGGCGTGGAGGAGTACGCCTGGGGCAGCGACAAGTCCGGTTACCTGCCCTGGATCCGGGACGCGGTGAAGAAGTCCGGCGAGCCGCTGCCCAAGCAGTTCAAGGGGGGCGATCAGCTCGACATCGAGGCGATCACCGAACTGGCCCCGGATCTGATCCTGGCACCGTGGTCGGGCATCACGGCCAAGCAGTACGACCTCCTCAAGGACATCGCTCCGACCGTGGCGTATCCGGACAAGGCGTGGAGCACCCGCTGGGACCAGCAGATCAACACCATCGCCAAGGCGGTCGGCCAGCCGGCGAAGGGCACCGAGCTGATCAAGGGCATCAAGAAGCAACTGTCCGACGCCGCAGCCGCCCACCCGAACTACAAGAACGTGACCTTCTCCTACATCTACACCTCCGGTCCTGGCACGTTGGGCGTGTTCAAGCCCGACGAGCAGCGGGTGGAGATGGTCAGGTCCCTGGGGCTCACGGTCGACCCGGTGGTCAACACCTTCAAGGAGACCGACGGCACCGCCTCGTCGCTCATCGGCCTGGAGAACGCGGACAAGCTGAACAAGAGCGACGTCCTGTTCACCTTCTACTCCGACGACAAGACCCGGCAGGAGATCGAGAAGCAGTCGCTGTACGCGGCCATGCCGGCCGTCAAGAAGGGCGCCGTCGTGGCGAGTTCGGACAACTCCTTCGTCACCGCCTCCTCCATGATCAACCCGCTGACCGTGCCCTACAGCATCAAGCGCTACCTGCCGCTGATCGACGGCGCGGTGAAGAAGGCCGGCAAGTAGCGTCACGGGACGGGTTGAACAGATGACCGCGACCATCGACACCACGCAGCAGCGGACACCGGTGCGCCGGCTCGGCCGGCGCACCGCCGCCCTGCTGCTCCTGGCCCTGGCGGCCCTGGCCCTCGTCTGCCTGGCCAGCATCATGTTCGGCAGCAAGACCCTGACCCCGGGCCAGGTCTGGGACGCCGTCACCGGCCACGGCGACGCCTACACCACCACCGTGGTCGAAAGCCGCTATCCGCGCACCGCGTTGGGGATCGTGGTGGGCCTCGGCCTCGCCGTGGCCGGTGTCCTGATGCAGACGGTGACCCGCAACCCGCTCGCCGAGCCGGGCCTGTTGGGCGTCAACACCGGGGCCGCCGCGAGTGTGGTGGCCGGCACCGCGTTCGCCGGCGCCTCCGGGCAGACCCAGACGCTGCTGTGGGCGCTGCCCGGCGCCCTGCTGACCGGCGTGTTCGTCTACGTCATCGGCACCCTCGGGCGGGGACTGAACCCGGTGCGGCTGGTGCTGGGCGGCGCGGTGCTCACCGCGGTGCTGAGCGCCTTCATCCAGGCCGTCACGCTCAGCCGCCCGAAGGTCTTCGACAGCTACCGCTACTGGGTCGTCGGCGCCCTCGGCGGCCACGACTGGGACGCCGTGCGGAGCGTGTTGCCGCTGGCCGTCGCCGGACTCGCGGTGGCCCTGTTCCTGGGCCGCGGACTGAACATCGTTGCCCTGGGCGAGGATTCCGCCACGGCCCTCGGGGCCCGCCCGGAGCGCGTCAAGGCCGCCGCGCTGCTGACGGCCACCTTGTTGAGCGCCGCCGCCACCGCGGCCGCGGGACCGATCGCCTTCGTCGGCCTGGCCGTTCCGCACCTGGCCCGCACCCTCCTCGGGGCCGACCTGCGACGGCAGCTCGCGCTCAGCGCCCTGCTCGGGCCGGCCCTGCTGCTGGCCGCTGACGTCATAGGGAGGCTCCTGGTGCGCCCGCAGGAGCTGATGGTCGGTGTCGTCACCGCGTTCGCCGGAGCCCCCGCCCTTCTGATCGCCGTCCGTAGGATGCGAGCCACCTCGTGACCCACTCCATAACTCCGGCGTCCGCCGCCTCCGTTCGGCGGCCGCGGCCCGGCAGTCGAAAGTTCCTCATCAAGCTCGGGTCGAAGGTCGCCCTGCGGGTTCCGGTCCGGATGTTCTGGGTCGGCGTCGCCCTGTGTGTGGCCATCCTGGCGGCCTGCACCGCCACCCTCACCGTGGGCCGCCTCGGCATCGCCCTGCCGGACCTGCCCTCGGCGTTGACCGGCCATGCCACCGGCGTGAACTCCTTCGTCCTGGACCGGTTGCGCGGACCGCGGCTGACGGTGGCGGTCGCCGCCGGCGCCGCCTTCGGCCTGTCCGGCGCCCTCTTCCAGTCGGTGACCCGCAACCCGCTGGGCAGCCCGGACGTCATCGGCCTCGGCCCCGGAGCCGGCGCGGGCGCCGCACTGGTCGCCCTGCTCTTCCCGGGCGCACCGGTCGCGTTGGGGGCGCTCGGCGGGGCGCTGGCGGCCATGGCGGTGGTGTACGTGTCGACCGGGAGCGGCTTCCGCAACCCCACCCGACTGGTCATCGCGGGCATCGGGGTCTCGGCGATGGCGACCGCCTTCATCCAGTACATCGTCTACGCCATCGAACGCGACCAGGCCACCATGCTCAGCTCGTACCTCAACGGCAGCCTCACCGCCCGCTCTTGGGGCGACGCGGCGACCATCGGCGTGGTGCTGCTGCTCTGCGCGCCGTGTGCCGCGCTGCTGTCCCGCCCCCTGGGCATCAGCGAGATGGGCCGGACCACGGCGGCGGCACTGGGCGCGCGCCCGGACCGCGCCTTCACCGGTGCCGTACTGCTGACGATCGTGCTCTCCGCCGGCGCCGTCACGGTAGCCGGCCCGATCTCGTTCATCGCGCTCACCGCACCCCAGATCGTCAAGCGGATCACCCGCGGCACCGGCCCGCACCTGGCGCTCTCCGCGCTCGCCGGCGCCCTGCTGCTCGTCCTCGCCGACCTGGCGGCCCAGAACGCCCCGGTCTTCGGCAAACTGCCCGTCGGCATCTGGACGATGGCGCTGGGCGGCGCGTACCTGGGCTATCTGCTCCTTCGCGAGTGGCGCCGCGGGGCCCTGTGACGCGGCGCGGGCCGGGCGCCGTCAGCGCCCGGACGCGTCGCCCGCGGCGGGGCGCAGGCCGACGCTCCCGGGCCACCCGTGGTCGCGCAACGGGCCTACCGCGTAACCCCGTTGCCGACAGGTGTCCAGAATGCGGGGGAGGGCGCCGAGAGTTGACCGCCAGGCGCCGGGCGCGGAGGTGCAGTCCGAGTCGTGGAGCAGGACGGTGCCACCGCCGTGCAGGTCGGAGACGACCGTGCGGTGGACCGATTCCGGAGTGGCCCGGGCCGTCCAGTCCCGGCCCCAGCAGGTCCACAGCACCGGGGTGAGTCCCAGGCGGTGGGCGGCCACGTGCGCGGCGGTGGACATGACGCCGTACGGGGGGCGGAAGAGCGTGGGCCGGCTGCCGGTGATCGCGGCGAGCGTGTCGCGGGCGCGGGCGAAGTCGTCGTGGGTGGCGCGCGGGCCGCGCAGGAGCAGGGGGCGGTGCAACCAGCCGTGGACGCCGATTTCGTGGCCGGCGGCGGCGATCTCCCGGACCAGGCCCGGGGAGCGACGGGCTTCGCTGCCGAGCAGGAAGAAGGTGGCACGCACCCCCTGGCCGTCGAGCAGCCGCAGGAAGTGCGGCGTGGAGCGGGGGTCGGGCCCGTCGTCGAAGGTGAGCGCGACGTGGTCCGCGCGACCCCGACCGGCGAGGCGGGGCATCGCGCCGTTGCGCAGCGGGCCGAAGGTGGAGACGACGGGAGCGCAGTGCAGCGCGGTGAGGGCCAAGGCCCAGGCGGTCGCCCGGAGTCGCGGAGGCGTGGTCACGAATGGCGCCCCTCCGGAACGTGGCCGGGCGCGGGGCGGTCCGGGTCGAGGTCGTGGCCGACGGCGCGCAGCAGGGCGGGCCCGTCGTACGCCGTGGCGACTCCGGTGCCGACGGCGCAGGCCCATACCGTGCAGGCCGCGGCGGCGGTGACGACGAGCCGCCGGGAGCGCGCCCGCCGCCGCGCGCGGGGCCGCGGGGCCGGGAGCGGTGGGCCCGGGCGGTGGACGCGGGCTATCTCGGCGGCCGGGCCGGCGCCCGAGGAGTCCGCGAACAGCGCGAGCGCCGCCGCCCGTTGACGCAGTCCGAGCGGGCCGTCTGCCAGGTCGCCCAGCACGCTCCTGAGGTCGGCCGGGTCGCGGATCCACACGGCGACCCCGGCCTCGTCCAGGGCCGCGGCGTTGGCCAGGCCGTGGCCCGGTATGCAGCGGTAGCTGGCCACCGGCAGCCCCGCGGCGAACGCCTCCAGGCACGTGAGCCCGCCGGCGTTCTGGACCAGGACGTCGGCCGCGCGCATCAGGTCGGGCATGTCGTCGACCCAGCCGTGGACATGCGTGATCCCGTCCGCGCGCAACTGCTCGGCGAGGGGCCGATTGCGGCCGCAGACGACGACCGGGACGGCGGCGCCGCCGTCCCGTAGCTCTCGGGCGACCTGCCGTACGGGGCCGACGCCCCAGGAACCGGCGACCAGCAGCGCGAGCCGGGCGTCGGGCGGCAACCCGAACCTGGCCCGGGCGCGCTGGCGTTCCGGTACGTCGCTGGGGCGGAACCGGGGGTCGGCGACCGGCCCGCACACCCGGACGTCCCGGGCCCCGGCCGCCCGCGCCTGAGCGGCGGGCACGGCGTGCGCCGCGAGGTGGACGTCCACGCCCTTGGCCACCCACAGCGGATGCACCGAGAAGTCGGTCAGGTAGGTGAGGACGGGGACGGTCAGACGACCGGCGAGGCGCAGGCCGCCCAGCACGCGACTGGCTCCGGGGTAGGTGGAGACGACGGCCCCGGTCCCGGGGTGCAGCGCCTTCAACACCCGGTCCTCGGAGGCGTGCAGCAGGGTCCGTGCCACCGGGCCGCCCCCACCGGCGCGCTCGGTGCTGGCGTAGATCCGCTGGTAGGCCCACGGCGCCCGGACGAGCATCCGGTGGTAGCCGTCCCGGACCGCCCGGCCGAGCCCGGCGGGCAGCAGGTCCAGCAGGTCGTAGCGGTCGACGGCGAATCCGCCCTCGGCGAGGCGGCGCTCCAGCTCGGTGGCGGCACCGTCGTGGCCGGCGCCGACGCTCGCCGAGACGATCGCCACCCGGCGCGCGGGCACCGCCCCGCCACGGGGCGGCGGCAGGGCACCCGCGGGAGCGGGCCTCGGGAGCGTACGTCCGGGATGAGCCATGGGCTTTCCTCTGCGCAGAATGGGAGGACGCGTGACTACAAGTTGTAGTAGCTCGCGGTTCGAAGCGGGAGCATACCTCCTACAACTAGTAGGAGGTCACGGGGTAGCCTGTTCCACGACCAGGTGACGGAAGGGCGAACGGTGAACGACTTCAGGGGCGGCGCCCCCGGCAGACGGGCGCGCGGCGAACTGGAGAGCCAGGTGCTCGCTGCCCTCTGGTCCGCGGACGGCCCACTGACACCGCGCCAGGTCCTGCAGTGCCTGCCGCGCGACCTCGCCTACACCACGGTCCTGACGATCGTGTCCCGGCTGTATGGCAAGGGCATGCTCGTCCGGCACCGCGCGGGCCGCGGATACGCCTACGAGCCGGCCCGCGACGAGGCGTCCCACACCGCCCACCGCATGCGGTCGCTGCTGGAGGGCGGCTCCGACCGGGAGGCGGTGCTGGCCCGCTTCGTCTCCGAACTCTCCGAACAGGACGAGCAGTTGCTCCACCACCTGCTCTCCGGAAACGACGGCGGCGACGACCCCGGGCAGCCCACCGAGGGGAGGTGATCCGGTGCTGATCAGCGTCTACATCCCGCTCGCCGTGACGGCCGTGCTGACCGTCCTCGCGCCGCCGCTGGCCCGCCGGCTCGCTCCCCGCCCCGCCGTCTGGGCGCTGGCCTGCACCGCGCTGGTCACCACGGTCGGCTGGACGGGGTCGCTGGCCCTACTGGCCTTCACCGCGGTCGCGCAGATTCCCGAGGTGGCGGCGGAGGGCCGCTGGTCGGTAGCCGCCCTCCAGGCCGAGGACCCCGTCCAACTCACCGTTGCGCTCGTCAGCGCCCTCGTCCTGCTGGCGGGCGTTGTCTCCCTGACCCGCGCTGCCGTACGACAGGCCCGCCACCTCCTCTGGGCCAGGCGCGCATGCGCCCAGCTGCCCGGCGACGAGGAGTTGGCCGTCCTCGACGACGGCGCTCCGCAGGCGTTCGCCCTGCCCGGCGCGCCCGGCCGCATCGTGGTGTCACGCGGCATGCTGCGCTGCCTCGACGACGAGGAACGCGAGGCCCTGTTGGCACACGAGAGGGCTCACCTCCGCTGCCGGCACCACCTCTTCCAGATCCTGTGGCGGCTCACCACGGCCGTCAATCCGCTGCTGAGGCCGCTGGCCGACGCGGGCGCCTTCGCCCTGGAACGCTGGGCCGACGAGGAGGCCGCCACCCGGATCGGCAGCCGCCGGACCGTCGCCCGGGCCGTCGGACGGGCCGCCCTCGCCACCTCGGCCCACGCCGCGCGTCCCCCGGCCCTCGCCGCCACCGGCGGCGCCGTACCCCAACGCGTCCGCGCGCTGCTCGCCCCACCCCCGCCGCGCCGCCCCCTGCCCATCGCCGGAGGAGCCCTCCTGCTGTCCCTGTGCTGCGTCGGCCTCGCCAACGCCGCCTCCGACAGCGACCACATGCTCGACGAAGCGCAGCGGGCGCAATGCCTCACCGCGATCGCGCAGGCGAGCCCGCCCGGCCCCGAAGCCCGCCACCACCAGCCACCCGCCTGCTGCGCGCACCACCTGCGCGGCGAACGCGGGGGACATCGCGCGTAGGCGACGGCCCTGTTGGCGTCGGGATGGGTCCGCGGCCAAGTGGCCGGGCTTGCGCGGGTGTTTGGGCGGTCGGCGACCGGCAAGAGGTGAGGCGAGGGGCCGATGCGCTGCCCGCGGGGCGTCCCCGGCACCCTGTATGCCGTAGACGGCAGCGCATCGGAGCTTGATGCAGGACGAGCACCCGCCGACGCGGGCGGTGAGCGCTCCGGGCGTCGTCCTGACGAACATGCGGTGAGAGGGGCCGGCGGGGGCGGTGGCCTGTCCGCCGGACGCCGGTCATGGTTCCTGGTGCTGCCGGCGACGGCGTCCGGCTTCACCATCGGGAAGGCACCGGCTGGGGCTCCCGCAGACTGCGCTCCGGTAGCCGGAACGGAACCATGACCGAACTATCACGTCCACCGGGCCGGAAAAACAGGGCGCGGAACCCGCGCACTCACACCAGGAACCCTCGCGCACGTACCACCGGAGCACGGCCGTGGGAGGAAGGGTCCGACTGTCGGCCGTCTCTTCGCGGGGTCGGTGTGCTTACGGTGAATTGACCCTGGCACGGCAGTCGGACTTCGTGATCTGGGTTTCGCGCGGCCTTGGCCGGCGCGGTCGGACGGGTTCGGCGGGCGTCAGTCGGCGTCGGCGATGAAGTCTGCTATCGCGGCAGCGATGGCTTCGGGCTGCTCGTCGGGGATGAAGTGTCCGGCGTCGGGCACCACGATTCGGGTGGTGTTGTCGGCCCATGGGCTGATGGCGGCGGCCATGTCCGGAACGGAGCCGTGGCTGCTGGAGATTCCGAGAACGGGCACGGACAGGTGCCGCCGCCCGAGCGCCGCGCGGTTCTTGCGCGCCGACTCCGCGGCGTCTCGGTAGTACGCGAGGCAAGCGCGCAGGCCGCCGTCGACGGCGACGGCGGCCGCGTAGTGGTCGATCTCGGCGTCGTCGAACGTGTCGGGAGACAGGGCCTTCCTCTTCAAGAACCAGCCGACGTACTCGCGTTCGCGGCCGGCGAGCAGCGTCTCGGGCAGGTCGGGCACGAGGTGGAACGCGAAATGCCAGGTTTTCCACGCTCGTTCCGGGTCGGTGGGAATCGTCTCCGGGAGAGTGATACCGGGAATTCCGGCGTCGAGCAGAGCGACCCCGCGCAGGTGGCTCTCGAAGTTGAGGGCGAGGGAGAAGGCGACCCAGGCGCCGATGTCGTGGGCGACCAGGGAGTACGTCGACACTCCGAGAGCCTTCACGGCGGTGTGGACGTGCGCGGCGACCGCGTGCGTGTCGTAGCCGCGCTCCGGACGCTCGGAGTGGCCCTGACCCGGCAGGTCGATCGCGATGACGTGGAACCGGTGGGCGAGGCCGGGCATCACCTTTCGCCAGGCCCACCAGGTTTGCGGGAATCCGGCGAGCAGGACGACGGCCGGGCCGCTCGGCCGTCCGCCTTCGACGGCATGCAGGCGGACGCCGTCCGCGTCGACCCAGCGGTGAGTGAATCCGTCCAGATGCTGCAGGGGCAGGTCACGGACGGGGTTGCGTTCGGAGACCTGCGGAGTGCTGGTTGCCGGGCCAGTCACGGGGATCCTCCATCGGTGTCAGGCGTGCGGTTGGGGCGGTGTGGCTGACGGCGGTGGCTGGGGGCCGCGTGGTGTTTCTCGCGCGGTCGCGAAGTGCACGTGGCATGCCTGGCCATGACCACGCTTGAAGGTTAACGCATCTTGGACTGATCGGTCCAAGATGGAATGACGTGCAACACGGGGTTGGATGCCTGATTGCCCAGTCAGCCATGGCAATTCCAGTGCTGAGTCCGAGCGTTGCAGCACACGCCAAGCCGGCGCTCGGCTTCCAGCGCCGGGGCGAGTCCGGCGCAGCTCCTGGCCACCGTGGGCGTGCCCATGGGCGCGCTGCCGCAGGCGCTGCGCGCGTAACGAAGCGCCGAGTCCGCAGGTCGTTCGGATCGTACGGACACAACGCGCAGGCCCGCCCCCATTGCAGGCGCCGATCGCCATCGTCAGCACGCCGGCGTCAATTCATCCACCAGTCGTGTACGTGAATTGCGCCGACCTCACATTCAACAGGTTCAACTTGTCAGCGGTATAGGCGCATTGTCGTCGTGCGAACCGCGTGCTGGAATCGAGTGAGGCGACCGACGTCTCGCCACACGCCAGCGCCCGCTGCCCCCACAACGGGGAAGTGGCCCAGGGAATTTCCTTCGCCACCCAGGACTACCTCGCGCTGTCCCGGGAGCCGTCCGTACGACGGGCCGTTGCCGAAGCCCTGGCGAAATACGGCCCGCATGCCGGGAGTTCTCCCATCCTCACCGGCCACACGCCACTGGCCGACCAATTGAAACGGGAAATCTCCCAACTCACCGGCATGGCACACATCATCCTGTTCCCCACCGGTTGGGGCGCCGGATACGGCTCGATCACCGGACTGATCCGGCCGCAAGACCATGTCGTTCTCGACGAACGCGCCCACGCCTGCCTGAACCAGGGAGCGCACGCCGCCACCCGCAACGTGGTGCTCGCAGACCATCTCCACAACGACTCCGTCCACGAACACCTGGCCCGGATCCGAGCCCACGACACCCGCAACGCCGTCATGGTCGTCACCGAAGGCGTCTACTCGATGGACTCCGACACCCCGCGACTGGCCGCACTTCAGGACATCTGCCACGCCTACGACGCCACACTGCTCGTGGACGTCGCCCACGACCTGGGCGCCCTCGGGCCCGGCGGTACCGGGAAGATCGGGGAACAGGGGCTGCTCGGCCAGATCGACCTGGTAATGGGGTCGTTCAGCAAGTGCTTCGCGACCAACGGCGGCTTCATCGCCGCCCGTTCCGAAAACGTGGCCGAGTACCTGTCCGGCTACGCCACGTCACACTTCTTCTCCTCGGCGCTCTCGCCACTCCAGGCAGCCGCGGCCCTGCAGTGCGCCCGCATCATCCAGTCGCCCGAGGGAGAACGCCGCCGCGCCGCCCTGGAACACGTAGCGACCCGACTGCGCGCCGCGCTGACCAAGCGGGGGCTCACCGTCCTCGGCGACATGTCGGCCATCGTTCCGGTGGAAACCCACTCAGCCGCCGTGGCGCGTGTCGCCTGCAAATTGGCCGAGGCCCGGGGACTGATTCTGGCGATCATCGAGTTCCCGGCCGTTCCGTTGAACTCGGCCCGCTTCCGGATGCAGTTGATGTGCGACCACTTACCACAAGACATGGACCTCACCGCGCAGATCCTCGACGAGACCGTGACCGAAGCCCGTGAACTGCTCACGACGGGAGCCGAAGAATGACCAACGCGATCGCCCGGGGCCGTCTACCGCACCTGCTGGACACGAAGTTCCGCGTTCCGGCCGACCAGGTCAGTGACGCCGTCACCCTGAAGGACCTGGACCTGGACTCCCTGGCACTGGTCGAGTTCAGCCTCACCGCCGAGGAGGAGTTCGGGGTGCTCATCCCCGAGACGGAAATCGGCACCATGACGGTCCTTGAGATCGTCGACCAGTTAACGATGCCCCTCTGACGAAACCCGCTGCGGCGCGGCCTGTCCGGTGTCCGCCCTATCCGAGCGAACTCTTCGGCGTCGGGGATGTCTTGCCTCCGGGCCGCGGCCTGGGGATGTACTGGTCGGCCCAGGCGCTGATGATGTGGGCGGCCCGCTGTGCCTGTCCTCGTGCGGTCAGGAGATGGTCCGCGCCTTCGAGCGAGACGAAGCTGCGCGGGTGCCGTGCCTCGCGGAAGATCTCCCCGGCGTTGTCGATGCTGACGGTCTGGTCGGTGGGCGAGTGCAGGACGAGTAGCGGCAGGCTCAACTCACGAATCCGGTCGCGGAGTTGAGCGCGGCGGACGTCTTCGACGAAGGCACGCTTGAGGACCAGGGTCCGCCCGCCGACGAACCACTCGTGCGACCCCTCACTGAGCACGCGATCCATCACCGCGTCGTACTGCCGCTCGACGTGACTGGGCTCGACCGGCGCCCCGATGGTGGCGAGCGCGCGGACGCCCGTCATCTCGGCCGCCGCTGCGAGGGCGGCGGCGCCTCCCCACGAGTGCCCCACCAACAGGTCTGCCGGAGTCCCTCGCTCCGCCATCATGGCCGCCGCGCGGAGCGTGTCCTGGACCTTGACGGTGAAGGAACCGTCACCCCAGTCACCGTCCGAGTCCCCGATCCCGAGGTTGTCGAAGCGCAGCATGCCGATCCCCTCGCGCGCAAGCTGCTTGCTGACGCGCGAGGCGGCCGGCGAGTCCTTGCCGAGCGTGAATCCGTGCACGAAGATCCCCCAGCCGCGGATCTCGCCGTCCGGCAGGTCGATCGCTCCGGCCAGTTCGGGGCCGACGACGCTTCGGAATCTCACTTTTTCGGTCATGTTGCGATCACCTAGGCAGGGGTTGTTCGTGTGCGGGGAGCGAGGCCGGCACCGGCTGGGGCGCCCTGTGCGTGCTCCGAGCGGGACAGTGGGGAAGAGGGGAGGGCGGTAAGGAGGAGAGTAGCGGGCGCGGTGCTTGACGCGGTGTCGGCGCGTCAGGCGGTCGGGGGCTCCTCCGATGCCGCCTTGGCGGCGAGCAGCGCGGTGATCTCCTCGGCGAGCCGCGGGCCGAGCTCGCCCCAACCGTCCTTGTAGCCGTAGACGCCGGCCAGGGTACGGGCCTCGTAGTCGCCGTTCATGATCTCGATGTCGGCGGCCGTGATGAGTGCCGGGTGGGGAACGCCGACGGCCGACGAGACCTTCAGCAACTCCTTGCGGAGGGTACGCAGGTAGACGGCGGCCCGGGTGGCCTTCGAGGTCGGGTCGAGACCGCGGGCCAGCCGCGGGTTCTGGGTCGCGACGCCGGTGGGGCACTTGTCGGTGTGGCACTTCTGCGACTGGATGCAGCCGATCGACAGCATCGCCTCACGCGCCACGTTGATCATGTCGGCACCCAGCGCGAAGGCGACCGCGGCGTTCTCGGGCAGGCCGAGCTTGCCGGAGGCGATGAAGGTCAGGTCGTCGGTCAGCCCCAGCTCGGCGAAGGTGCCGTAGACCCGGGAGAAGCCCATCCGGAAGGGCAGCGACACCGAGTCGGAGAAGATCAGCGGCGCCGCCCCAGTACCGCCCTCGCCGCCGTCGATGGTCACGAAGTCGACACCACGGTCACCGCGCGCCATCAGCGTGGCCAGCTCCTGCCAGAACTCCATCTCGCCCACCGCGCTCTTGATCCCGACCGGCAGACCGGTCTCGGTGGCGAGCAGTTCGACGAAGTCCAGCATCGAGTCGACGTCGCTGAACGCGGTGTGCCGCGACGGGGAGGCGCAGTCCTTGCCGAGCGGGATGCCGCGGATCTCGGCGATCTCCGGGGTCACCTTCGCGCCCGGCAGCATCCCGCCCAACCCCGGCTTGGCGCCCTGGGAGAGCTTGATCTCGATCGCCTTGACCGGGGCGCCGGCGATCACGTCCTTGAGCTTGTCGATGTTGAAGCTGCCGTCCTCGTTGCGGCAGCCGAAGTAGGCGGTACCGATCTGGAGGATGAGGTCGCCGCCGTTGCGGTGGTACGGCGAGAGGCCGCCCTCGCCCGTGTTCTGCATCGTGCCCGCCAGCGCCGCCCCCTTGTTGAGCGCGGTGATCGCCGCGCCGGAGAGCGATCCGAAGCTCATCGCCGAGATGTTCACCACGCTCGCCGGTCGGAACGCCTTGGCGCGCCCGCGCGGCCCGCCCAGCACCTTGGCCGAGGGCAGCGGGGCCTGCGGGTCGTGCGCGTCGGGCAGCGGAGCGTGGGCGAACGTGCGCTGCTTCAGGTACGCGTGCCCCTGCATGTGCTCGATGTCGTTGTCGGTGCCGAACCCGAAGTAGTTGTTCTCGCCCTTCGCCGACGCGTAGATCCAGGTGCGCTGGTCCCGACTGAACGGGCGCTCCTCGTCGTTGGAGGTGACTATGTACTGCCGCAGCTCCGGCCCGATCGTCTCCAACAGGTACCGGGCGTGCCCGATCACCGGGAAGTTCCGGAGCAGGGCGTGCTTCTTCTGGACAAGGTCACGAGCGGCCACGAGTGCCAGTGCAGTTGCGGTGGCCGTGGCGATGCTCCGGGCGCGCATGAACGTACCTCTCCTCGATGCTCGACCCCCTCGCCGTGCGGTGGAGCCGTCATGTCGTGTCGTATCGGGCGTTGGGCGGCGGGCACGACCAAGCGGGCGTCAGCGTCCGTCGGAGAACGCGAAATGATATTAGGGGCTCGTCAGGACCGGCGCGGGGGCAGGGTCGTCGGTGGGGCGGTCGCCCCAGCTCACCGATGGTGTGGGCGACCGCCAGGCACCGTCACGTGACCAGGCGTAGCCAGGCATCCGCGAGTGCGGCATGGCCGGCCGGCGTCGGATGCACGCCGTCCGCGGCCCAGTGCTCCGGCCCGCTCGCCGCGGCGAGTTGGGCGAACATGCTGTCCGCGGCGAGCAACTGCGCGCCGTGGGCGCGGGCGAGCTCGCGCACGACCTGGATCTTCGGGTCCAGATCGGCCCGCCACTCCTTGCGGACCGCCTCGTCGATGCGCGCGTCACCGGGACCGGCCACGACGGTGCCACTGATCGGCAGCAGGAACGGCTCGATGAGAACCAGCGCCGTGCCCGCCTCGGCCAGCGGCGCGAGCAGACGCTCGTAACCCGCCGCGAAGTCCTCCGGGGGGATCACCCGGCCGTCCGGGTCGATCGTGTGCCAGCCCATGTCATTGACGCCGACGAGGATCGACACCACGTCCGGGCCCGCGTCAAGCACGTCCGCCTGCCACCGGGCTTCCAGATCGCTCACCTTGTGGCCCCCGATCCCGGTGTTGAGCCAGCTCACGGGCCGGTCCGGGTGGCGGAGTCCGAACTCGCCCGCGACGCGCAGCGGGTAGCCGAACCCGAGGCCGTCCTCGCTCTCCAGCCGCTGGCTGTCGGTGATCGAATCTCCGGTGAACATCACGGTGGCTCCCGGACGGAGGGCGATCGTCATCTGCGCTCCTTGACAAGGGGGTTGGGGGAGGGAGGAGAGGCCCGTCGGGAACGGGGCGGCGCATCAGGTTTCCGCGGGGCCGAACCACTCGCCGGCGGCCCGCGCGAACGCCTGCCGGTCGACGTCGCGAGCGTCCGCCCAGGCGACGATGGAGTCCGGCCGGACGAGCACGGCGCCCAGCCCCAGGTCGTCCTCGACCGCCCCGGCCGCGTAACGCAACCGGCGCTGCCAGCCCGTCGCCGCATCCCGCAGGCGGCGTTCGGCGCTGAAGTCGAGCACCACGCCCCGTCCGTCGTGCATCAGGTCGGCGAGGCACGTGCCGTCCGCACGGCGGAACTCCGGGGCGTGGCGGCCGACCAACGGGTGGTCGCTGCCGAGGTCGTGGCGGGTCGCCCAGCCCGAGAGCCGCCCGACCACATAGGTCGTCCCGTCCCGGGTCCCGAGCAGATCGCGGATCACCCCCTGGAGGGCCCGACCGTGCGGGCCCGGCGCCATGGCGGACACCTGGGCGCGGGACCAGTCGAGCACCCGCGCGCCGACCGGGTGGCGTTCGCGGGTGTAGGTGTCGAGAAGGCCGTCCGGCGCGTCCCCGCGCACGGTCGCCGCCAGCTTCCACCCCAGGTTCAGGGCGTCGCCCAGCCCGGTGTTGAGTCCCTGGCCGCCCAGGGGGGAGTGGATGTGCGCGGCGTCGCCCGCCAGCAGGACGCGTCCCCGCCGGTAGCTCGTCGTCTGCATCGCCCGATCGGTGAAGCTCGACGCGAGGTGAACCTCGGTCAGCGTCACGTCGGTTCCGGACACCCGGCGCAGCACCGTCTGGAGGTGGTCGCGGGTCGGCGGGTGCGCACGGTCGAACGCGCCGCCGTCGAAGTCCATCATGCCGACGTGCCCTGCCGTGCCCATCCGGAGGTACATGCCGGTCGGTGTCGGGTTGATCCCAGGGCGGAGCTTCTCGGGATCGGCGAGGGTGGCGACCATGGTGTAGCCGGTGAACCTCGGCTCGGTGCCGACGCATTCGAAGCCGGCGAGCCGACGCACCGCGCTGCGCCCGCCGTCGCAGCCGACGACCCAGCGCGCCCGGTACTCGCGCTCGCCGGCCCGCACGACCACGCCCTCGTCGTCCTGCGCGACGCCGGAGACGGTGACGCCACGCCTGATCTCCACGCCGAGCTCCACCGCCCGCTCGGACAGCACCGCCTCGATCACATCGAGGCTGGTCAACGCGAAGTCCGGGGCCGGGCTGGGCAGTCGGAACGGCAGCGCGGTCAGGTCGACCCTGGCCGGGTCGAGCACCATGCCGGCGAAGTGCCCCACGCCGCCGCGGATGGCGGACTGCCCGTCCGCGCCGAAATCGGCAGCGAGTTCGTCATGGACACCCGAGGCGTTCAACAGCGGATGCAGCATTCCGCGGCGGTGGAACCCCTGGAGCGATGTGGCGAACAACCCCCGCATTCCCAGCGGTTCCGCCCGCCACGGGGACCCGGGCGCCGACTCCCGCTCCAGCACCACGACGGCGCAACCGGCGAGCCCCAGCTCGCAGGCGAGGAGGAGACCGACCGGGCCAGCACCCACGATCACTACGTCAGGCATGAGAAAACCCCTTCCGAGGACGGAAATCCGTGACGCACCCAGGCTGTTGGGGAGCGCTCACAGCGGGCTCACACGGCGCTGACACGGCATCGCACCGGCGCCGCCCTGATGTGAGGACCCGACGGTGCGTGCGCGAAGATGGGGACATGGACGGGGGCGCGCGGCTTCGCATCACGCTGCTCGGCGCCTTCGAGGCGTCTCGCGGTGACGCCGTCCTGCCCGTCCCGGGTGCCCGCTTGCAGGCCCTGCTCGGGCGACTGGCGCTCGCCGGCGGACACCCGGTCGAGCGGATCGCCCTGGTCGACGCGATCTGGGCCGAGGACCCGCCGACCGACCCCACCCACGCCCTCCAGGCCCTCGTCTCACGCCTGCGCCGAACCCTCGGCTCCGCCGGCCACGTCGCGCAGCGCGCGGGCGGCTACCAACTGGCCGTGGACGCCGCCGACGTGGACGCGCTGCGGTTCGAGCAGCTCGCCCGCGACGGCCGGGACCGCCTGCGCGCCGGCGACCCGCAGGCGGCGGCCCTGCTCGGAGCGGCCGTGGCGCTGTGGGGCGACCATCCCGGCACCGAGCCCGCGGCCGTCGCCGGGTTGGCGCCCGCCGCCGCGACCCGGCTGGCCCACGCCTCGATCGAGGCCGTCGCCGACCTCGCCGACGCCGAACTGTCCCTGGGTCGCGCCGACTTGGCAGCCACCCGCCTGACCGCCCTGCTCGCCGAGCACCCCGTCCACGAACGCGCCGTCGCGCTGCTCATGGACGCGCTCGCCGCCCAGGGACGCCAGGCCGAGGCCCTCGCCCGGTACGAGCAGGTCCGCGCGCGCCTGGCCGACGACCTCGGCACCGATCCGGGTGCCGGCCTGCGCGCCCGCCACCTGCGCCTGCTGCGCGCCGACCCGCCCACTCCCGACGCCGCCCAGACCAGACGGAGCAACCTGCCCGCGCCACTGACCCGTTTCATCGGCCGCGACGACGACCTCGCCCGGATCGAGGCGCTGCTCACGGCCGGGCGCCTGGTCACCGTGGTCGGCCCCGGCGGCGCCGGCAAGACCCGCCTCGCCGTCGAGGCCGCCCGCCGCCACCGGCCGGAATACCGCGACGGCGCGTGGATGATCGACCTCGCCGCGGTCACCGAGCCCACCAAGGTCGGCACGGCACTGCTGGCCGCGATCGGGCTGCGCGGCTCGGCACTGTTCGAGGCGTCGGCCGAGCCGCACGCTGACCGGGTCGGCGAACTGGACGTCCTGACCGACCAGTTGAGCGGCCGGGAGAGCCTGCTCCTGGTGGACAACTGCGAGCACCTCATCGACGCCGTGGCCCACCTGATCTCGGCGCTGCTCACCCGCTGCGCCGGACTGCGGGTACTGGCCACCAGCCGGGAGCCACTGGCCATCGACGGCGAGGCGCTCGTCCCGCTCGGCCCGCTGCCCCTGCCCGAACCGCACGCGGACGCCGAACAGGCCCGCCGGACGGCGTCGGTGCGGCTGTTCCGCGAGCGGGCGGCGGCCGTACGGCCCGGGTTCGACGTCGACGCACACCACCTCACCGATGTGCTGCGCATCGTGCGGGGCCTCGACGGCCTGCCGCTCGCCCTGGAGTTGGCCGCGGCCCGCCTCCGCACCCTCTCGCTGCCCGACCTGGCCGCCGGACTGTCCGACCGGTTCCGCCTGCTGACCACCGGCAGCCGCACCGCCGTCCCGCGGCACCGCACCCTGCGCGCGGTCATCGCCTGGAGCTGGGACCTGCTCGACACGGACGCGCGTACGGTCGCGGAGCGGATCGCGGTGCTGCCCGGTGGCATCACGCCGGCCTCGGCCACCGCGGTCTGCGCCGGCACCGCGGTGCCAGCCGACGAGATCCGGGAGCTGCTCGCGGCCCTGGCCGACCGGTCGTTGCTGCACCTCGCGCCGGACACCGGCCGGTACCGGATGCTGGAGACGATCCGCGAGTACGGCCTGGAGCGCCTGGCCGAGCAGGACACCCTGACCGTCGCGCGGGACCTGGCCGCCCGCCACCTCACCGAACTGGTCGCCCACTACGACCCGTTGCTCCGCGGCCCGGAACAGCTCGCCGCACTCCACGCGCTGCGCGCCGAGTACGACAACGCGCTCGCCGCGCTGCACCACCTCAACGACACCGGCGACGCCGACGGCGCACTCGGCCTCGCGGTGAACCTGATCTGGTGCTGGCACATGCTCGGCCGGAACGTCGACGCGGCCTACTGGCTCGACAAGGCGATCGCCCTGCCGGCCGCGCGGCCAGGCGTGCGGCGCGACATCGCCGAGGGACTGCTGCTGCTCAACTTCCTCGCCGTCCCGGGCGCACTGGTCATCGACGCGGCCAAGGAGCGGCGCGAGGAACTGCGCGTGCTCACCGACCGTCTGCGGAACCAACCGGAGTTGCCGGGCTTCGGCGGCGCGCTGCTCGCCATCAGGCTGGCCTCCCTGGACAACGACGACGCGTCCTCGATGACCATCCGGCGGCTGGTCGACGGGCCGGATGCCTGGCTGGCCGGGCTGGCCCGCATGTTCCGGGCCCACCTCGCCGAGAACGAGGGCCAGCTCGGCCAGGTACGCAGCGATGTGCTCGCCGCCCTGGAGTGCTTCGACCGGGCCGGCGACCGCTGGGCCCTGGCCAAGGCCTTGCCGCTGCGCGCCCTGCTGCGGCAGTACGACGGCGATCTCGACGGCGCGCTGGCCGACTTGAACGAGGCCAAGCGGTTGGCCCGCGCGTTCGGCTCACTCGGCCTCGACGACGAGATCTTCATCGACCGGCGCCGCATCGACGTGTACGAGCGGCTCGACGAGACCGCACGCGCGAGCACGATGTTCGCCGCGGCCCGCGAACGCGCGCTGCGCTCGGCGTCACCCGAGCTGGCGATCGTGCTCGACGCACGGGAGGCCGGTCTGCGGGTGCGGATCGGCGATCTCGACCGGGCGCGCGAGCTGGTCGAATCCGCCGAGACCGGGCTCTTTGAGCAACTCCGGTCCGTCCGCCCCCACGGGCGGGCGCTGGTTGCCACGGCCCGAGGCGCGCTCTGTCTCGCACGCGGCGACGGGCCGGGTGCCGAGGAGGCACTGGACCGGGCCTACGCGGCGGCGGTCGACAGCGGGGACCTGCCGTTCGCCGCGACGGTGGTGGTCACCGTGGCCGAACTCGCCGCGCTCTACGGGCGGCACCGGGACGTTGCCGCCCTGCTCGGCGCGGCGGCCCGTCTGCGGGGCGCCCATGACCACACCGACCCGCAGGTCCGCGCGTTGAGCGCCCGCAGCCGGCGCGCACTCGGCGACGCCCGCTTCACCGAGGCGTACGAGACGGGTTGGCGACTGGACCCACCGGCGGCCCTGACGTGGACCGATCCGGCGCGCCTGCGCCGCACGGCACCGCCCACGCCACTCCCCGAACCGGGCGGTGCCCAAGCACGGCGGGCGTGAGCCCACGGCGCGAGCGGCACGCAGACCACCGGCCGGCCCCGGGGACGGCGCACCGGATTGTTGGCTAGGGTGCCAACTGGCGCCTGATTCCGATGACTTGGCCAGGAGGAGGGCCGGGCGGGGCAGTTCGGGGCCGCGCGGGCTGCCGGCTCCCGCGACGGCATACGGCGATGGGCCGGACACGACGGGGGGCTTGCGGTGGCTCGCTTGGTGGGAGCGCATCCGGACGTCGGCCGGGCCCCGGCGCCCGCGGTGCTGCCGCCCTCGCTGCGCGGGTGGCTCGGGCCGCTTGCGGCCCTCGCCGCGCTGGTGGTCGTCGTGCTCGGGACCCGGTATGCCGACGACCGCAAGCCCGGCGCCATGGACGCGTGGATCTGGGCGGCGGTGGACGGTGCGGGGCCGTCGTGGCGGTATGTCGCCCTGGCCATGGACTTCTTGGGGGAGCCCGTCGGATCGGCGACGCTGGTCGTGACCACCGTGACGGGCTGCCTGTGGCTCAGGCGCCCTCGCGCAGCGGTGTTCGCGGTTGCCGGGACCGGCCTGACCGTGGGGACGGCGACGCTGCTCAAGTCCCTGGTCGGGCGCACCATCCACGGTGACCACCTGTCCTACCCGAGCGGGCACACCGCCTTCCTCACCGCGCTCTGTCTCGTGGTGGCGCTGCTCGTGACCGGCCGCCTCGGCCTCGGCGGGGCGGCCGGCACGCTGCTGGTGTCCGCCGCGGCGCTGGTGGCCGGCGCCGCGATGGGATGGGCACAGGTCGCCCTGGGTGCGCACTACCCGACCGACGTCGTCGGTGGCTGGTGCACCGCGGTGGCGGTGACGTCAGCGACCGGGTGGCTGGTCGACCGGACGGCCGACTGGCTCGTCGACCGGGGGGCCGACGCCGGCCGGCCGGAGCATCGCTGACGTCACGTCGCGTCACGCCAAGCGGCGGAACGCGGGCTTCACCGGCCGCCCGGCCAGCCAGGGGGTGGGGTCACCGGCGTCCAGTGCCTTCCGGTACACCGCACACGCCTGGGCCACCACGTCGACGGTGCGGTCGATGTCGGCGTCGTCGAGCGCGCTGCTCACCACGAACGACGGGGCCAGCACTCCGCCCGCGAGGAGTTGACGCAGGAACAGGGTGCGGTACTGCTGCGACGGCTGCCGGTTCTCGTCGAGGGTGGCGAAGACCAGGTTGCTGGCCCGGCCCCGGACGACCACGTGATCGCCGACGCCGGTGCCCGCCGCGGCGTCGCGGACACCGGCGGCCAACCGCTCGCCGAGGGCATGCAGCCGCGCGGTGATCCCCTCCTCGGTGTAGGTGTTCTGCACGGCCATCGCGGCCGCCAGCGAGTGGGTTTCCGCGCCGTGCGTGGTGGACAGCAGGAACACTCGGTCACGGGAGTGACGCAGCCCGCCCCGCTCCATCAGGTCGCGGCGCCCGGCCAGCGCGGAGACGGCGAAGCCGTTCCCCAGCGCCTTGCCGAACGTGGAGAGGTCGGGGACGACGCCGTACAGGCCCTGGGCGCCCGCCTCGGACCAGCGGAAGCCGGTGATCATCTCGTCGAAGATCAGGACGCAGCCGTGCCGGTGGGCCAACTCCCGCAGGTCGGCGAGGTACTGGGGAGTGGGATCTTCCCTGTGCAAGGGAGTCTCCCCTGCCTGAGCGAAGCCGGGAGCTTGCGGAAGGGGCTGAGAACCGGGGAAGAGGGCGGTGTGGGAGGCGGGTTCGAGGATCAGGCAGGCGACTTCGCCCCGGTAGCGGGTGAGCAGTTCCTCCGTGGTGGCCAGGTCTCCGTACGGGAACGTCACGGTGAGTTCGGTGGTCGCCGCCGGGATGCCGGCGGACATCGGGGTGGTGCCGATGAACCAGTCGTCGACGGAGAAGAACGGGTGGTCACCGCAGACGGCCACCCGCGGGCGGCCCGTGACGGCGCGGGCCAGGCGCACCGCGGCGGTGGTGGCATCGGAGCCGTTCTTCGTGAACTTCACCATCTCGGCGGTGGGTACCGTGGCCAGGAAGCGTTCCGCGGCCTCGACCTCCACGATGGACGGCCGGACGAAGTTGCTGCCGCGGTGGAGTTCCCGCCGCACCGCCTCGATGACGCGGGGGTGGGCGTGCCCGAGGCTGACCGACCGCAGGCCGGAGCCGTACTCGATGTACCGGTTGCCGTCGACGTCCCACACGTGGGCACCGCGGCCGTGGCTGATGACCGGGGCGAGGTTCTCGGGGTACTGGTCGTCGCCCTTGGCGTAGGTGTGCGCGCCCCCGGGGACCAGGGCGTGCAGCCGCTCGTTCGCCTGCCACGACCGGGGCAGACGGAGCTCTTCGGTGTCTTCGGTGGCCACGCCGACCTCAACTCCCTTCCCTCTTCAGGGCGTTGGCGAGGCTCGGTGCCTCCCGGTCCCGTCGGGACATCGAGGTGATCGGCAGCGGCCAGGGAATGGCGAGCTCCGGGTCGTCGAAGGCGATCGTCACGTCCTCGGCCGGATTGTGCGGACGGTCGATCCGGTACGAGGTGTCGGCGGTCTCGGTCAGCGCCTGGAAGCCGTGCGCGCACCCCGCCGGGACGTACAGGGTCGCCTGCGTCTCGCCGGACAGTTCGAAGAAGGCCCGGCCCAGGTAGGTCGGCGAGTCCGTCCGCAGGTCCACGACGACGTCGAAGATCCTCCCGTACGAGCACCGCACCAGTTTGGCCTCGCCGGCGCCGGAGCGCAGGTGCAGGCCGCGCAGCACGCCCCGGACCGAGCGGGACACGCTGTCCTGGACGAAGGCGCCCGGGTCGAGGCCCACCGAGCGGACCACGGCGGCGTCGAAGGTGCGGCAGAAGAAGCCGCGTTCGTCGGCGTGCGGCGTCGGCTCGAACAGGTACGCGCCGGCGATCGCCGGGACTTCGGTCGCTTTCATGCCGGGCACATTCATGGGACCTCCCGCAAGGCGTGGACGTGGTGGACCGCAGGGAACAGGGCCGTGGTCAACGCGGCGAACTGGTCGTCGAGTTGGCGAGCGGCGGCCGCGTTCCGCTCGGCGAGGACCTGGCGCAGCTCCGGCGCCTGCTTCTCCAGGGCCCGGAACTGCGCCAGCAGCCGGTCGGCGTCGACCTCACGGGCCGGGTGGCGGAAAGCGCCGAGACCCATCCGGGCCATCAGCGCGTCGCTCTTCGCCGCATAGCTGAGCGCGAGCGTCGGCGTGCCGACCTTCAGCGCGCAGATCAGGTTGTGGTAGCGGATCGCCACCACGGTGTCGGCGGCCGCCGTCTCCTTCATCAGGTCGGCGAGCGAGGAGACTTCGGCGGCGGTGAGCAGGGGCGAGTCCACCGCGTCGAGGATCGCGGCGACCACCGGTGCATCGCACGCGTCGCCGGTGAGCAGCCGGACGGGCCTGCCGTCCTCGACCAGCGCGCGGACGAAGCGCGTCGTCCCGTCGAGGTAGCGCCGGTGGATCTCCTCGGCCCGGGCGCGGTCGTCGTCGCTCCCGTAGAAGGCCATGACACCAACGCAGACCAGGCCCGGCGACGCCGCGGACCCGCCCGCCCGCGGCGTCGGCAGGGAGAACGCGAGGTCAGGGAAGACCCCGTCGCCGGTGGTGTCGACGCCCATCTCCCGCATCGCGTCACGGGATTGAGCGTCCCGGTACGACCGGTACGCGGCCAGCCGCGCCGACCAGCGCACCAGGGCCCGGGTCAGCCGGTTGCCGATCGCGGCGGCGCCGACGCTGACCAGCGCCACCGGGGTGCCAAGCAGCCGGCCGGACGCGCAGAGCAGGAACAGCGCGTACGGGAAGCCCCACGGCCGCAGCGGCAACGTGGCCTCCAGGACGCCCATGCCCGGCACGATCACCACGTCGTGCCGGCGCACCCAGGCGGCGGTGCGGAAGGCGTCGACGAGCTTGCCCAGCCCCTTCGCCGCGATCGCGCCCCCGCGCGAGGCCGTCCGGTACTCACCGCGGTACCAGTGCAGCCGCGTCGCGGGGATCTCGTACCGCGACGCGACGGCCTCGGGCCCGCCGCACAGCGCGTCCACGACCGCGTCCGGGTGCGCGGTGCGGAGGTAGCCGAGCACGGCCTCCAGCGACCCGTCGTTGCCGAGGTTGCCGGAGCCGAGCAGGCCGAACACCCCGACGCGCACCGGAGTTCCGTTCCCGGGCGTCATGGTCGCCTCCCCTCACGGCCCGCCACGAGGGCGTCGACGGAGACGGCGAGCCGGGCCGGGTCGACGGGGGCGCGGTCCTCGACCCGCTCGCCGGCGCCCGGCCGGACCCGACTGGTCAGCCAGGCGGCCAGGTGGCGGCGGCAGGCGCGCCGGTCGGCCGGGGACAGCGGCGCCCGCCGGATCGCCGAGGCGAAGCCCCAGACGTACTCGGCGAGGAGACGGGGCGTCGGGTGCAGCGGGCCCGCCCGGCGCGGGTCCAGGTTGACGCACCGGGCGCGCTTGGAAGGGTTCGCCCGCTCGGCGCGGGTGGGGTGGTCGCGGCGGAAGTACAGCAGCTCCGGTACCTGGTGGAAGGGCCCGTGCAGGGTGATCTCGGCGACGAACGTGCGGTCCGCGTGGTGGTAGCTGCCGAGCGGCTTCACCCGGCGCAGCACATCGGCCCGCAGCACCCCGTAGAAGTCGTCGCCGCCCGGCTCGAACAGCAGGCTGCGGAAGCGCTCCGGCGGATGCGGCGAGTCGGTGGTGAGCCCGTACTCGTACGGGACCTTCACCCGGCCGTCGCCGTCGACGATCGCCTGCCCGGTGTGCGCGAGGATCACCTCGGGCCTCTCGTCCAGCGCCTCCACGCAGCGCCGCAGCAGGTCGCGGCCGTAGAGGTCGTCGTGCGAGGCCCACTTGAACAACTCGCCCCGGCATTCGGCGAACACCCGGTTGTGGTTCGGTGTGGCGCCGATGTTCCGGGGCAGTCGGAGGTACCGGATGCGCGGGTCCCGCGCCGCGTACGCGCGGCAGATGTCCTGGGTCCCGTCGGTCGAGGCGTTGTCGGAGACGACCAGCTCGAAGTCCTCGTAGGTCTGGCCGAGCAGGGCCTCGAACGACTCGGCCAGGTACTCCTCGCCGTTGTAGACGGGCAGGCCGATGCTCAGCCGTGGTGGGGCGGTCATGGGGTCCTCACTTCGGGGGTGGGGGAGTGGTGGTACTCGCGCAGGGCGGACCGCAGTTGCAGCCACCACACGGCCGAGCCGCTGACGGTCGCGGTGGCGACGCCCCAGGCCGAGCCGACGGTGCCGGCGGCCACCGCCCCGCCGAGCCCGCCACCGACGTAACAGGCGGAGGCGAAGAGCTGGCAGCGCAGGCTGCGTCGGGCCGCGGCGAGGGCACGCAACCCCGCCGCCGCGCCAGTGCCGAGACCGGCACCCGCGACACCGAGCGTGATCGGCACGATGAGCTGCGCGGCGGAGGGCCAGACGCCGCCGAGCACCAGCGCGCCGAGCCGGTCCGGCATCAGCAGCAGCGCCCCGCCCCAGAGCAGCGCCGCCGCGGCCTGCCCGCCGCCCAACAGGAGGCAGAACGGGCCCAGTTGGTGCGGGGAGCGCCGCAGTACCCGTGCCGCCTCCGGGACGGTGACCAGCGAAAGCCCCATCAGCACCGCCAGGAACGGGCCGAGCAGCAGCTCGGCGCCCCGGACCGCACCCACCGCGCCGACCCCGACGATCGCGCCGAGCCCGTAGGCCCGGAGCTGGCTCGCGCCGCTGAGCGCGACGTTCTCGACCAGGTACCGGTAGCCGAGGTCGCGCTGCTCGCGCAGCCATCCGCGCGCCAGGGACATCCGGGGCCGGATGCCGGACTGGAGGCAGCCGTACGCCGCCGCCACCGCTGCGGCCGCGCCCCAGGCGAGCACGAAGGCGGCCACGCTGCCCACATGGGTCGCCACCACCATGGCCGGCACGAGCGCGACGCCGCACACGACGTCGTTGACGAACGCCCTGCGCCCGGTGCCGGCGGCGAAGAACGCGAACCGCCAGGCGTCCTGCAGCAGTAGCGCCGGTAGCACGACGCCGAGGCAGGCGAACGCGGGCCCCACGCGGCCGCCGAGGGCGAGCCCGGCCACCAGGCACACCGCACCGAGGGCGGTGCCGAGGCCGAGCGCGGTACCCGAGGACCGGGCCACCGCCGCGCGCCAGGACGCGGCCGACGCGCTGCTGAAGCGCACCACGAGCGGGTCGGTGGCCAGCCCGCGGGAGACGTTGAGCACCACGCCGTAGGTCACCCAGGCCAGGCTGAACACGCCGAACGCGGCCACCCCCAGCGAGCGGGCCACGTAGACCCCCACCACGAAGTTGGAGAGGCTGGAGGCCGCCTGGTCGGCCAGTCCCCAGGACAGCCGACCGACCATGGCCCGCTTGGCGGTCCGCCGGGCCGGCCCGGCCGGGTCCGCCGATGCCGTCGTCCGCTTCCCCCCGGTGGTCATCGGCGTCATGCCTTGATCAGCCCGGCGCCGTGCAGGGCGCCGGCCGCGGCGGCGACGGTGTCGAAGGGCAGCCCGGACCGCTCGGCGACGTCCAGCAGGCTGTGCTCGCCGTCGGAGAGGTTGAGCACCCACAGCATGGCCATCTGGGCCTGCTGGGTGTCGCTGCGGCCGCCGAGCGCTTCGTACAACCCGCGCCGGCCGAGCTGCGGTTCGCCGTAGGGGCTGAGGTTGAGGTACCGCCGGTTGCGGTCCAACACGGCGCACGCCTCGCGGCAGACGGCGAGGGTGTCCGCCATCGCCTCCGGGGAGACGAAGTCCGGGTTGTCCGCGGAGGTGTGGTACTCGGGATAGCCGGCGTACGGGGTTCGGCTGAGCGACCCCACACCGAGGTTGAATCCGGGCGAGCAGTACTGCCGCTCGTCGTAGCCGTACGGGGTGAACTCCACGACCCGGTGCGGGCGTTCGGAGGCGGCGAGCACGTGCCGCATGACCCGGTCGATCTCCGCGTCGCCACGTCTGCTCTGCTTGTACGTCAGATGGCCCGGGTCCCCGGCGCAGGCCAGCACCAGGCCGTGCTTGACCCGCTCCATCCGCCGCGCGTTGCGGGCGAGCCAGGTGATCGCCCCGATGGTGCCGGGCGCGTAGACGAACCGGTAGGTGTAGTACGGCGTTTGCCCGGCCAGCGACCGGGCCAGGAACGTCGCCACCGCGATACCGGCCAGGTTGTCGTTGGCCAGCGACGGGTGGCAGACGTGGCAGGAGACGATCACCTCGTCGGGGACCTGACCGGGGACCACGTGCTCGGCGTAGGTGAGGTGGCCGTCCGCGAGGGTGGAGTCGACGCACACCTCGTACGCGCCGTCCGGCAGCGCGTCCAGGGTCTCCTGGGCCAGGCAGAACCCCCAGTCCGGCGTGTAGTAGCTGGTGCGGTAGGGCACCCAACTCGGGTGTTCCGGCAGGGTGTGCAGGTGCCCGCGCAGCTCGGCCAGTGACATGGTCGTGGAGACCGGCACGCTGTAGCCGAGCACGTGCAGGCTGGACGCGGCGAAGTCGACGACCCGCTTGCCGGTGGCGTCGGCGATGTACGCGTCCCGGATGTTCCACTCCTGCGGCACCGTCCAGTCGAGCACCTGCGTCCCGGTCGGCACCTCGTGCACCGTGAGCGGGACGTACTCGCCGACGATGGCCAGGGTGTCGCGCACACCGTCGCCGGTGATGCTCCGGCACAGCGGGTACAGCCGCTCCACCAGCGCGTGCATCTTTTCTCCGAGCCCGGTCATCGGCGCCGCCGCAGGGTGTCGTCGACCGCGCCGGCCTCGGACGCCGCCCGCAGCACGGCGAGGCGGGTGAAGCGCCGTTCGAAGTCCTCCCGGGTCAGCCCGAACGTCCGGTAGGCATCGGCGAGTTCGAGCGCGCCACGCCGCACCGTCCACGCGCAGTCGAACCCGGGTACCGCGGCGCGGAACCGGGAGAAGTCCACCCGGTACGACCGGGGGTCGGCACCGTTCTCCCCGGTGATCCTCACCCGTGAGCCGGACACCGCCTCGGCGACCCGCTCGGCGATCTCGGCGACCGTGACGTTGTTGGCCTCGCTGCCGATGTTGAACGCCCGGTCGTGGACCGCCTCGCGCGGCGCGTCCAGCGCGGCCGCGAAGGCCCGGGCGATGTCGGCGGCGTGCACCAGGGGGCGCCATGGGGTGCCGTCGGAGAGCACCAGCACCTCGCCGGAGAGCAGCGCGTGGCCGACCAGGTTGTTCAGCACGATGTCGGCGCGCAGCCGCGGTGAGTAGCCGAAGGCGGTGGCGTTGCGCAGGTACACCGGGCTGAAGTCACCGTCGGCCAGCGCGTGCAGGTCGTCCTCCACCCGCACCTTGGACTCCGCGTACGGCGTCACCGGGCGCAGCGGGGCGTCCTCGGCCACCAGGTCGTCACCGCCGGCGGCGCCGTAGACCGAACACGTCGACGCGTACAGGAAGCGCCGCACCCCGGCGTCGCGGGCCAGTTGGGCGAGCCGCACCGAGGCGCGGTGGTTGATGTCGTAGGTGAGTTCCGGCGCCAGCGATCCCAGCGGGTCGTTGGACAGCGCGGCCAGATGGATCACGGCGTCCACCCCGGCCACGTGCGACGCCGTGACGTCGCGCAGGTCCACCCGATGCCCGGACGGGTCGGCGGGTGCCGGGCCGAGGACGCAGTCGGAGAACAGGCCGGCGTCGAGGCCGACGACCTCGTGTCCGGCGGCGGTGAGGACCGGGGCCATCACCGTGCCCAGGTAGCCCTGGTGCCCGGTCAGCAGTACGCGCAAGGTTCATTCCCCCAGCTTGAGAGTGAGTTTGGTGACGGCGAACGCCTCGGCGTAGCGCGCGTGGCATTCGATGCCGCGGATGCGCGCCAGGCCGAGGAAGGACTCCCGGTCGTACCAGGGCCGGTGCCGCTGCGAGGGGTAGTGCTCCTGCAGCAACCGCACCTTCTCTTCGGCGACCTCGGGCGACAGCGGTTGGTACGCCGCCGGACGGCCGAGATCGCCGTCCCACTTGACGATCTCGTAGCCGAGCACGAGGTGGTCGCGGAACGCGGTGGGCACCAACCGGGCCAGGCCGCGGTGGTCCTGGTGCGCGTCGTCGGTGCGCGGGGCCAGGATCAGATCCGGCTCGGTCCCCGCACGCAACTCCTCCACCGCGGCCTTGGCCTCGTCCCAGTGCACGGGCAGTCGGCCGTCCGGCAACTTGTCCACGGTCAGCCGCAGTTCGGCACCCGGGCAGAAGGCGGCGAGCGCGGCCTGCTCCTCCTGCTCCCGTTCGCTGCCACCGCCGGAGAGCACCAGCGCGTCGACGCGGATGCCCGGCCGGGCGCGGCACACCGTCAGCAGCGTGCCGCCGGCGCCGATGGCGATGTCGTCGCAGTGCGCGCCCACCGCGACGATCCGGTCCAGGCGCCCGGCCCCGAGGCGGATCACGCGGTCCCCACAGCGACGGCTTCGCGTTCCCACACGGCCCACGGGCGCTCGCCGCGGGCGTACCCGGCGTCGAGCGCGGCCCGCTCCTTCACGGTGTCGGTCGGCTTCCAGAAGCCGCGGTGTTGATGCGCCACCAACCGTCCACGCTTGGCCAGTTGGGCGCATCCGTCGGCGACCAGATCCCCGTTCTCCGGTATGTGGTCGAAGACCTCCTGGCGGAGCACGAAGTAGCCGCCGTTCTCCCACAGCGGCAGTTCGCTCACCGCGGTGATGCCCCCCACCAGGCCGTCCTCGCCCAGGTCCACGCAGTGGAACGAGGACTGCGGCGGCACCACCATCATCGACGCACCGGCGTCGCGCCGGGCGAAGGAGTCGATCATCTCGGGCAACGGGGCGTCGGTGAGCACATCGGCGTAGTTGGCGAGGAACACCTCGTCGCCGTCCAGGTGGTGCCGCACCCGGCGCAGCCGCTCCCCGATGGGCGACTCGATGCCGGTCTGCGCGAACGTGATCGTCCAGTCGGCGATGTCGGTGGACAGCAACTCGGTCCGCCCGCCCCGCAGCACGAAGTCATTGGACGCCGTCTCCTCGTAGTTGAGGAAGAAGTCCTTGATGTGGTGCGCCCCGTACCCGAGGCACAGGATGAACTCCGTGTGCCCGAAGTACGCGTAGTAGCGCATGACATGCCAGATCAGCGGCCGCGGGCCGACCATCGCCATCGGCTTGGGCATGTCGTCCGCGGCTCCGCTGCGCATGCGCAGCCCGTAACCGCCGCAGAACAGAACGACCTTCATGCTGCGACCTCTTTCACGACGTGACCTCGACAATGCTCAGTTCCGGGATGGGAAAGACCAGTCGGCCGCCCCAGGCGTGCACGAAGGACAGTTGCTCGACCAGCTCGGCCCGCAGGTTCCACGGGAGCACGAGGACGTGGTCCGGTCTGTCGGCGGCTATCTGCTCGGGCGACAGGATCGGGATGCGGGTGCCCGGGGTGAACCTGCCGTGCTTGTAGGGATTGCGGTCGACCGTGTACGGCAGCAGGTCCGGGCGGATGCCGCAGTGGTTGAGCAGGGTGTTGCCCTTGCCCGGGGCGCCGTAGCCGACGACCGTCTCACCGCGCTCGGCCGCCTCGATGAGGAACCGCAGCAGATCCCGGCGTACCTTGGCCACCCGGGCGGAGAACTCGGTGTACCCGGACAGCTCCTGCAGCCCGGCGGCCTTCTCCCGGGCCAGCACGTCGGCCACTTGGGGCGACGGCTCGCCGGCCACCTCGGCCGGCCGGGCCCACAGCCGGAGGGAACCGCCGTGCGTGGGCAGCAACTCGACGTCCACGAGCGCGAGTCCGCCGCTCGCCAGCGCCCGGGCCGCCGACGCGACCGTGTAGTACTGGAAGTGCTCGTGGTAGATCGTGTCGTACTGGTTCTCCTCGATCAGGGTCAGCAGGTGCTGCACCTCGATGGAGACCCAGCCGTCGTCGGCGACCAGGGCGCGCAGCCCTCGGGTGAACCCGACGACGTCGGGGACGTGCGCGTACACGTTGTTGGCCACGACCAGGCCCGCCGGGCCGTGTTCGGCGCGGACGGCCGCGCCGGTGTCCGGCGACAGGAACTCCGTGAGCGTGGGCACACCCGCGTCCCGCGCCGCGGCCCCGACGTTCACCGACGGCTCGATGCCCAGGCAGCGGATCCCCCGGTCCACCAAGTGTCGCAGCAGGTACCCGTCGTTGCTCGCGACCTCGACCACGAAGGCGTCGGCGCCGAGGGCGAGGCGCTGCACGGCGTCGGCGACGAACGTGCGCGCGTGCTCCACCCAGGACGTCGAGAACGAGGAGAAGTACGCGTACTCGCCGAACGTCTCCTCCGGCGTGATCAGCGGCGGGATCTGCGCCAGCCAGCAGTCGGTGCAGACCCGCAGGTGCAGCGGGAACGCCGGCTCCGGCTGGTCCAGTTGGTCCGCGGCGAGAAAGCTCTCACACGGCGGCGTCGCCCCGAGATCGACGACGCTCGCCATCGCTTCCGAGCCGCAGAGTCGGCATCGTGTCATCTACTTCCCCCCAATGATTCCGTCCGTCCCGCGATCGCGGTGCGGTACCCAGCCACCAGGCGCGCAAGGCCGACGGCCGGGCTGAAACCCCGCTCGTAACGGCGCCGGGCCGCCCGGCCCATCTCCCGGTTGCGGCCCGGCTCGGCCGCGATCCGGCGTATGCAGGACGCGAGCGAGTCGGCCTCGCCCGGCCGGTGCAGCAGCCCGGTCACCCCGTCCTCGACGAGTTCGACGAAGGCGCCGTGACCGGCGGCGACGGTCGGGACCCCCGCCGCCATCGCCTCGACGACCACCAGGCCGAACGCCTCCAGCCACGTCGAGGGAGCCACCACGGCCACCGACCGCGCGACGACCTGCCGGCACCGAACCGGGTCCAACAGGCCGACGTAGCGCACGTCGTCACGGCCCGCCGCCCAGGCGGACACCTCTCCCTCCAGCGGCCCCGCGCCGGCGATGACGAGGGGCACGCCCACTCCGCCGCCCGCCGCGATCCCGTCCCACGCGGCCATGAGCAGCCGCACGCCCTTGGCCTCCGCGAGCCGACCGAGAAAGAGCAGATGCTCGCCCGGGCCCGTGCGGCGGACGCCCGGCTCCGGCACGAAGTTGTGCTTCACCGCCAGTCGTTCGGCCGGCATGCCGGCCCGCACCAGGACCTCGCGCTGCGCCGCGGAGATGCAGAAGAACCGCTCCACGCCGGACCACCACCGTCGCCGGTTGACCGACAGGCTGACCGCGAGCGGCACCGTCGCAAGCCGGGAGCCCCGGTAACAGCCGTGCCGGACGGCCGGCAGCGGCGTCGCCCGGACGCACTCGGCGCACGGCCGGCCGTCCCGTTGCAGCGTGCCGGGCGGGCAGACCTGGGTGTAGTTGTGCAGCGTGGCCACGACGGGCACAACGGCGTCGGCGCAGGCGGCCAGCACCGCGGGCGACAGGAGCGGGAAGACGTTGTGGACGTGCACCACGTCCGGCCGCCCGGTGCGCAACCGGGCGGCGAGTTCCGCGCGGACCGCCGGGTTCCACGGCACCAGCAGCGGCACCGCGGCCTTGCCCAACAGGGACCGGGCGGCGATGTCGTCGCTGCGCCGCTCGAACACCTCGACCCGGTGGCCGGCCGCCCGCAGCAGCGCCGCCTCCTGGTCGACGACCTTGTTCTCCCCGCTCGGCTGCGCCGAGGCGTAGCGGTTGTGCACCACGAGGACGTGCATGGTCAGGCCACCTCCGACCGCTGGACTCCGCGCGGGACGCGTCGTCGGGGAACTACGGGCACGGGTAAGGGCGTTGCTGCGGCGGGTGCCGCCAGGAGCGAGGCGGCGACCGCCAGGTGCAGCAGGTACGGCGAGGCGTCGCCCAGCCCGGCCTCGGTGTACGACGCGATCGCGCAGTAGCTGATCAGGAAGATCGCGCAGGCCCTCGGCAGCGACGGCGGCCGCAGCAACGCGACGCCGCCCAGCACGAGGAGGAGGGCCGCCACCAGGGCGATGCCGATCAGACCCTGCTCGTTGTAGACGGCCAGCCAACTGTTGTCGATCGGCAGCCCGCCGAACGACTTGTCGCCCAGGCCCACGCCGAACATCTGCTCCGCGGCCGTCCTGGGCGCCGCCAGCAGGGCGTCCCACACCTTGGCCCGACCGGTGAGGCTGGAGAAGTTCTCCTGGCTCTGGCCGCGCAGGAACCACGCCTCCAGCACGGAACCGAGCGCCACCGTGGCCACCGCGGCGCACAGCACCGCCCAGAGGAAGAACCGGCGGGCGGCGGCACTGGTCAGCAGGAGCGAGCCGATCGCCAACGCCAGCCCGATGAACAGCCCGAGCGTGGCCGTCCGGGTATGGGTCAGCGCGAGCAGGACCAGCGACGGCACGATGACGACCGCCGCGCTGGCCCGGTCGGTCCGGCGGCCCAGCACGAGCAGCACGGTAAGCCCGGTGATCACCGCGGCGTACTGCCCGATCTGCGGTGGGGTGAGCGGCCACAGCGCGCCGACGAGGCGTCCGCCGTAGAGGTCGGGCAGGGCCGCACCCGGTGAGACGACCAGGCCGGCGGCCACCGACCCGAGCACCGCGAAGTACATCCGGATGTGGTGCCGGACGAACGTCGGGCCGCCGTCCCACCAACAACTGAGCAGCCACAGCGTGCCGACGAAGAGAGCCAGCCGGGCGCAGCGGAACAGCGCGCCGAACCCGGACTCCATCTGCGCGCTGGAGATCACGCCCGTCACCAGGAGCAGGGTGAGCAGGAACAGGAAGGCGCTGGGGCGGACGCGCAGCCGGCGGTTGAGGACGAGGGCCAGCGCGAACGCGGCGACCAGCGCGCCCATGGTGACCAGTTGGATGAGGGAGCGGGGCAGCGGAACGATGGTCCTCGCGCCGGCGGAGCCGAGCGTGTTGAGGACCAGCAACCCCCAGACGATCCCGACGAGTTTCGGTGCCCCGGGAGGGCGCGGTGCGCCGCCGGGCCGCGTTCCCGCCGTGTCCCGTCCGCCCGGCGGCCCACTGCGCGTCAGGTCCCCGGCCATCTCAACCACCGGCCCGCGGGTCGAGGGCGCTGCCCGCGTCCTGCCGGTACGGCGTGCCCCGCCACTGCCCGGAGTCCAGCACCCGGCTGGGGTCGTGGGCGACGAACTTCCACGGCCCGAGGTAGACGTTGTCGTGCCAGCGGTTGTGCTGCGTGCCGGTGATCGCCTCAGCCACCCGTTCGCCCTGGTACGGCGACCAGTCCGGGTACGTGCCGTAGTTGGCCAGCACCGCCATGCGATCGCACTTGGCCGTGCACGGGACGACGGACTCGTCCAGCACGAAGCGGTTGCCGTGGATGTCCACCCGCTGGGTCTTCCACCGGCAGTCGCCGTAGAGCGGTGCGCGGGCGATCGCCGGCTCCGCGCAGCGGCCGGTGTCGCGCACCAGCAACGTGCAGTCACCGGACGAGGTGTTGGCCGGGCTGTTGCAGAACCGGTCGGCGTTCTCCCACAGGGTGATCCCGTTCCAGTTGTTCTCCAGCACGTTCCGGTAGATCTCGATCCTGTCGGTGCGCGCGCGGACGCGTGGTTCGCCACCGGACTCGGACAGGTAGACGGTCGCGAACGGGAAGTCGTCGCCGCGGTCGGCCGCCCGGCGGCCCTCGACCCAGTTGTTCCGCCGGATCGTGTTGTTCCGGATGACCGCGTTGTAGCTGGTCTCGTAGATCAGGGCGGCGCCGTCATTGGCCTCGATCACGTTGTCCTCGATGCGGAAGTCGTTGTTGTTGGTGTCCGCCCACAACCCCGCTCCGCGGTTGTCGTGCACCCAATTGCCGCGTACCTCGGCGCGGTTGACGGCCCAGAACTTCACGCCCCCGGTGCAGCCGCAGCCCGGCCGGCGCCGTTCCCAGTCGCCGGTGTTGTTGCCCACGATCTCGTTGCCCTCCACCACCAGGTCGCTGAAAGGGCCGCCGTTCCTGTACGCGTTCAGGCCGTACTGTCCGTTGTCGCGCAGGCAGTTGGCGCGGACCCGCTGGTGGGCACCGGCCATCAACCCGGCCCCGGAGTTGTCCCGGATCGTCAGGTGCTCGATCACCCACCCGTCGGCCGAGTCGTGGTTGACCACGCCCTCGTTCTGTGGCGCGACGAAACGCCGCACGGTCAGGTAGCGGATGGTGACGTTGCGGGCGGAACCGCCGAACGCGTACTGGTTCTCCTTCCGACCGTCGAGCACTGCGCCCGGCGCACCCAGGTAGCGGTCTCCCTCCTTGGGGATGACCTGGGCGTAGCGATCCGGGGCGAGCCGGTGCCTGCCCGGGCGGAGCCAGAACGTGGTGTGCGGAGGGTTGTCCTTGGTCTTCGCCGCCAGGTCACCGACCACCGCGGGATCGACCGCCACCGTGCCCGCCGGCGCCCGCGTCGGCCCGGCCGCGGGCTCGGCACACACCCTGGCCACGGGCGTGGACAGCGCCCCGGACGCGGTGGGCGCGGCGGTCGGCTTCGCCCGGGTGCCGTGCGCGCCCTCACAGCCGGTCGTCGCCAACAGGGCCAGCGTCAGCGGTGTCGCCGCCCACGCCCAGTGCCGCCAGTTGATCCCCACGCGCCCCCCTAGCCGCGGAACCTGAGCACGGTGGTGAAGCCCTCCGCGCCGTCGGTGAAGCCGGTGCCGACCAGCGTGGTGGCGGGTTCCCTGCGCCCGAAGCCGGCGGAGTACCAGCCCAGCGGCGGATCGGTCTCGCCGCGGTGCGCCCGCCAACTCAGCCGCCCGGGCAGGTCGAGCACCGCCCGGCGCTCCTCGCCGCCCCGGGTCCAGGTGAGCACCGCCCGGGCGTCCGCCAGGTCCGCGGCGATCGCCGGACCCAGGTGGAACGCGAGGCGCACCGCCGCCCGGTGCCGGCCGCGCACCTCGTCCAGGACCCTCAACTCCGCCCGTGCCGGCGTCAGTTCCACCCTGCGGCGGTGCACGAAGCCCTGGTATCCGTCGTGCTCGGCACACCAGCGGGCCGTCCCGCCGATCGAGGCGCCGGAGGCGTCCGCGGCCAGCACGCGGCCGTGGGCATGTCGGGTCCACAGGAACGGGCCGCCGGAAGCGGACTGGTCACCGCCGGCCAACTGCAGGGTGTTGTGGCCGAGGGTCGACCGGAAGTACTGCCGCCACTCGGGCTGCCCGTGATAGCAGAACGTCCCCGGGTCGGCGAGCACATCGACCCCGTCGTGCCGGACCTCCACGGACAGCGCGTCCGCGTGGGCGTGCGCGGCGATGGACAGGAAGCCGTGCGGACCACCGTCGCAACGGCACCAGACCTCCGCCGGGCCGCGCAGGATGGTCATGCCGGCGTCGGCGAAGTGCGCCGGTCGGCTCGCCGGACGGGACACGTCCCGCACCTCGGGCGTGATCAGCGCGGCCAGCAACGGGGTACGCACATCGGTGCCGGTCACCGTCGGCCACCAGGCGAGCCGACCGAACACCGCGTCCCCGGTGGCCAGCAGCGAGGCCCAGCGATCCGTGCCCGCGCCGTCCACGACCAGACCGTGACCGTCGTCCGCGTCCCCCTGGCGCGGCGGCCGCAGCCGGTTGTCCACGACCGCCGCGAGCGCGTCGGTCATCCGCAGCAGCACCAGCCGGACGGTCGCGGGGACCGGCACCGCGGCGGCGTCCGCCTCGGCAAGCGCGGCCAGGCCGAGCTCCAGCACGAGCCCGTGGTACTCCGTCGCCAGCTCGCGATTGAGGCCCGAGGGGAAGGTGTTGGCGCGCAGGTGCCGTTCCAGCGACCGCAGCGCGCCCGCCCGCCACCGCGCCGAGGAGGGGAACCAGCCGAACGCGCAGGCCGCGGCGAACTGCCCGGCGGCCTCGGCGATGACGTGGTTGTTCGCCGAGGACCCCCGACTGGGGAAGGCGGCCAGCCAGCGCTGGTGGTGCCAGATCTGGTTCAGCGCCACCGAGTTGCCCTCGAACAGCCCGGCCGCGCCCGGCCAGTCGTCGAGCAGCCGACGGATCCACACCCAGGACAGCAGCCGGATGCCCAGCTCGATGCCGCTGACCCAGTGCACGCCGCGCAGTGGGGGGTTGGCCACCCACCACGACCGCAGGTGCGCGGCCACGCGCTCGGCATACCGTTCGTTCCCGGTGAGCGCGTAGGCGGCGGCGAGCACGGTGAGGTACTGATGCCGGGACAGCTCCCAGATCTGCTTGATGTCCCCGACCTCGTCCTCGTTCCGGTACGGCACGTCGAAGGCGTAGCCCCACGGCGCCCGGCGCCCGGTCTTCGGGTCGTACCACCAGTCCGGGTCGGCCAGGTCGTCGCGGACCACCCCGAAGTACTCGGCGCGCCCGTCCATCAGCCGGTCCGCTGCGGCGACGAGACGTTTCGCGGCGGCCGGAGGCACGGCGGCGATCGTCCCGGCGGGCAGTACCGCGGTGAACCGGGCGCCGGTCACGCTCGGGAAGTGCGGCCGCGCCGACCGCCACCGCCGCCTGCGCACCCCGTCGCCCACCCGGCCGCCGACCTCAGCCGGTCCCATCCGGGACAGCCGCCGCAGGTACCAACCCGGACTCCCCGAACTCACCGTCATCGCGCCCTCGCCAACGTCACCGGCGTGCCGCCGGCCAGGCCGGCCCGTACCGCGAGGGTGGCCGCCGTGGTGGCGACCAACGACTCCAGCGGCACCGGCATCGGCCCTCCGGTCCGCACCGCCTTGATGAACGCGGCCAGTTCGGCGTTCTGGCCCTTGTCCCGGGCCCTGGGCAGCCGCGAACTGACCCACTTCTCGGGGCCGTACACCGAGGCCCGGACGAAGTCGTCGAGCCGCAGCACCTTGCCGTCCGCGACCAGGTCCAGCGTCTCCTTGGGGAAGCCGGGCGCCCCGGTGGTGACGTAGCTGAGGGCGGCGGTGGATCCGTCCGGGTAGCGCAGCACGACCTGCAGATCCTCGTTGCCGGACGGGGCGAGGGCGTACACCGAGACCGGGTCGGCCCCGAGCAGCCAGCTCGCCGTGTCGATGAAGTGCCCGCCCTCGCCCTCGAACCGCGATCCCTCGGTGGCCTGTTGGAGGTACCAGCTCCCGTGCTGCAGCCTGCCCGCGTTGATCAGGTAGCGCAGGCTCGCCGGGCCGGTCCGGGCGCCGAACCGCTCCCTGGCCTCGTTCAACAGCGGTGCGAACCGGCGGTTGAAACCCACCTGCAGCCGGTCGTTGCCGGAATCCTCCACCGCCGCGAGCACACCGGCCAGTTCGTCCTCGGTGAGGGCCAGCGGCTTCTCCACGAACACCGCCTTGCCGGCCAGCAGCGCCTTCCGGGTCAGTTCGGCGTGCGAGCTGTGCCGGGTGACCACGAACACCGCGTCGACGGACTTGTCGCCGAGCACGGCGTCGAGGTCCGTGGTCGCCTCGGCGAAGCCGAACTTCCGCCGCGCGTTGGTCGCGGACAGCGCCGTCGTGGTGACGACGGTCGACAACTCCACGCCGTCGCGTCGCGCCAGGTGCGGCAGCAGCATCGACGTCGCGTAGTTCCCCGCGCCGACGAACGCCAGCCGCACCGGTGTCTCGGCGGCCCGGGCCGGACTCCGTTGCACGTGCACCGCGGGCACGGCCACCGCCGGTGCCTCCGCCTCCCCGTCCCCCGCACGTTCGGGGTACCGGAACAGCACGGCCACGGCCTTCAACGCGCCGTCCTTCAGGCGCCGGTACGTCTCGACGGCGTCATCGAAGGCGGCGACGTGGGAGACCAACGGCTCCACGTCCACGCGGCCACGGGCGACGAGATCGAGGAAGCACGCCAGGTTGCGACGCTCGGTCCAACGCACGTAGCCGATCGGATAGTCCCGCCCCTCCAACTCGTACGCCGGGTCGTAGCGCCCGGGACCGTAACTGCGGGAGAACCGGACGTCGAGCTCCTTCTCGTAGTACGCGTTCCACGGCAGGTCCAGACGGCACTTGCCGATGTCGACGACCCGGCCGCGGTCCCGGCACAACCGGGCGGCCAACTCCACGGGTTGGTTGCTGCCGGCGCCGGCGGCCAGGTACACCTGGTCCACGCCGCGGCCGTCGGTGAGTTCGGCGACGGCGGCCTCCACGGCCGCGGAGGCGGGATCGCTACAGGCCGCGGCGCCCAGGCGCTCCGCGAGCCCGCAGCGCGTCGGATCGGGGTCGACGCCGACGACGCGGACTCCCGAGGCGACGAGGAGCTGCACCACCAACTGGCCGATCAGGCCGAGGCCGATGACCAGCGCCACGTCACCGAGCTGTGGCTCACCGCGGCGCACACCCTGCATCGCGATCGATCCGACGGTGCCGAAGGCGGCATGCCGCGGCGCGAGGCCGTCCGGCACCGGGGCGTAGAGGTTCCTCGGCACCCAGTTCAACTCGGCGTGCAACGCATGCTCGTTGCCGGCACAGGCCACGAAGTCGCCGACCCGCACGTCGTCGATCCCGGTGCCGACCTGCTCGACCACCCCGCACAGCGAGTAGCCGAGCGGCGTGTAGGAGTCCAGCTTGCCCATCACCTTGCGGTAGGTGGCCGGCACCCCGCTGGTGGCCACGCTCTGCATGACCTTGGCCACCTGGTCCGGCCGGGAACGGGCCTTGCCCAGCATCGACATGCCGGCCTCGGACACCTTCATGAGCTCGGTCCCGGTGGATATCAGCGAGTAGGCGCTGCGGACCAGCACACCGCCCGGCTTGCACCCCGGCACCGGCACGTCGAGCACCGCCAGCTCGCCGCTCTTGTAGTTCTGCACGACCTGTTTCACCCGAAGTCCCCTTGTTTCTCAGCCGTCTTCTACGCCGTCGCACCGGCGCTCCGGTCGGACCCGGAGGTCGCGCCGCGATACCAGTGTTCGAGGGTCAGCACATGCCACAGATGCTTGGAGTAGTCCCGTTGTCCGGCGGCGTCCGCGGCGACCATGCGCGCCAGGGCGTCGCGGCGCAGCAACCCGGAGCTGACGAGCACGCCGTCGTGCACCACCTCGCGCACCAGCGGCGCCAGGTCCCGGCTCATCCAGGCCCGCAGCGGGGCGCTGAACAGGCCCTTGGGCCGGTAGACGACCTCCCGGGGCAGGATCGAGGCGGCCGCCTCCTTGAGGACGGCCTTGCCCTGCCGCCCGACGATCTTGCGATCGCCCGGCACGGCGAACGCCGCCCTGACCACCTCGACGTCCACGTACGGCACCCGCACCTCCATCGACGCGGCCATGCTCGACCGGTCCGTGTAGGCGAGGTTCAGGCCCGGCAGGAACATCCGGGCGTCGCCCAGGCACATGCGGTTGACGAAGTCGTCGAGGTCGTTGTCCTGATAGATGTCCGCGTGTTCGGCGAGCACCTCCTCGACCGCCCCCGCCAGGTCCGGATCGAGCAGGGCGAGCAACTCGTCCCGGTCGTACATGGTGTAGCTGCGCCGGAACGCGGTCTCCTCCGGCAGCTCGGCGAAGGACAGGAACCGCTTCGCGAAGCGCACCGACCGGTATCCCCGGCGGGCCGTGGCGACCGGCAGCCGGTCCACGACCCTGGACAGGCCGCGCCGCACCGGGCGCGGGACGCGCTGGTAGCGCAGCGCGACCAGGTTGGCCAGGTGCTTGCGGTACCCGGCGAACAACTCGTCGGCGCCCATCCCCGAGAGCATCACCTTGACCCCGGCCTCCCGGGCGGCCGAGCAGATCAGGAACGTGTTGATCGCGGCGGGGTCGCCGATCGGCTCGTCCAGGTGGTGGGTCATCTGCGGCAGCAGGTCGAGCACGTTCGGGGCGATCTCGATCTCGTGCAGGTCGACGCCGAACCGCCCGGCCACCCGCCGGGCGTGGCGCAGGTCGTCCGGCATTGCCTCGAACCGGGCGTCCTCGGCGCGGAACCCGATCGTGTAGGCGGAGATCCCGGGGCGGTCGCGGGCCGCCAGCGCGGTCAGGTAACTGGAGTCGAGACCGCCGGAGAGGAAGGTCGCCACGGGTACGTCGGCGCGCAGGTGACGCCGGGTCGACTCCTCGACGACGGCCGCGACGTCCGGCAGCTCGCCGGCCCGCGCCCGCTCCCGACCCTCGGCGGCCACCTCCCGAAGGTGCCAGAACCGGCCGCGCTCCACCCGACCGCCGGGCCGGCACCTCAGCCAACTCCCCGGCGGCAACTTCTCCACCTCGCGGAACGCGCACCGGGAGTCCGGCACCCAGTAGTACAGCAGCGAGGCCACCAGCGCCGCATGGTCCACCCGCAGCGAACCGCCGGTCGCGGCGGCGAGCGCCTTGAGCTCGGAGGCGAATGCCAGGCCCGCACCGCGCCGGAGCACGAACAGCGGCTTGATGCCCAACTGGTCGCGGGCGAGCACCAGTTCACCGGTTCGCTCGTCGAAGATCCCGAACGCGAACATGCCGCGCAGCCGGGGCAGGCAGCCCGTGCCCCAGCGCCGCCAGGACTCCAGCAGCACCTCGGTGTCGGAGGTACCGCGGAAGCGCACCCCCGCGGCCGCCAGCTCGGCACGCAGCTCGGGCGCGTTGTACAGCTCGCCGTTGTACGTCAGGGCGAGGCCGCCCGAGACCATCGGTTGGGCGCCGGTCCCGGACAGGTCGATGATGGCCAACCGGCGGTGCCCGAGGTGCACTTCGCCGCCCCCGACGGCGTGACCGTAGCGGCCCGCCCCGTCCGGACCGCGGTGGGCCAGGGCGTCGGTGAGCCGGTCGGTGACGACCTTCCCGTCCGGCCAACGGTAAGTCCCTGCGATGCCACACATGCCTACCGCGCCTCCTGGTCGTTGTTCGGAACCCGCGCCCACATCGGCAGCAACTCGGCCCGCCGCCGGCCCGTCCCGCTCTGCCGGGCCGGCCGCTCGGGCCGGCCGCACAGCGCGGTCCCCAGCCCGTCCCACAGCGTGCCGTCGGTCCGGTCCCGCGGATCGGGGTCGATCAGCACCACACCGATCACCGCGATGCGCTGGTCCGCGAGTTGCCGCGCCACGGTGTGCAGCCACGCGGCGCTGCCGTGCCCGGCCCGCACGACGAGCACGGTCTGAGTGCCGAGGTACGGGAGGTCGGTCCACGCGGTGCCGGGCGCGACCGAGCCGACGCCGAACCGGAGTTCCTCGTGCGACACGGCCGCGGCACGCTCGCCGCTGACCACGGTCGGACCTCCCGGCTCCGGGCGGCGGCCCGCGAGCTGCGCGTTGGGCAGACCGTCGACGATCACCACCGGCCCGTCCGCCGCCAGGGCCCCGGCGAGAGCCAGGGCGATCACGCTCGTGCTGCGCGCACAGCCCAGTTCCAACAGCGACACCGGTTCCGCGGAGCCGCGCACGGTGCGGGCCAGGGACGTGGCGAGCCGTTCACGTGCCGCCCGGGTCCGTCGGCGCTGCCACCGCCTGGCCGACCGGCGGGGCAGCTCCGCGAGGACCGAGGCGCCGAGGTTCGCCGCGATGTCCCGGCGCAGCACGGGGCGGTCCGCCACCACCGTCCCGACCGCGGCCACCGCGAGTCCGAGGACGAGTCCGAGGGCGAACCCGATCGCGGCGTCGGTGGCAGCGGTCCTGGGCAGGGAGCGCCGCACCGCGTGCGGGGCGTCCACGATCTGTGTGCCCGCGATGAGTTGGGGCGTGCCGATGTGCGCCTCCGCGGCACGCCGGCCCAAATCGGAGATCCGCGAGGTGAGTTCCGCACGGCGGGCGAAGAGCGACTCCAGACTCGCCGGCGCCTTCGCCCCGCCCTTCGGCGATCCGTCCCCGACCGCCTTGTTGACCTCGGCGAGTTCGTCCTGCGTTCGGTCACGCTGGTCGAGCAGGGCCTTGGCCTCGGCGTTCGCGGTGTCCCGTATCCGCCGCACATGGTCCGCGACGAAGGCATCGGCCAGCGCCTTGGCGCGGGCCACCGCCTCCGCGTCGCTCTGGCCCGT